>NZ_DASQMZ010000016.1:0-37433 GCF_035645235.1 Paenibacillus sp.
CCGCCTCACCCACCGCCGCTCGCCCTCGATCGCACGCGCCCCAACCCGCCCGCCGTCCGCCGCATGCCGAGATAAGCTCAACATTTGCGCTTATCCCGCCGTTATGCTCAAAATTTGCGCTTACTCCGCCTCACCCACCGCCGCTCGCCCTTGCACGTACACGCCCCAACCCGCCCGCCGTCCGCCGCATGCCACGTAATACTCAACATTTGCGCTTAACTCGGCGTTATGCTCAAAATTTGCGCTTTTCCCACGTCACCCACCGCCGCTCGCCCTCGCACGCACACGCCCCAACCCGCCCGCCGTCCGCCGCATGCCGCAATAGGCTCAACATTTGCGCTTATCCCGCCGTTATGCTCAACATTTGCGCTTATCTCGCCGTTATGCTCAACATTTGCGCTTATTCGCAATCTAACACCAAACTTTGCGCTTAGAGCGAAGGTCCGCTGCGTCACTAGAAGCTGCCCCCGCGTCTAACGCAACAGCGAAGGCGCGGCCCCCGTCCGGCCCACTACGGCGTAAGCACAAAAAAAGCCCCCACTCCCGCGAGGGGTGGGGGCTGCGAAGCTTAGCAGCTTCTTACTTGCAGTAGTGCTCGAACGCGCCGGCCAACTTCGCGCCGATCTGCTCCGCGTTGCGGTCCTCGATCTCGTGCCGCTCGATGAAGAACACGAGCTCGCCGTCCTTCATCAGCGCGATCGACGGGGACGACGGCGGGTACGGCGCGAAATATTCGCGAGCCTTCGCAGTCGCTTCCTTGTCCTGCCCCGCGAACACCGTGTACAGGTGATCCGGCTTCGGGCCGGCTTGCAGCGCTTTCGCGACCCCCGGACGGGCATTGCCGGCGGCGCAGCCGCACACCGAGTTGACGACGACGAGCGCCGTGCCCTTCATATCGTTGAACGCCTGCTCTACGTCCTCCGGCGTCCGGAGCTCCCTAATGCCAAGGCGCGTCAATTCGTCGCGCATCGGCTGGATGTAATCGTTCATGTACATCTCGAACGTAATCGACATCAGGTTCACGCTCCCTTACCTGGTATATGTTAACTTTGGCATTCGCCAAGTTTATTATACCACGTCGACGATACGTTGTCGTTACTTCTTCCCGGGCGCGTCGGACGCATCCGCGGCGTCGTCTTGCAAATTGTACGGATAGGCGACGTCCACCGTCGGATGCATGTAGATGCCGCCTTTGGGCGGGATGCCCTTTTCGAAGTAGTCGCGATTTTCCTCGGTTTGAAACCCGATGTCCTTGTACGGATGTACCCACTCGTCCCCCGCCATCACCGTCGGATCGGTATCCTTCGACCAATTCTCGAGCGGCGACTGCGGAGACTCGTAATCGTGATCGCCGATAACGACGCCGTGCTCGTTCACGAAGGCGCCGCGCGGCCCGCGGTCCCGGTGCTCCGGCGCGAATTCGATCTCGAACGGATCGAGCGACGGATCGCCGAGCGACGCGATCACCTCTTCGGGCGTATCGGGGTTCGCCGCCGCGTCGTCGGCGCGCTTCTCATGCTTCTTGCTCATCGTAGGCCCCCCTATTCCGCCGGGCGGTTCGGGCCGTTCAGTTTTTTGTCGATGCCCGGCACCTTGTCCTCGTTGCCGCGGCGCGCGTCGTTTTGCTGCTCATGCCGCTGCTGCGCCCGCGAATCGTTGTTGTTTCCGCCGTTCGCCATGATCGTTCGTCACTCCTTCCGTCGTTGTCGACCGTTAGTATTCGCCGAGTTTCGGAAGAACATGCCGCGCATGGTATACTATTCGCAATATAGCAGTAGAGGACGGATTTCGAAAATGACCCATCACGCATACGACGTCGTCGTCATCGGCGGAGGGCCCTCGGGTCTGATGGCGGCGGTATCCGCGGCGACGCACGGCGCGCGGACGCTGCTCATCGACAAGGGAGACAAGCTCGGCCGCAAGCTCGGCATCTCGGGGGGCGGCCGCTGCAACGTCACGAACGCCGGCGACCTGGACACGATCGTAAAGCATATCCCCGGCAACGGAAGATTTCTGTACAGCGCCTTCCATCACTTCAGCAACCGCGACATTATCGCGTTCTTCGAAGCGCTCGGCATTCGGCTGAAGGAGGAGGACCGCGGGCGGATGTTTCCCGTCAGCGACAAGGCGAAGACGGTCGTCGACGCGCTCGTCGGCAAGGTGCGTTCGCTCGGCGTCGACATCCGCGTCAACGCCCCGGTCGACGGCGTCGAATACGCGGAAGGCCGCGTCGCCGCCGTGCGGCTGAAGAACGGCGAACGTATCCCCGCCCGCGCGGTCGTCATCGCGACGGGCGGGAAGAGCGTGCCGCACACCGGCTCGACCGGCGACGGGTATGCGTGGGCGGAGGCGGCCGGGCACACGATCACCGAGTTGTATCCGACCGAGGTGCCGATTACGTCGAGCGAGCCGTTCATCCGCGAGAAGACGCTGCAGGGCATCTCGCTGCGCGGCATCGAGCTGACCGTCTGGGACCCGAAGGGGAAGCGAATCATTACGCACGAAGGGGACATGATTTTCACCCACTTCGGCATCTCCGGCCCGGCGGCGCTGCGCTGCAGCCAATTCGTCGTGAAGGCGCGCAAGAAATACGAGACGAAGCATGTGCTGATGAGCATCAACCTGTTCCCGGGCGAAAGCGCCGACGCGTTGTGGGAACGAATCGCCGGCATCGTGCGCGACGAAGGGAAGAAAGCGGCGAAGAACGCCTTCCGGCCGCTGCTTCAGGAGCGGATGCTGCTGTTTCTGCTCGGGCGCGCCGGCATCCCGGAGGATACGCAGGCCGACCAAATTCCGAAGGCAGCGCTCCAGACGTTCGCGGACCTGTGCAAGCGGTTCGAGCTGTGGGCGTCCGGCACGCTGTCGATCGAGGAGGCGTTCGTTACGGGCGGCGGCGTCAACCTGAAGGAGGTCGATCCGAAAACGATGCAATCGAAGCTGACCGAGGGGCTGTACTTTTGCGGCGAAATTCTGGATATCCACGGCTATACGGGCGGATATAACATTACCGCCGCGTTCGCCACAGGGTATACTGCGGGGAAGAACGCGGCGGAGGGTCGGTAACTTCCTATCCCGGATCGTTCGGGGCGTAGTAAAATTGCAGGTTCGGGTAAGTTTATTACCCTAGGTAGAGCTGTTCGCTTTCGTGTTCCTTCACCCACACCTGCATATACCCGGGCTCGCGATTGTCCCAGGCGTAATACGGAACGAACGTGCAATGGCGGCCCCGGCTGTCCGGCCCGGACAGGACGCTGATGCCATGGAACCAATCGGCGCGGTGCTCGACGACGAAGGCGGCGTCGGGGGCGAACGCCGCTTCGTCGTACTCGATCCCGGGGTGATCCGCTTGCTCCATGCAATAGACGAGCGGACCTCGCTGAAGGGCGAGCCGTCCGACATTCGCCGCGACCTCCGGGCGGGAGCGCACCCAGCGCGCCTCCATGTCGAGCGTTAATGCGATGCGATCCCCTTGCTTCCACTCCCGATCCAGCACAATATACCCTTGAGCATACGGTGCTTGCTTAGCGGACTGGCGTTCCCCGTTCACCAACACCTCGTAGCTTCGGCACCAACCGGGGATGCGAAGGATGACGGGAAACCGTTCCTGCCGTTCAGGGTGCAGCGCGATGTCGATCGAAGCGTCCCATGGGTAGTCGGTTTGCATGTCGGCGCGCACTCGATTTCCCCCGGACAACGGAATGTCCGCTTCGCAGCTCGCGTACAGGTTCACGGCGAAGCCCCCTTCCGCCGCGGCGAACATGTAGTTGCCGATCGATGGCAAAAACCTCGCCAGGTTCGTAGGACAGCAGGAGACGTCGAACCACGCCACCCGATGGTGGTCGCCTCGAGAGGCGAGCGGGTTTACGTAAAAAAATTTGTCTCCTTCGAACGAGAGGCCGGCCAGCGCGCCGTTATACATCGCCCGTTCCATCACGTCCGCATACTTGGCGTCCCGGAACAACAAATTCATGCGTTGGTTCCACATGACCATCCCGATCGAAGCGCACGTTTCGCAGTACGCCGTCTCGTTCGGCAGATCGTAATCGTGCGTGAATCCCTCGTTATCGTGCGAAGGGCCGATTCCGCCGGTAACATACATGTTTTTATGGACGACGTTATGCCACACCCGGTGCAGCGCGTCGACATACTCCTGCTCCCCGGACGCATGCACGACGTCCGCCATCGCCGTATATAAGTACATCGCGCGCACGGCGTGTCCCGTCACCCGCTCGATGTCCTTCACGGGCACGTCGTCTTGGCAATAGGCCGCCCCCCAATCGGGGCGATTCCAGCTCGTTCCTACGCCGTGACCGCGGCCCCTGCTCCTCCAGCAGCCATAGCGCGAGCTTCCAATATCGCGCTTCTCCCGTCACGCGATATAACTTCACAAGCGCCAACTCGATCTCTTCGTGCCCTTCGACCCAATGGCGCTTCCCGACCCCGAACGTATTGTCGTAATGATCGGCCAACTTGCAGGCGACGTCGAGCAGCGTTCGCTTGCCGGTCGCCTCGAAATAAGCGACCGCCGCTTCGATCAAATGTCCGCCGCAATACATTTCGTGTTTATCCATATCCGTCCACTTCAATTCCGGATGCTCGAGCGTAAAGTAGGTCAGCAGATAACCGTCCTCTTCTTGCGCTGCCGCGATCAATCCAATGATTCGATCCGCTTCCGCTTCCAACGCCGCGTCCGGCGTCGTCGTAAGCGAGTAAGCGATGCCTTCCAGCAGCTTGTAGACGTCCGAGTCGTTGAAAAAGATGCCCTCGTGTTTGCCTTCCATGAGACCTGCCGCCTTGGCGAAATTCGAGATCCGCCCCGTCTCCTCGCATTTCTCCAGGCAGGTTTTGAACGTAGCTCGATTCAAGCTCTCTAAGCGCGGTTTCCAGAACCGGTCTTTAATCGTCACTCGCGGGAAAGCCACCTGTTGCCAGACGGCTCGCCTTTCTGTCGTCGTCTCCATGCCGTATCCCCCAATGAGTTATGGAATGAATCGCTTAGCGTATTCTTTGGCATCCCCGATAATTTCCATGACGCGCTCCGGCGCGTTCGCGATCGATCCGTCCAAGAGCGTAACGGTGGGCAGGATCCCCTTGCGCAGCGGCACTCTGTAAATCCCCGTCGCGTTGATCCCGAATTCGTGGGCGCCGGTGGATCCCCGGGACGGGTCGCCCAAGCCTTTCTTCATTCGTCTCACGTCCCCTTGAGTATGAGTTGCGCGGTTGAAAGCCTTGCGCTTGAGTTCCATGATAGAGTGTCTTCCGTCCCTCTCGAAGGATACAAAACTACGAATTGGTGCAGAAATTACGAAATAAATTCTATAAGCGATGGGAAATTCCCTTTACCCGGAATTTTCGCGCGCGCGAACCGAATCCAGCAGGAATCCGCCGAACGGAGGGCGAATATACATGGTTCGTTCGAACTATTTTCGTGATGGAAGGTGTTCTGCAATGCGGTTGATTACGCGCTCGGATTTTGACGGGTTGGTATGCGCCATGCTGTTCAAGAAGCTCGGCATGGTCGACGAGATGAAGTTCGTGCATCCGAAGGATGTGCAAGACGGCCTCATCGAAGTGAACGAGAACGATATTTTAGCGAATTTGCCGTACGTGCCCGGCGTCGGCCTCTGGTTCGACCACCATTCGAGCGAAATCGCCCGCATGCAGCCGGAGACCGAATACAAGGGCGAATCTCGCGTAGCGCCGAGCGCGGCTCGCGTCGTGTACGATTACTACGGCGGTCGCGAGAAGTTCGGCCCGGAGCTCGACGACATTATGGCGGGCGTGGACAAGGCGGACGCGGCGCAGTTCAGCGCGGAGGACATTTTGAATCCGAAGGGCTGGGATTTGCTGTCGTTCATTATGGACGCGCGCACCGGCCTCGGCCGCTACCGCGACTATCGGATCAGCAACTACCAGCTCATGGAAGACCTCGTCGACCACTGCGCGACGATGACGGTCGACGAAATCATGGAGCTGCCGGACGTGAAGGAGCGCGTGGCGCGCTACTTCGAGCTCGACGCGCAATTCCGCGAGATGCTCGCGAAATACACGCGCACCGAAGGCAACGTCATCGTGACCGACCTGCGCGGCGTCGAGACGATTTACCCGGGCAACCGCTTCATGGTGTACGCGCTCTACCCGGAGCAGAACGTTTCGATTTGGATCGTCGACGGCCGCAACAAGGTCAACTGCGTATTCGCGTGCGGTCACAGCATTATTAACCGGACGTCGACGACGGACATCGGCGCGCTGATGCTGAAGCACGGCGGCGGCGGCCACAAGGCGGCGGGCACGTGCCAGGTCGACTACGCGAACGCCGATGCAGTGCTGCGCGACCTGATCGATACGATGAACGCATAACCGTTTCTATAGAAAATGGGCCGCCCCCGCGGACGATGCGGGGTACGGCCCATTTTCTTCGGCATCAATAGATGCTTTCCCGGTAGCCTTCGCGAACGGCGTCGGCCTCGTCGCCTAGGAAATCGTCGCTCTCGCCGGTCATGTACCGATCGCTGAAGTCTTCGGTCACGGCATGCGCCGGAATGACGACCTCGTCCGGGTCGAACTCGCTCCGCTTCGGTCGGTCTTCGCCGTGCTCCACGAGTTTTCCCTCGAACGCGTACGCGATTTCGAGCGCGGATTGCACGTCGTGGCGTTCGATGTGAACGGCGAGCTCCGGCGGTTCGCAGCCGGCGATCAGCTCGGTGCGGTATTCGAGCTCCTGCAGCGTGTCGAACGCCTTCGCCGCCGCCCTGGCGTTCGGGAAGCGCAATCGAATGGCTGGGTCGTTCATGGGGCTATCGCTCCTTCTGGCAGGGAATTTTTTACGGTAGTCGTCAGTATGTCCCGGAACCGCCCGTTTCACGCAATCCGATTTGACGAAAGCGCGCCGCGACCCTATGATGGTATGTAAACGGTTCATCTAGAGAGGGGGATTCTGCATGGACGAAATGGATCAACAGATCGAACGGTCGCTCCGATTGTTTCGCGTGCTGTATCGTGCGTTCCGCAGCGTCTCCGAGCATTCGACCCGTGACATTAAGGCGCATGGCCTCAATCAGACCGAATTCGCGGTGCTGGAGCTGTTATATCATAAGGGGCCGATTCCGCTGCAACAAATCGGGTCGCGCCTGCTCATCCTGAGCGGGGGCGTGACATATACGGTAGATAAGCTGGAAAACGCGGGCTACGTCAGCCGGCGCAACTGCTCCGAGGACCGCCGCGTGACGTACGCGGACGTGACCGAGGAGGGCAAACGGCTGATGGAGACGATCTTCCCGCTGCACGCGAGCGTGCTGAACCGAGCGATGTCGGGCCTTACCGAAGACGAGAAGGACCAGGCGATCGAGCTGCTCAAGAAGCTCGGCATGGAAGCCGACCGGCTGCTGTAGCCGTTCGCGACGAAGAAGCGGCAGTCCCGGGAACGTCCCGCGGCCTGCCGCTTCTTTGCTGCGCCCTATCGACGACGCTTACCCCGACGAATTCGCCGCCCCTTGCGGCGCGTCGGTCTCCCTCGGCATAACGCCCGAGCGCCGCAGCCGGTACCACGCGCCGAACGCCAGCAGCGCGGCGCCCATGCCGGCGAACGCGACCGGCAGGCCGACGATGCCGGAAATTCCCCCGAACACTAACGGATTCAGCCCCGACACCGTCCGGTTGGCCATGCTCCGAATGCTCATCCCCATGCCCTGGTTCCGGTCGTCGAGCGAGGACGACACCATGATCATCGCCATCGGCTGGTTGACGCCCGTGCACAGTCCCCAGCCGAACATGATCGCTGCGGTCGCCCAGAACGGCAGCCCCGCCGAGAGCAGCAGCATGAAGGCGCCGCCGGACAAGATGCTGGCCGCCATGATGGCCCGATACCCGAGCCGATCGAGCAGCCGGCCGACGAACGGACGAATAAGCATCGAAGCGGCTGCGGCCGCGGCGAGCGCCGCGCCGATGCTCGCGTGGGTGAAGCGCTGCTCGGCGAGGAAGAGCGGAACGAACGTCGAACGAACGTCGACGAGCACGAACAGGACGGCATTCAAACCGATCGCCGCCGCGTATGCCCGATTGTCCCGCATGAGCCGATACCCGTCCGCGTAGCTTCGCCAAAACCGAAAACTGACTTCCCTTCGCTTTCCCTTCCCTTCGCGAGGCAACCGGAGCGCCATGAGGACGCCCGCCGCGTTCAGCAGCCCAAAGACGAGGAAGACGGCGGAGTAGCCTCCCGCGTCGGACAACATTCCGCCCGCCGCGGGTCCGGCGAGCTGCGCCAGCGAGGCGACGAACGAAAACTGCGACAACAGATCGTTCTTCTTCGCCCCGCCGTCGATCGTTCGAGCCGTGACGGAGGCGGCCGCCTGCAGCGCGCTCCAGACGAGCATCGCGCCGATCCCGTTCACGATTTGCGACAGCATCACCGGCGCCAGCCACTCATGATAGTAGCCCGCCATCAGCATGGCGCCGCTGCCCGTCCCGAGCGCGGATCCGGCGAGCACCGCCCGGCGGGGGCCGATCCGATCGATCAGCCCGCCGAGCGGAATGGCCAGAAATACCGGCAGGATCGCCTGCGCGGACATGAGCAAGCCGATCGTCGCGGTTCCGTACCCCAGGTCGTGGAAGTACAGCGTCAGGATCGGTCGGATCATGCTGAAGCTAAGCCAGTAGCCGACCGCCGACAAGAAAATTGCGTAGAGACCGGTTCCGCGACCGCTCATCGTCGTTACGCTGGCTTCTGCTTCGTCCGCTGGCTCAGATGACCGAGCACCTCGTCGATATGCATGACGTCCGCGTACTTATGATGCAGATCGAACAAGCTCACCTTATGCGAGATCGGACTCCGATCGAAGCAGCACTCTTCGACCACGACGGTGTGGTAGCCGTGCGAATAGGCGTCCACCGTGCTTGCCCGTACGCAGCCGCTCGTCGATTCCCCACAGACGATCAAGCTGTCGACACCCATCATCGTCAGCTGCGCCGTTAGCGGCGTGCCGTAGAAGGCGCTGGCGCGCGTCTTATAAATGATGAGATCGGAATCATGCGGCTTGAACGCCTCGAATATGTCGTACGCGTCCTCCGAAGCGGCCCCGGAGCGGCGATTCGTCGCCTTTACCGAGCGGCCGCCGGCCTTGCGCATCCTTGTATCGCTCGTCGAATAAATAATCGGCATGCCGAGCGCCCGGGCGGCCGCGAACAGCGCCTTCGTCGGCTCGATGGCCTCCCACGCGTACACGCCGCAGGAGCTCGGGTAGTCGGCTTGCAGCTCGATCGGAAGCTTGCTTCCGCCTTGGTAAGCGATGTTATAGAGATCGATGGCGAGCAGCGCCGGCTGCCGGCCGACGAACGTCTCCCGCTCGTACGCTTGGTAAATTTTCAAAATATCCTCGCCGACGACGTCCTTCCAGCAATGATCCTCGAATGCGTATTTCATATAGGTACCCTCCACGAATTTGTTATTGTCATACAGTTTCTTACGTTTCGACGCGTTCAGGGGACGCGCCGCGTACGGCCTCCCCCCCGGAGACGGATTTGGCGCTGTACAACGCGAAGCCCGCCATCGCGGCCACCAACGCGCCGCCGCCTACGTAGAATGCAGCGCTCAGCCCGAGCCATTGACCGAGCGCGCCGAACATCGCCGGACTGACGATTTGCGAGACGCGGTTCGACAGCAGCCTCAGGCCCACGACCTTGCCGCGATCGCGGTCGAGCGCCTCGTCGACCATAATCATAATGCTGACGGGCAGGTTGATCCCGACGGCGCTGCCGATCAGGAACGTCAGCGCCGCAATGCTGACGACGTGAAGCGACGCGACGGGGATCAACAGAAGCGATGACGCCGCGATGCCGCCGGCCGCAAGCAAGATGCGCTCCAGCGACGATCGCTTCATGATCCACTCGAGCGATACCCGCGAGACAAGGCCCGCCAATCCGGAAATCGAGACGACCGCGGAGATCGTCCATGCGCCGTAGCCGAGCGAATGCAAGTACAACGGAATGAAGCTCATAAACATCGATTGAATAAACATAATGAGGAACGTAGCGATCAAGCCGAATTGCACGCCGCGGTAACGCATGAGATGCATGCCGCTTAAGTAGCTTTCAACGATGCTGCTCGGACGAAGTAACCGCCTCGCTTGCACGGCCGTCTCCCGAGCGGAGACGTTACGTTCGGCTTCCGACTCCCCGTCCGCCGAGAGCGCGCCTCCCTTCCGGGCAATCGCCCAGACCAGCAGCAGCGAGGCGAGGCTGACGACCGTCGAGGCGAGGAAGGCGGCTCGGTAGCCGGCGAGTCCGACGCCCACCGCTCCCACCAGCGCTCCGCCGAGCAGCGGACCGGCCATGCCTCCGACGGAGGTCCACATGGAGTAACGGTTAATATTGCGGTTGCGCCTTGCCTTCTCTTTCTCGCCGTCGGCGGCCAGCACCTGCAGCGACGAAGCCACCACCATGATCGCGGCGCCCAGTATGAGCTGCGAAGCGGCCAACGTGGCAAGATCGGCGCCGAAGGCCATCATGGCGAGCGAGACGGTCAGCAGCGCGACGCCCGCTATGGTCATGCGGAGCGCGCCAATCGAATCGATCAGCTGTCCGATCGGCATCGCGATAAACAGCGGCAGCAGCGCTCGAAGCGTCACCATCAGGCCGATCGTCGCGGTCGACGCCCCGAGCCCTTCCGCAATGAGCGCGAAGTACGGCTGGGCGATCGTGTTCAGGGCGAAGAAGACGCCGCCGCCGTAAATACCGATGTTCCGCCCCGCGCGATTATACATAATGGCAGGCGGCGAACCTGTCCTCGGCGACCTCCGTAAGCTCGGGAACGCGTTCCAAACAATCGGCCTTCGCCGCCGGGCAGCGGGAATGGAACGCGCAGCCCTTAGGCGGATTCGCCGGGCTCGGCAGCTCGCCGGCGATGACCGCCGTCTCCCGGGTCGCCTCAAGCGCCGGATCCGGCTCGGGCACGGCGGCCAGCAGCGCCTTCGTGTACGGATGAATCGGGCGGGCGAACACGTCCTTGGTCGGCCCTTGCTCCACGATTCGCCCCAAATACATGACGACGATACGATCGGAAATATGTCGAACGGTAGACAAGTCGTGGGAAATGAACACGAAGCTGATGCCCATCTCTTCCTTCAGGTCGCACATAAGGTTAATGACCTGCGCCCGGACGGAGACGTCCAGCGCGGAGGTCGGTTCGTCCGCCACGATGACGGACGGCTCGAGCGCGAGCGCCCGGGCGATGCCGACCCGCTGCCGCTGCCCGCCGCTCAGCTGATTCGGATAACGATCCATAAAGACCGGGTCGAGGCCGACCTTCGTGAGCAGCTCGCGCACCCGCCGTTCCCGCTCCTCCTTCGTGCCGATGCGCTGCACGTGCAGCGGCTCGGCGACGATATCCGCGATCCGCAGCTTCGGATTGAAGGAGGAGTACGGATCCTGAAACACCATCTGAATGCGGTTTTTCGCATGCCGCAGCTCATCGCCCGTCAACCGCTCCAGCCGGCTCCCTTCGATCTCGACCGTTCCTTCCGACGGCTTCTCTAGATGGAGCAGCAGCCGGGCCAGCGTGCTCTTGCCACAGCCGCTTTCGCCGACGACGCCCAGCGTTTCGCCCTGACGCAGCTTAAGGTCGACCCCTCTGACCGCTTGCACGACCCGCTTCGGCTTCCAAGGCGCCGAAGGCGCGCCGACGAACCGCTTGAAGAGTCCTTCCACGCGGAGCACCGTTCGAGGCTCGGCGTCGGGACGCGCCGCCGCGCCATGGCTTTCGCCGCCGACAGGGGCCGCGAACGAGGCTGTAGGACGCAGGCCGTCGTCCGCGTCTCCCGTGATGCCGTCGGGCCGCCAGCAGGCGGCCCGGTGCCCGGCCGCGCCGCGCTCCTCCAAGTCCGGCGACGTCTCGAAGCATCGCGCCTCCGCGACCGGGCAGCGTTCCTTGAACGCGCAGCCGACGACCGGACTGCGCATATCCGGCGGAAAGCCCTTGATTTGAGCGAGCCTCCGCGCCTGCGAGCCGCCGACCCCCGGGATGGTCCGCAATAAACTTTGCGTGTACGGATGCTTCGGGTTCGCGAAAATATTGTCTACTCGGCCGATTTCGACGATATTCCCGGCGTACATGACCGCCACGCGCTGCGCGAAGCGAGCGACGAGTCCCAAATCGTGGGTGATGAAAAGCATCGCGGTTCCCGTCGATTCGGATAAGCCTTTGAGCAGCTCGACGATCTGCGCTTGAATGGTGACGTCCAGCGCGGTCGTCGGCTCGTCTGCGACGATGAGCCGCGGCTTGCAGGAGAGCGCCATCGCGATCAATACGCGCTGCCTCATCCCGCCGCTCAGCTCGAACGGGTAATTGCGCAGCCTGCCTTCCGGATCCGGGATGCCGACTTGCTCGAGCAGCTCGACGGCACGCCTGCGCGCCTGTTTCTCCGTCAATCCGAGATGCTTCCTCATGGCCGGAAGCATCTGATCCTCGATGCGCATGACCGGGTCGAGCGACGTCATGGGGTCTTGGAAGACGGTACCGATGCGTCCTCCGCGGATTTTGTTCATCTCCCGCTCGCTTCGGGTCAGCAGTTCCTCCTCGCCGAGCATGACGCTGCCGCCCGCGATCGTGCCGGGATAGGAAATCAGCCGGACGATCGACATCGCCATGGCGCTCTTCCCCGATCCGCTCTCGCCGACGATCGCCATCCGCTCTCCGGGCTGCAAGTCGAATGATACGCCGTTCACCGCGCGGACGACGGCGCCTTCCGTTACGAATTCCGTTCGCAAATCGCGGACGCGAAGCAAAGCTTGTGTCTCCACGGGACAGCGCTCCTTCCGAGCTCGCGCGCCGACGGCGCGCGTCTTCGTGTTATGTCTGACTGTAAGATACGGCTGCGCTACGTTCGCGCTTTCGGGTCGAGCACCTGGCGAATGCCATCGGAGAGCATATGAAGCCCGATAGCGATCATCAGAATAACCAACCCCGGGAGCGTAGAGATCCACCACCCCTGCTGCAAATACATCTGACCTTCGCGGATAATGTTACCCAGCGACGGCGCCGGCGGCGTAATGCCGAGCCCCAGAAAACTTAAGCTCGCTTCCGTTAAAATCGCGTTCGCCGCCGTAATGCTGCCCGCTACGAGCATCGGCGCGATCGTATTCGGCAGCACGTGCTTCATCATCATCCACCGATTCGACGCCGATACCGTCCTCGCCGCGTCGAGGAACGGACGGGATTTCAGACTTAGCACCATGGACCGCTGCAATCGAATCATGCGGGGCAGGTCGGCCACCGTAATCGCGAGCACGACGGGAATCGTTCCGGCCCCCATAATCGCTACAAGCCCGATGGCTAGCAAGAGCGACGGGAAGGCAAGAAAGATGTCGACGACGCTCATGACGACGCTGTCCGCCCGTCCGCCGTAATATCCCGAGAGCGTGCCCAGCGCCATGCCGATCGACACCGTGAGCAGCGCGACGGAGAAGCCGACGATCAGCGACACTTGAATGCCCTCCACCGTTCTGCTGAACACGTCGCGGCCAAGCTTGTCGGTGCCGAACAGATTCGCCGGCGACGGCGCGGCCAAGCTCTCCTTCACATTCGTCTGCAGCGGCGGGGTCAGCGGCAGCAGCGGCGCGAGCGCGGTTATGAGCAGCACCGGTACGAGCAGCGCCAACGCCCATTTCACAGATCGATTGCGAATCAGTTTGCGCAATCCCGGATATTCCCGCCTGCGGCCGGAGAACGACCTCCAGAACCGAATAGCTCCGGCAGCACTTTGCTCCATCGTTTCACGTCCCCTTTCCAGCGGCGATCGCCGTTAAAATTGTACCCGCGGGTCGAATTTCTTGTAGACGAGATCCGTCAGCAGATTTACTGCGATGAAGATAAAGGCGTATACGAGAATGACCACCTGTACGAGCGGATAATCCCTGCTGTTGATTCCGTTCACGAGCAGAGTGCCGGCGCCCGGCAGAGCGAAGATGAATTCGGTAATGACGGTGCCGTTCAGCAGGTTGCCGAAGCTAAGTCCGACGACGGTGATGATCGGAAGCAGCGCGTTGCGAAGCCCGTGGCGGAAGACGACGAGCATCTCCGAAGCGCCGAGCGCCCGCGAGGCGCGGATATAGTCCTCGTTCAACACCTCCAAAACGGAGGTTCTTGCGATGCGAGCCAATGTCGCGACTTGCCCGATCGCCAGTATGACGATCGGCAGCGCCAGCCGCTTCAGCAGCAGACCCATATCGTCGAACTGAATCGGCCCCGTCGCCGGAAGCCACTTTAAGGTCAAGGAGAACAGCAGCATGAGCAGCAGCGCCATCCAAAAGGAAGGCATTAAGTCGAGCACCATCGCCACCCAGGTCAAGGCGTTATCGAGCCAGCGCTTGCCCTTGTTCGCCATATACGCGGCCAGCGTGCCGAGCGGGATGGCGATCAAGACGGCCAGCGCGATCGTACAGACGGCGATCGTAATCGTAATCGGAAGGGCGCTAAGGAGCAGCTTCGAGACGGGCAAGTTCGTCGTGATCGTCTGACCGAAATCGAAGCGCAGCAAATTGCCCATGAAGTCCAAATATTGCGCCCAAAGCGGCTCGTTCAGCCCGAGCTGCTCCCGCATCCGTTCCAGCGCGGCGCCCGACAAATTTTCGCCGGCCATGACCGAGGCGGCATCGCCCGGAATGAGACGCATGGCGAAAAACACGAGCGTCACGACGCCGAAGAGCGTCACCAGCATTTGCAGCAGCTTCTTGCCCGCGTAAATGAGCACCGGCGGCACCTCCCTTAATGGAACGCTCCGGACTCGACGCGCGAGCCCGGAGTCGTTCTAGCATCTGCTCCGAACTTACTTTTGGATGTCGACGCCGTAGAAGTCGACCTGAGCCAATTTATTAATGACGACGCCTTCCACCCATTGCTGGCTAGGCCAGTATAAGTTGCTCGTGTAGGCGGGGAGGTACGGCAGCTCCTCCATGGCGATTCGCTGGATGTCCGCGTACAGTTGCTTCCGCTTCCCCGGATCGACCTCCGCTCGAGCGAGCTCCATCTTCTCCGTCACCTCCGGCACATTGAACCGCGCGCCGTTGAGGCCGTTTGGAGCGATATTGTCCGGATGGAGGAAGCTCAGCAGAATCATATCGGGATTAACGGCGGGCAGCAGACGGGTCGCCGTCTCGAATTCGCCGTCGTTGCGGCGCTGCGTGTACGTCGGGGAATCGACGAGCTCGAATTCGAGCATGATGCCGACCTGCGCCAAATATTCTTGCTCGAGCTGCATCTGCTCCGTGACGCCATTGGACGAAGTCTGCAGCTGCGTTACCGTAAAACCGTTCTCGAAGCCGGCCTCGGCGAGCAGCCGCTTCGCCTTCTCCGGATCGTATTCGTACGTCGGGATGTCGTCGCTGTAGACGTCCATCCAGTCGAGCAAGATGCTCTTGCCGACCGATTGGAGCTTCGGCGCGGTCGCTTCGACGATCGTGCCGTAATCCACCGCATAATACCACGCCTGCCGGACGCGCTTATCCTTCAGCGCCGGGTGCTCCATATTGAACACCTTGAGATTGGCGGCGTAATTGCCGACGTAGTTCATCTTAAATCCGGCCTGCTCCAGGATGTCGAGATTTTCTTGGCGGTTGGATCGCATCAACACGTCCACCTCGCCGTTCTGCAGCGCGATTGTCGCCGTCTGTTCGTCCTTGATGATGTTGAAAATCAGCCGCTCGATCGGCGCAGGACCTTTGTAATATTGTTCATGCCGCGCAAGAACGATCTGCGAGCTCGGGTCGATGCTTTCGACCATGTACGGCCCCGTGCCGACCGGATCCCATTTCACGTTGTCGCCGGCTTTCTCGATCGCTTCCTTCTTCACGATTTGCCCTTGGTGGTAATTGGCGACGACGTGAAGGAAGTTGCTGTCCGGCTCTTTCAGCGTGTATACGACGGTATAGTCGTCAGGCGCCTCTACCTTCTCGACGTTCGCCAGGTCGGTCGCGTACGGCGATGCCGTAGCCGGGTCGACGTTGCGCTGGTACGTATAGATCACGTCCTGCGAAGTGAACTCGCCATAACCCTTCTGCCACTGCACGCCCTGACGAAGCTTGAACGTCCACACCTTGTTATCCGGCGTCTCCCAACTCTCGGCCAGATCGGGGACGATCGCGCCCGTCGCAGAATCGTACGTGGTCAATCCGCTGAATACATTGAAGGCGATGTTCTCGTTCTCGATCCGGAAAACATTGGCCGGGTCGAAGCCGGCCGGGTCGTCGTAAAATCGGATTTTTAGCTCCTTCGCCCCTTCGGCCGTCGACGTCTCCGCCGTCCCCGCCGTCTCCCCCGCCGTACCGCCGTTCGAAGACTCGGAGCTCGGCGCGCTCCCGCACCCCGCGACGACCGCCGCGATCAACGCCGTCATGCCTGCAAGCCACCATTTCCGGTTCCGCGCACTGCGTCGTTCCATGGTCATTCCGCCTCCTCGCGAATGAAATTCGTACGTGCCGTTCGTTCCAAGTACGTCGTCGCCTCTTCAAGAGACACGACGTCCGCGTATTTCTGATGCATGTCATACAGGTTCATGTAATGGCACATTTCCGTCCGGTCGAAGACGCATTCCTCGACGACGCCCATCTTGAAGCGGTACGTCGCGCCGTCGACGACCGAAGCGCGGACGCAGCCGCTCGTCGTCTCGCCGCAGACGAGCACCGTGTCGACGCCGAGGCTGTTCAGTTGGAAAACTAGCGGCGTGCCTTGGAAGGCGCTCGCCGCCGCCTTCTCGATGACAAGCTCGCAGGGGAGCGGCTTGACCTCCTGAACGATTTCCGTACCCTTCCGGCGCTCTTCCTCGGTGAGGGGCACTTCGCCCTTCCGCCGCTCCGAACGTCCCCAATGGTTGACGCCGCTGTGAAGCCCCTTGACATGGATGACCGGGAAGCCGAGCCCGCGCGCCTTCGCGAGCAGCGCCGCCGTCTTATCGACCGCCGCCCAGCCTTCCAGCCCGGTGCTCATCGGCCACTTCCGCATGGATTCGAGAATCGGCTCCCGTTCGAAGCCGAGCACGGAATAATAAATGTCGATCAACAGCAGCGCCGGCTTCGTCCCGAAGCCTGCGTCCGCGCGTTTGCCTCGAAGGCGATCGTGCTCCGCATCCCGCTCGGTGAAAAACATTTCCCACGCTCGTTGCAACGATTCCGATTGCATTCGTCCGCCCCCCTTTATGCCCGTGCCGCCGCCGCGTCTGCGATGCCGGAGGCCGCAGACCGCATGTACGCTTCCGCTTCCCCGGAATCGACGACGTCCGCATATTTCTGATGCAGATCGTAGAGATTGATGTAATGCGAACTCTCCGTTCGGTCGAACACGCAATCCGACACGACGCCGACCTTGAAGCGGTGCGTGGCGCCGTCTACCGCCGTGGCGCGGACGCAGCCGCTCGTCGACTCCCCGCAGACAAGCAGCGTGTCGACGCCGAGGCTGATAAGCTGGAATAAAAGCGGCGTGCCGTGGAATGCGCTCGGCGCCGCTTTCTCGATGACGAGCTCGCCGGGGATCGGCTTCACTTCGTCCACGATCTCCGTCCCCTTGCGGATAAGCTCGGGAGTCATCTCCGGGTTCGGTTTATCGGCGTCCGTCTTGCCCCGGCGGATCCACTTATTCACCCCGGAATGCAGCCCCTTCACGTGAATGACGGGAATGCCGCTCGCCCGCGCCGCGGACAACAGGCGGGCCGTCTTATCGACGGCTTCCCAACCCTCCATCCCCATGCTGCCGGGCCATAGCTTCATTGATTCAAAGATCGGCTCGCGCTTTAAACCAAGCACGCTGTAATAGATGTCCACCAGGAGAAGCGCCGGCTTGGAGCCGAAACCGGCCAAGGCTTTTTTTCCCCAGACGCGATGGTGCTCCTTGTCACGCTCCGTCATAAATTCAAGCCATTTGTGCTCCAGATGATGCATGGCGTGCCCCCCGTTCACTTGTTTGTGTAATATTACTTAACACGCATACTTGTCGTAAGTTCATACTACGTGCTGTATGCCCCTCTGTAAACAACCGGATCTGGATGCTTACATTCAAAAATTGAATGAAAACGTTGTATCCATCCATTCCCTTGCAGGGTTTATTGAAATATGAAAGGAAACCTGTCATATTAATGTTATATGCATGTTGATTGGGGGGTCGTCTTGAACTTAGACCAAATTTCCACGTTCCTCGCCGTCTATCAGCTCGGCAGTTATATGAAAGCGGCCGAATACTTGTATCTTCCGCAGCCGACCGTCTCCAACCGCATTAAGCAGCTTGAGGCGGAGCTCGGTCAACCGCTGTTTATCCGGGACAAGCGAGGCGTCACGTTAACCGAAGAGGGACGTACCTTCCTGCCGTACGCCCAGAAGATGACCTCTTCTTACGAGGAAGGCAAGGAAGCCGTAAGCCGGTTGAAACAGGGTCTCCAGGGCAAGCTGACGATCGGCTGCAACAATTCGTTCGCCGGATCGGCGCTGCCGGTCGTAATGGAAGCCTTCATCGAACGATACCCTGACGTCGACATTCAAATTTTAAGCTATTCCTCGAAGGATCAAATTCGGCGCATGAAAGAACGGGAATTCCAGGTCGGCATTACGCGTTACGCCGTCAACGACCCGCAATTGTCGTTCCGCCAGGTACACTCCGAGGAGGTCAAGCTGATCGTGTCTCCCCGGCATCCGTTCGCGAAGACGGCGAAAATTCCGATCGGCGACATCCGCAATCAAAAGCTGATTTTGTATCAACCGGATACGCTATATCGGAAGATGATCGACGTCTCGCTGAGCCGACATAATTTGCAATACGACTTGAAGTACGAGACGAACAACATGCATCTCATTAAAAACATGGTCATACGTAATCTCGGCGTCTTCTTTTCGGGACCGCTCTTTCTCCGCGACGAGCTGCTGCGGGGGGACGTCGTAGCCGTCGATATCGTCGACAATCCGTTCCCGGAGAGCAATGTCTTTTTGATGTACCGAAGCACGGAGTTAAACAGCTTGGACCATCTTTTCATGGCGCATTTCCAAACCTATATGGAGCGTCTGCGACACACCCCCCTCGCCTAAGGGCTGGAAATAAAAAAAAAACTCGTGCGGCGACGAGTTTTCATGGTCCGTGCGTATGCAAACATTGTCTCTCTGTCGGAATCCTGCTTTTCCGCGCGGTCCGACGGTTCCCGGTTTCGATGGGCGCCCTACCCTTTATCCGCTTCCGGCGGGGTCAGGACGATGGCGCCGTCCTGCATCTTGACGCGCACGCGAGGCGAGGCTTTCAGGCCGGCTTCCTCGAGGTACGCCTCCGGAATTTGCAGCCGACCCGCGCGGTCGAGCACCGCGTATTCCTCGTGCGAAGCCGCCGCGCCCGCCGCCGTCGCGGCGGCTTCCCCTTGAAGGCTCGCCAGCTCTTCGGCGTAGCTCGTGCGCCGAATCATCTCCGACGACGTCTTGCCGTCGCGGATGGCGACGACGCGGTCGACCTTCCTGGCGAGCAGCGGGTCGTGCGTGACGATGACGACGGTGACGCCGTATTGCCGATTGACCGAGCGGAACAGGTCGAGAATTTGGTCGGCCATCTTGCTGTCGACCGAGCCGGTCGGCTCGTCGGCGAGCAGGAGCCGCGGCTCGTTCGCGAGCGCGATGGCGATCGCGACGCGCTGCTGCTCGCCGCCGGACAGCTGCGTGAGCTTGTTGTTCACGCGGTGGCTCAGCCCGACCGCGTCGAGCAGCTCGAGCGCCCGCAAGCGGCGCTTCTTTCCGCGGAGCAGCATCGGAAGCTCGACGTTCTGCAGCGCCGTTAAATACGGAATCAGGTTGCGGGCGTTGTTTTGCCAGACGAAGCCGACGCTCTCGCGCTTGTACCGGATCAATTCCTTCTCCGAGCACTTCAGCAGATCGACGCCGTTCACCGACAGCTTGCCCGCCGACGGCCGATCGAGGCCGCCGAGCATATTCAGCAGCGTCGACTTGCCGCTGCCGCTGTTGCCGATGATCGCCATCAGCTCGCCCTGCTCTACGTGTAAATCGAGCCCCTGCAGCGCGAACACTTCCAGATCGGCGGTCTTATAAATTTTCACCAAGTCCTCGCAATGAATCATCCGATCAGTCCTCCCCGAGCTTGAGCGCCTGATGCATCTGGATGCGGGATACGATCCAGCCGAGCGCCGCGAAGCCCGCCAAGATCATGCCGAACACGAGCGCGCCGAGGCCGAGCATGTCCGAGGCTTCGATCAAGACGCGGAACGGCGGCACCTGCGCCGACGGCTCGAAGGCGAGCCGGAACATCGGCACGAACAGGCGGCAGGCGACGATGCCGGTGCCGATGCCGAAGACGAGCGCCGCGGCGGTCGTCAGCAGCTGTTCGACGGCGAGCAGGCCGAGCAAGCTGCGGAACGACATGCCGATCGCCCGGAACAGCCCGAACTGCATCGCGCGGCCTTGCATGGACAGGATCCAATACAATAGGAAGCCAATAAAGCTGACCAGCACCGAAATAAGGAAGCCGAGCGTCATGACCCCGTTGATCGACAGCTGGTACGGGTCGTTCTTCATCCGCACGAGCTGCTCGCGCGCGTCCTCCGCCTGGAACACCGGCAGCCCCCGTTCCCGAATGGCGGCGAACGCCGCCTCCCGGGACGCGTCCGGTTCGAGCTTCAACCATACCTCGTACGGCTCGAGTCCGATCCGGTTTTGAATGTAGCTCAGGTTGCCGACGATGAGCATCGGGGCGACCGGCGTGCCGTCGGTCATCACCGAAGCGTCCTTCGGCGGCACCGGCGAGAAGCCGGGGAAGTAATCGACGATGCCGTATACCGTAAACAGCGCCGCTTCGCGGTTGCCCCAGTGAACCCGAATCGCGTCCCCGGGCGCGATCGAGCGCTGCTCGGCGAGCGTACGCGAGATGAGCGCCGCGGAAGGGTCCTCCGCGATTAAATTCAAGTACTCGTGGAAGTGATGCCGCAGCAGGCCGTCCCGAAACCAAGCCGTCCGGCCGAAGTCGTCCGTCTCGATGCCGTACAGCTGTACGTTGCCCCTCGCCGACTGGGTTTCCATGAAGGCGTCTTCCTTAACGAACACCTTGGCCACGCTTTCGACGCCGGGCAGCGATTCGTACGGGGCGAACGGCGGCTCGATATATTGCAGCACCGCCGGCGAAGCCGCTTCCTCCGGACTCGCGTTCGCGGAGGGCGCCGAGGACGGCGCCCCGCCCATGCCCGGCGGCGGGGCGTTGTTTTCCCACCGCGTCGACAGGCGCAAATCCGCCCCGACGCCGTACCGGATCGAATCCTCGAGATTTTGATTCATCGTGCGCGCGGCGCTGGCGCTGTACATGCCGATGCCGACGGTAAGCACTAGGAAGATCATTAAATAATGATACCTTGCGCCGCCCCGGCCGATATCCAGCAAGATCGTGTACAACGAAGGCGGCCACCAGGCGCGGCCGAGCCAGTACAGCAGCCGGATCGCCCAAGGATAAATCCGAAGCAGCAGCAGGCCGAAGCCCGCCATAAACAGCGCCGGCACGAAAAACAACAGCGGATCGATATCGATCGGTCCGGCCTCCGCGCCGAGCGTCACCGCTTGGCTCATGCGGCGGTCGAAATTCCAATAGACGTACAAGGATACGCCGATCAGGATCGCGTCGAGGCCGATCGTCTGCCAGAGCGCCCGTTTCGCGGCGCGGGATTGCTCGCGCTTTCGCTCGACGATCGTGCTGCGCGCCGCGATCGCCGCCGGAATCATCGTCATGAGGAACGACGCCCCGACCGCAAGTAAAGCGTACCGGTACACTTCGGCGTCGAGGCGCACGTCGAGGGCGGCCCGCCGCACGAATTCGAGGAAGCCGTTCGACGCGCCGAGCCAGGTCGTCAGCCCGAGCGCGAGCGGCGGCCCGGCGGCTAGCGCGATCGCGCCCAACATCAGCCCTTCGATCGCATACGAGGACACGATCTGCAGCCGGCTCGCCCCGCGGCTGCGGAGCACGGATATTTCCGTCCTCTGGCGCTCCACGAGCAAGTTCGACACCATAAACAGGAAGACGCCGAGCATGATCAGCACGGGAACGTTCAGCGCCCACAGCAGCTGCCGCAGCTGCACCTCCCGGTCGAAATACGATACAATCGTTTGGCCGGCGGCGTTGTTGACGGCTTGCGTCTCGAACCGCTCGCCGAGGAAGGCGTCGAGCCCGGCGGCGACGCCCATGTAGGCGCGCACGTTGTCCAGCGTCAGCTTCGTATGATCGACGGCGTAATACCAAGTCGCCGTTAACGGGCGCACCGGCTGATCGGCGCCGGAGAACGAAGCGGTAAACGTGTCGAACGGGAGCAGAAATACATTTTCGTAGCGGGCCGGGTTGCCTCCGTAGATGAACAAATCCCGGTCGCTCGCCTGCTTGACGACGCCGACCGCCTTCACGACGATCGGCGCGCCGCCTTCCGCCGAGACCGGCTCCGACTCGTTGCGAAGGACGATGTGAAACTCATTGCCGAGCACCATGCGCAGCTTGTTCAGCGCGTTTTCGAAGACGACCGCCTCGTACACGCCGCGCTTCGCCGCTTCCGGGTCCGGCCATCGACCGTCCACCAGCGTCGTGTTTGACTCGATGCCCTCGATCGCGCCGAGCTTCGCGTACCGGTCGACCGTCGGATCCGCCTGACCCGCGTCGGCCGGCACGGCCGCAAACTGCACGCTCTCCCGTTCCCGCACATAATGAAGGATCGGCACGGGCAGCCGTCCGCCGGCCTCGGTCGCATACGCGTCGATCTCCGCGATCGACCGCACCGCCTTCGCAGGGTCGTCCTCCTCCCGAACGTATACCCTCGACCATAGGGAGCCGGGATAAACGCCCTCCTCCGCCTGAAGCCGCTCGAGGTCTTTCCCCAGCATGCGCTGCAGCACCGCGTCGGTATAGATCGGGATGCTGCTGACAAGCGCGACCGTAACGGTTAAGCCGGCGAGCAGACACAGCTGCAGCCACCGGTTGTTCGCCATTTTGCGAAGCACCATCTGGATCATCTATGTTTCCGCACCTCGCTTATTGCAAAATGACGACGGCTCCTTCGTCGAGCCCGCGCACGATCTCCACCTCGGTGGCCGTCTGCACGCCCGTCTCCACGTCGAATTCCTTGCGGCTTTCGCCTTCGATGACTTGCACGTACGTGCGGCCGAAATAGGTGCGCACCGCGGCGCGCGGCACGACGATCGCGTCCTCGCTACGCTCCACCGCGATTTCCAAATCCGCGAGCTCGCCCATCGCCGCCCCTTCGGGCGTCTCCTCGAGCGTCACGTACAGCGCGCGCGCATACAGCTCCGCGAGCTGCGGGTTCGTCGTCGCCGGCGCCGAGTCCGGCGTCTGCGCCACGGTGCCCGTATAGGTACGGCCCTCGTGCACGATCGCGACCGGCATGCCCGGCTTGACGCCGGCGAGCCCCGCCCGGTTCGACGTCTCGTACGCGAGGCGCAGCTTCGCGGGGTTCGCGACGGAGACGAGCGTGCGGCCGTCGTTCACCTGCTGATTGCGCTCGAGCTTCTCCGCGAACACGACGACGCCGTCCGCCTCGGCGACGAGCTGCAAGCTCGAAAGACGCGCGCGTGTCTTCTCGAGACGCGTCTTCGCGATGCTCAGCTCCAGGCGCTTGATTTCGACGAGTCCGTCGTCCCCGGAGGCGATCGCCTCCCGCACGCCGCGTTCGGCGTACAAGACGGCCAGCTCGTGCTCCTGCACGAGCAGATCGAGATCGCCCAGCTGGAATTGCACGAGCACGTCCCCGCGCTTCACGACGTCACCGGCCTTCACGAGCATCGCTTCGACGATCGCGCCCGGCTCCTTCAGCGCATGATATACGATCTCCGTCGATTCGAACGCGCCGACGCCGCGCACGTAACGGACGATGTCCGCCCGCTTGGCCGTCGCCGTCTGCACGCTGTCTTCGCTCGGCTTCACGAGCGGCGGCGCGAGCGACGCCTCCTCCTCCGGCAGCAGCGAGCAGCCGCTCGCGGCGAAGGCGACCGCGGCGGCCAGCAGCCAAACCCGATGCCGCTTGCCGCAGCGGTCGGGAACCATTTTCGCAGGAAGTTTATACAATGACCCCATCCTCCAATGCATACACGTGATCGACGATTTCCATCATGGCCGGGTCATGCGTCGTCATGACGATCGACAGCCCCTCCCGCTCGACCAAATCGCGAAACAGTCCGACGATCGAGAGGCCCGTCCGGCTGTCCAGCTCCGCGGTCGGCTCGTCAGCCAGCACCAGCTTCGGCCGATGCGCGATCGCCCGGGCGACCGCGACGCGCTGCTGCTCGCCGCCGGACAGCTCGAACGGGCGATGATGCATGCGCTTCTTCAGCCCGACGAGCCCAAGCGCCTCTTCGGCCAGCCGCCGCGAAAGCTTCGGCGCGACGCCGGAGAGTCGCAAGCCGAACTCTACGTTTTCGAGCCCCGACATATACGGCACTAAAGCGTACGATTGGAAAATGAGCCCGATCCGCGTCCGCCGCAGCTTATCGCGTTCGCGATCCGACAGCGCCGTCGTCTCGACGCCGTCCAGCTCGATCGTGCCGTCCGTCGGCCGGTCGAGCGTGCCCAGCAAATTGATCAGCGTCGTCTTGCCGGAGCCCGACCGCCCCCGCAGGGCGACGAGCTTGCCGGCGGGCACCGACAGGTCGACGCCCCGCAGCGCGTGCACCGCGCCGCCGCCGCGGCCGAACGTCCGCGTCACGCCGCGGGCCCGTATCATATCGCTCATCGATGCGTCCTCCTCCACCGAGCGTCGGAATTTTTAATTTCGAAATGAAATCCTGTGTAAGCCTTTACATCCCAGGATGCGCGTCGCTTCCATGCTCGGGCCGACCGCGCAACTTTCATTTTACACCTTATGGTCGCCGGACGATATGTAATAATTTATGAAACATCTTGTGCAAATTCTTACGATATTCAATTGACAAAACGGCTCAAATCGCATATGCTCCGTCTCGAATCTCGGTTTATGTTCGATCATAATAGAACTTATTGCTGTCGTGAAGAGATGAATGAGGAGGGAACGCCATGTCCGGCATCGAATTGCGCCGCTTGGTCGACGTGCCGCTCGCCGACGCGGTCGACGCGTGGAATGACGGATTTTCGGATTATTACGTGCGGCTTCCGATGACTGCGGCCGCGTTCGCGGCGACGAAATTCGGGAACGAGGGCGTCTCGCCGGAGCTGTCGTTCGTGGCGTACGCGGATGGCCGGCCGGCCGGCTTGCTGCTCACCGCGATGCGCACGATCGGCGGGGAGCGCCTCGCCTGGAATGCCGGCACGTGCGTGCATCCCGACCGGCGAGGGTCGGGCATCGGCGCGGCGCTGCTCTCGCGGGCGGTCGAGACGTACCGCGAGCAGCGGGCCGACGCGGCGTATTTGGAGGCGTTCGTGCAAAACGAGGGCGCCATCCGGCTGTACCGCCGATTCGGGTACGAGCCGTTCGATACGGTGTACGGGATGGAGGCGAAGCGCGGCGTCGATTGGGGCGGCGCATTCGACGCAGGCCCGGCCGATGCGGGGAGCGCCGTCGAATCGCGTCCCGTCTCCGCGGCCGCGGCGCTCGAAAGGCGGTACTCCCCCGTCCCGACGCCTTGGCAGACGCGGTGGCCTTCGGCCAAAGGCGGGGAAGCGCTCATCGCAAGCCGCGCCGACGGCGAGCCGTTCGGCTACGCGCTGTTTCGCCGCAGCGCGTCCGCGACGACGCTGCTGCAATGCGCCGCCGACCCTGCGCTGCCCTCGGACGATGCGGAGGCCGTCCTCCGGCGGCTGCTCGGCCGCGTCTTCGAACCGGCGGAAGGCGAGGCGAGCGACGTGCGCCGCCGCGTCTTCGCGGCGCCGGCGTCGCAGCCGTCGCTCCGGGCCGCGCTCGCGGCGGCCGGCTTCGAGGAGACGTACGCCCTGACGCATATGCGTTTACGCCTCTCCTGAACCTTGTTACAATATAAGGCAACGTTACTTACGAATCGAGGCGTCTCCACCGAATGCGCGGATTAGCAGTTCTCTTAGGATTCCATCTTGCCGGCACGGCGCTCGAACGGCTCGCCGGCGTTCCGCTGCCGGGCAACGTCATCGGGCTATTGCTGCTGCTCGCCGCCCTGCTGCTCGGCTGGGTGAAACTCGAATGGGTGGAATCGACCGCCCAATTTCTGTTGAAGCATATGATGCTGTTCTTCGCGCCGATCGTCGTCGGCACGATCGCTTTCCTGCCGCTCATCCGCGCGGAATGGGCGGCGATCGTCGTCTCGCTGCTGCTCGGACCGCTGATCGTCGTCGTCGCGACCGCGCTCGCCGCGAAGCTGTGGCCGAGGGCCGAACGATGAACGAGCTCCGCGATTGGGCGTCCTCGCCGCTGTTCGCCGTGGCCGTCACGGTCATCCTGTACTCGCTGTCTTTGCGATGGAACGCGCGGCTGCCTTGGCTGCATCCGCTGTTCGCGACGGCCGGCGGCATGATCGCGCTGCTGCTCGCCGCGGACATCCCTTACGAGACGTACGCGGCGGGCGGCGACCTGCTGTCGTTCTTCCTCGGCCCGGCGACCGTCGCGCTCGCGGTTCCGCTGTATAAGCGCCGCCGCGACATTCGCCGCCGCCTCTCCCTCATCCTCGGCTCCGTCGCGATCGGCTGCGCCGCGGGCGTCGCCGGCGCTTGGCTGCTCGTCCGCCTGCTCGACGGCAGCCGCGAGCTGCTGCTCGCCTCGCTTCCGAAATCGGCTACGTCGGCGATCTCGATCGAGCTCGCCCGGTTCCTCGGCGGCCCGGGCGAGCTCGCGGCGGTGTTGACCGTGCTGACCGGCCTCGCCGGCAGCATGCTCGGTCCCCCGCTGCTAAGGCTGCTGCGCCTCGACGGCGACGTGCCGCTCGGCCTTGCGATCGGCACCGCCGCGCACGGCATCGGCACGTCCCGCCTGCTGCGCGATTCCGAGGAAGCCGGCAGCTATGCGGGACTGGCGATGGGCATCTCGGGCATCGTGATCTCGCTGCTGATGATTCCGGTGCTGTGGCTGCTGTAATCGACGAGTCGCGGAGTTCCGAACGAGCGCACACCGTTGATCGGCTTCTACGCCGCCATGCGGACGTCACCTCTCCGATTGCTTTTGATAGAAGACGGAATGCTGAAACTTGCGAAGCTGGAAGACCGACGTGATGGGGCTCATCGACTCCGAATGCCCGAGGAACACGTATCCGCCCGATTTCATGGACCGATAAAAATCCAAAGTGACCTGCCTGCGGGATTGATCGTCGAAATAGATAAGCACGTTCCGGCAGAAGATGACGTCGATCTCGCGCATCGCCTGCATCTCCGCCGAATCGATCAGATTCAGCCGACGAAACTCGACCAAGGAGCGAAGCTCGTCCTTCACCCGCAGCTCCAGGCCGGTCGGTTCGAAATACCGCTTCACGTAGGGCGCCGGAATATGCCGGGTCGACCGCTCTCCGTAGCAGCCCATCTTCGCGCAGGCAAGCACCTTATTGTCGATGTCGGTGGCGATAATTTTACAACGGGCCAAGGTTTCGGCGCCTAACATCTCGCTGAGGATCATCGCGAGCGTATACGCTTCCTCCCCCGTCGAGCAGCCCGCCGACCAGAAAGTAAGCGCGCCTCGTTCCCTGCGCACGAGCTCCGGCAGCACCTCTTCGGCGAAGCACTTCAGTTGATGGAATTCGCGGAAAAAGTACGTCTCGTTCACCGTCAATACCTCGATGAACGCTTGCAGCTCCTCGCCCCCGCTCTCGTACCAGAGCATGGAGTAATATTCGTTCAAGTCGGCGACGCGCAGCGCTTCCATCCGCTGCATGATCCGCCGTTCCACAAAAAACAGCTTGCTATCGTTAAAATAAATGCCTGTCTTCTCGTAGATATAATCCCTAAGCCTGCGAAATTGTTCAATGTTCAGGGCCGCATTCATAATTCCCCCGCGCCGAGGCGGAGCAACGCGCGTTCCCCGACGAAGCGAACGTAAGGGTGGTCGTCATCCGTCGTGACGCGGCGGATGGACGCCGCCTCCGGACCTGCCCCGATATCGCCCAACGCCTCTACGATGGCGACGACGACATTGAGCTCCTGCTCGACCGGCAGCCGGCCGGAGATCGCCCGAATGCGGTTATAGGTTTCCTTCCCCCCGGCCGACATGTCGGCAAGGCATTCGCAAATCATGCCGAGATTCCCCGCCTGGCAGTAGAATCGAAAATGCTTAAGATCCATCCCTCATCACCTCGTTGACAATGAACCTGCCGATTTGCGGATAAGGCAGAACGACGCTGGCGCCGCCCGTCTCCTCCGCGCCCTCTCGCGAACGATCCTTCGAACGCCGGCCGTGTCGTGTACGACGGCGGCGACGGCAACGTTTTCTTAGATAGTCTCCTCTAGAAGGAATGTTGCCGAGAAGCCGGGAACGCGATTTCGAAGGTCGTGCCCACGTCGAGCTTGCTCGTCACCTTCACGGTGCCGCGATGCTTCTGTATAATTTGATAGCTGATCATTAAGCCTAAGCCCGTCCCCTTCTCCTTGCTGGAGTAGAACGGTTCGCCCAGCTTCGTCAACCGGTCCTCCGGGATGCCGCAGCCCTCGTCGCGGACCGCGACCTTGACGAATTGCTCGTCTCCGCCCACGTCGACCCGCAAGCAGCCGCCTTTCGGCATCGCCTCGATCGCGTTTTGCATCAAGTTGACCAGCACCTGCTTGATTTGGTTGGCGTCGCATTGGATGGGACGGGGAGACCCGCCCGAGCGCACAACGATTTGCACGCCGCTCATGACCGCCTTCGTCTCCATTAATTTGGCGACCTCGTTCACCAGGACGTTCAAGTCCTCTTCGTAGTAACGGACCATCTGCGGCTTCGCCAGCATGAGAAACTCCCGGATAATCGCTTCGATGCGCTCCACCTCCGAGAGCATCAAGTCGAAATACCGGTTGTCCTCGTCCGTAGAACGAAGCATCTGCGCGAAGCCCTTAAGCACCGTCAGCGGGTTGCGCACCTCGTGGGCGACCCCGGCCGCCAGCTGCCCGACGACGGTCAGCTTGTCGGACTTGCGGAGCAGCTCCTCCGTTTCCTTCCGTTGGGTCACGTCCTGCACCTGCAAGATATAGTGGATCGGGCGCCCCTCGACGTCCCGGACGAGCGTCAAGCAAACCGCCCCCCAGATCAACCGCCCGGAAGCGTGCAGGAACCGCTTTTCCGTTTCGCACGACTGCAGTTCCCCGATCAGCAGCCGCGTACATGCATCCAAATACCCGTTCACGTCTTCCGGGTGCAGCAGCGAACGAACGTCGCTCCCGGCCGCCTCCTGCACCTGTAGGCCGAATATTTCACAAAACGCGTAATTGACTTCCTCCAGCTTTCCATGTACCGCAACGAGCGCCATGCCGACCGCGGCGAAGTGGAACGCGGATCGGAAGCGCTCTTCGATAATCGCCCTGTCGGCGGCCTCCGTCTTGGAAGGTTCGTTCCTCGCCCCGCGAAGATGAAGGAGGCGAACGTCCTCGCTTCCCTTGCCGCTCGACTGCAGGTCGATTCGTAGCGACGAGCCGTCCTTGCGCACGCCTCTTGTCCGAACGCGCTGAGCGCCGCGGCCGCTTCCCATCAGCCGTTCGACCGATTCGGCGTCGAACAGCCGTTCGATGCGTTCGCCGAGCAACTCCCGTTCCTCGTAACCGAATAAATCCAGCATCTGATCCGAGACGTCGATAAACCGCCCGTTGCCCCCTACGGTGAAATCCGCAAGCTCATCCGCGCTCGATCGGGCGTCTTCCATTCGCATGTCGTCGTTATCTTCTAACCGAACCATATGTATTCTCCACCGGGTGAATAAAGTAAGAAGAGGAACCTTCACGATTCCGCACCATCAAAGTATATTCATATTGGTTTATCCTGTAAACGAAGAACGAAGTCGGGACCTGTATGCTTTCGTCGAATACTGTCGATTGCGAAGAAAAGTTCACGCATTATCGTAAAATACGCCGGCATTCGCGCTCGAAAAAGCAAAAAACAGGCGACCGGATTTCGGAAGCCTGTTCTCGCGCGAGATTACGTTGCCTGGAAACATCTTACAAGTATGATTCAATCCAGCGAAGCAGCTCCGCCTTGCCTTGGAAGCCGACGACCGTGTCGAGCTCGCGGCCGTCCTTAAACAGCTTCAGCGTCGGAATGCTCATCACGCCGTGCGCCGCCGCCGACGCGGGGTTGTCGTCCACGTTCAGCTTCGCGATCGTCAGCTTATCCCCCGATTCCGCGGACACCTCGTCGAGCACCGGCCCGATCAACCGGCAAGGTCCGCACCACGGCGCCCAAAAATCCACCAGCACGAGCCCTTCCTTGCGAATCGTCTCCGCGAACGTCCCGTCCGTCGCATGCACTATTGTCATACAAATCCCTCCTACCCTATATGAAAAGCATCTATATGAAAACGACTCCACCTGCAGCCCGCGCCGCCCCGCAGCCGGCCGGTTTCGCCGCGAATCCCTTCCCTCCGAACGCGTTCGCCCGACGAACGATGGACCGCTTTACGCTAACGCCGGTTCGGCCTTCGCGCCTCGCCGCGCCTCGAGCGTCAACAGCTCCGCCGTCAGCTCGTAGAACCATGCTTTGTCCCGGGCCGCCAGCGCGACGTCGATCAGTTCCCGCAGCGCCTCCGGATGCTCGGCGACGCTGGCGCTCAGCGGCTTGATTTGCGATGCCCGCGCGAATACCGTCCGCCCGACCGCCTCCGCATGATCCGATTCCACGACCGCGATCGCGTAATAGCCTGTCATCGCGTCGTACTCCCTTACGTACCCCCGGATCCGCTCGTCGTTCACCGACGTTCCGCCGACCCATTCGCCTTCCGGCACCCAATTGGCTTTCCGTTGCTCCGTCATCCCGTTTCTCCTCCTTCGTTATCGCCTTCGCGCGAAACCAAAAATTGTAACCAATATAGTGACAGTTTAACCGCGAAAACGCTCTGCCGGTCCCCCCGCGGGCATTCGCGCCGTTCGAGCCGATCGCCCGACGCCGCGGCCGCCCCCGGCGCGCGGCTACCCTTTCGCCAGCTGCGACTCCCGAATCGAGCGAAGCACATCCCCGATCGTCAGCCCTTCGAAATACGACTCCAAGTGCCGCTCCGCCTCCGCGAAGATGCCGTCCATGACGCATTGCATATTGCCCGCCACCACGCACTTCTCCTCCGGGTTGCCCGACGTCCACGTCGGCTTCAGCGAGCCGGGACACATCGCCCGATACAGTTCCGCGAGCGTCACCCGCTCCGGATCGCATCGCAGCGAATAGCCGCCGCCGAGTCCTTCCTTCGTCTCGACGTAGCCGAGCTTGCGCAGCGCACCCATGACCTTGCGCACGCGAGCGGGATGCGTCGCCACATTGCACGCGATCTTCTCGCTCGTAGCCATATGGTCCGGCGTATACGCCAGGAGGACGAGTCCGTGTACCGCGATCGTAAATTCGCTGTTCATTCGCATGTCTCCTGTTCTCGGTTCGTCGGTGCATCGCTTACTGTTATTATATTGATTACAGTTAAATATGTCAACGGGTGTCACGAAGAACGCCCCCGGTCGATTCGACCGAAGGCGTTCCTGCGTTACGGCGCGGCGACCGTGACTCGCGCGCTGACCGTTTTGTTTTGGTATTTCGCTTTAATGCTCGCGTACCCTTTCTTGAGGGCGGTGACCTTCCCGTCGTCGACGGTCGCCACCAAGATATCGGAAGACGTCCATAACGCCTCGTTCGTGACGTCCAGCGTCGTCCCGTTTTCGAAGTAAGCGATCACCTTGAACGACGCCGTGCCGCCCGCCGTCACCTTCGCCGATTTTTCCGACAGCGCCAGCTTCTCCAGCTTCGGCACGACGGACACCGCGACGGTGAGCGTCTGCCCTTGATACGTCGCCGTCAGCGTCGCGTTCCCTTCGGAGACGCCCTTCGCCGTGGCGCCGGAGACGGTCGCGACCGTCGGCGCGGACGACGTCCAGACGACGTTCTTCGACACGTTCACCGTCTTGCCCGTCGAGTCCGTCGCGGTCACCTTGATCGTCTGGCTCTTCTTCGGGTTCAGCTCCAGCGTCGTCGGCTCGACGACGACGTTCGTCATCTTATCCTCGATCGACACCGGTATCGTAATCTTCTTATTGAGATACGTCCCCGTCAGCGTGACCCTCGAGTTTAGCAGCGCCTTCATCGTCTCGCCGGAGAGGAGCAAGTTCGGGGAGGACGTCGTCCATTCGATGTCGTCCGTCACGTTCAGCTCCGTACCGTCCTCCAGCACGGCCTTGACCGTCGGCAGCGCGACAGCGTCGCCCTTAACCAATGTATACGCGGAAGTCGACGGGAACAAGGCCAGCGCCTTCTCCAGCACCTGGATTTCGATCGTGTCCGTCTCGTCCCGGATTTTCATCGTGACGGTCGCTTCGCCCGGCTTCTTCGCCTTCAGCTTGCCTTGCTCGACGGCGACGACGTCCTCGTCGCTGGACGTCCACTCGGCGATATCCGAAAACGAATACTCGGTACCGTTCAGGTCTTTGCCGTATACGTCCGGCAATGCCGCGACTTCGCCCTTGAACAGCTTCATCTCGGTTTCGTCGAGGTGCAGCCCGTCCACGACCGGCATGACGGTGACATCGATTTTCTTCGTCAACCCCTTATACGACACCGTAATTTCGGCGGCGCCCGTCCCCCTGGGCCGAATCAACCCGTTCTGAACCGTCGCGGCGAGCGGATTCGACGTCGTCCATTCCGCCGCGTTCGTGACGTCGGTCCGGGAGGAGAAGTCGTTGGCGACCTCCGCCTTCACCAAGACCGGCGCGTCGGTCGCGAACAGATGGATCGGCTTCGAAGGCGTCAGCAGCAGCGCCTGATACGGCAAGCGCACGACGACGGACGCCTTGGCGACATGCCCGAAGCGCGACGCCGTAATGTCGGCGACGCCTTGCGCCTTGAACGTCAGTTTTCCGTCTTCGACGGAGACGACCGCGTTGTTCGAGGACGTCCAGACGGCTTCTTCCGTCACGTCCTCGGTCGCGTCGCTCAGCAGCGTCGCGGTCGCCTCGAAAGCGACGCCCTCCTGCCCGACGACGAAGTCGTAGTCGGTCGCGTCGTCGGTTTCGATCGTAAGCGCCTTGTACGGGGAAGTGACCGTGTAGACGACAGAGTCGGAACGCCCCTTGTACCTGGCGGTGATGGTGACGGTGCCCTTCTTCAACAGCTGCACCTTGCCCTTGTCCACCCTCGCGATCCCCGAATCACTCGACGTCCATACCGCGGACGTCGTCACGTCGAACGTATCGCCGTCCTCCTCGACGGCGCTGGCCTTCAGCGTATAAGGCTCGTCCCGCAGCTCCGCGGCGATCGGGCCGTCTTGATCGAGCCGCACCGCGGCGTACAAATACTCGACCGTGACTTGCACTTCGACCGTCTTACCCTCGTATCTCGCAGACACCTTCGCCGTGCCGGCGCCGACCGGCGTCAGCTTGCCCTTGTCCACCCTGACGACGGTTTCGCTCGTCGTCGCCCAGAACGCCGTCGACGTGACGTCTCTCTTCGTCGCGACTCCTTGAAGCGTAGCGAGCGCCTTGAGTTGTGCGGTCTCGTGGTCGACATACAGATGGACGTCGCCTGCGTCCTCGAGCTCCAGCGACGTGACGACGTCCGCGCCGACGGCCGTCGGCGCGAAGCTCGCCAGCAAGGCCATAATTAGCGTAACTGCGATAATCCACCTGCGTTGCATTGCGACAATCGACATTCCTTTGGTTCCTCCCGCCCTGCTATGTACGTCCTTTTTACATATATCGGCAAATCTCGCCATATCTTTAGACGCACTTCCGCCGGAAAAGGTTACACCCTCCGCCCGTTTTCTCCTCGGTGCCGTTCCATCCAGTTCGTCGCGTAATCGACGAGCGGACGCTGCGGCATCAGCCGCGCCGTCGCGAGACCGGCCTTGCCGACGCGAGCAAGCCCCGTATCGAGCTCGAAACCGGCGCCGATCGCCGGAAAGTCGTCGGAATCGAACTCGAGGTCGACGTAAGCCGCCCACCGTTTCCGCCCGTCGACCAGCACGGGAGCCGCCTGGTTGTCGACCGGCTTCGGCCCGTACTTCGCCCGATATTCCGCTAGATGGAGCGACGTATTGTTGATATGGCCGACGCCGAGCAGCAGCACATGGCCGTCAAGGTCGTAGACGCGCCCGATCGGCGAGCCGTCGCCCAGCGCCTCGCCGAGCCGCTCGGGGTCGTCGCCGTGACCGGCGAGCACCGCCTCGGCCTGCCGCCCCCAAGCCGCGAACGACAGATGGGGATGGCGGCTGCGCCGAACGCCGGGCATGCGGCGGAACGTCTCCGGCACGTCGCCCATGAGGTAGACGGGGGTGAGCGCCGGATCGAACGGGGGCATCTCTTCGCGGATCGCTTCCCACCACGACTCCGGCGCCGGCGGATTGCGCCAATGGGACGGATCGGTCCTGCTGCCGGTATGCGTCGGCATGACGAGCGTGCCGGACTCGCCGACGGCGCGCTGCAGCGCGAGCACGACCGCCTGGGCGCCGCCCGCCACCCAGCCGATCGCCGACATGGCGGTATGCACGATGAGGGTCATGCCTTCTTCTACGCCGAGGGCGCGTAGATCGGCGGCTAAATTCGACGCCGTCACGGGGCGGCCCAGCGCTTCGTGCGTGCGTTCAATGAGTTCGCGTTCGCGGGACATTTTCGTAAATCAACCTGCCTTCGCTCTGAATTGACCTATGCTATAATGGAGGAACTGTCCAGCTCACCGACGGAAAGGAAGTCTTCCATGGCACAATTGTATTACCGATACGGCACGATGAACAGCGGCAAATCGATCGAGGTGCTGCGCGTAGCCTACAATTACGAGGAGCAAGGGAAATCCGTGCTTCTCTTCACGCCGTCGATCGACTCGCGGTACGGCACGGGCGTCGTCACGTCCCGCATCGGCTTGCATAAAGAAGCGATCGTCGTCGGCGACGATACGGATATGGTTCGGTTGACGAGCGAGGCGATGCCCGATTGCGTCATCGTCGACGAGGCGCAGTTTTTGAACGAGGCCCAGGTCGCGCAGCTGACCGACATCGTGGACCGGCTGAAAATCCCGGTGTTGTGCTACGGGCTGCGGGCCGACTTCCTCGGACGGCTGTTCCCGGGCAGCGTGGCGCTGTTTTCGTGGGCGGATAAAATCGAGGAGATTAAGACGATCTGCTGGTATTGCAACCGCAAGGCGCTTATGAATATGCGCTACAAGGACGGTATTCCGGTGTTCCGCGGCGAACAAATTCAGATCGGCGGGAACGAAAGCTACCTCCCCGTCTGCAGGCGTTGCTATAAGGATGCTCGGACGCGCTTCGACCCCGATGCGGGCGCGAACGGCTGACGCGAACGGCTGACGCGGGCGGCTGAGGCGGACGGAACGGACGAGGCGATTCTAAACAAGCCCTTCCCGGCATATATTTTTGGGACTAACCATCCTTGGGAAGGGGTTGACGCCAATGTTTCGCAAACGCAGCAGCGCATCGTCCGCCAAGGTGAGCGCCACCGACACGTTCATCGGAGAAGGCACGATCCTCGAAGGGAAGCTCGTTACGACCGCAAGTCTGCGCATCGAGGGCACCGTCGTCGGCGACATCGAATGCGCGGGCGACGTGACGATCGGCGAGACCGGCAACGTGCGCTCCATCATCGCCGCCCGGAGCGTGTTCAACGCGGGGACGATCGAGGGGAGCGTCGCGGCGAAGGGCAAGATGACGATCACGAGCAAAGGCCGAGTGCTCGGCAACATCAGCGCCGCCTCCTTGCACGTGTCCGAGGGCGCCGTCTTCAAAGGCGAATGCGCGATGGAGGTGCCGCGGGGCGCCGAGCTCCGCCCGACGAAGGAGAAGCACGGGAAAGAGAAGGCGCAGGACGCGAAGCAAGCTTCCGCGTGACGCATGCCCCTGGGAGGCCGCCGTAGGCGGTCTATTTTTTTTTGCCGCGGCCGGCTCGTTCCTGTTATACTGATGGCTGCGAATTTTTAATTGAACTGTGGTTAGAGGAGAGACCTTCACTCGTGAAACCTAGCTTAACGGAACGCCGCGCGTTCCTTTGGACGTTGATGTTCGTCGGCATTACGGCGATTTCTTTCTCGGCGATTTTCGTGAAATGGACGGACGCCCCGGCGTCCGTCATCGGCATGTACCGGCTCGCCCTCACGCTGATCGGCATGACGCCGTTCCTCTTTCGTTACCGGGCGGAGCTGCGCGCCGTGCCTCGCCGCGATTGGGCGTTGCTCGGGTTGTCGGGAGCGCTGCTCGCGCTGCATTTCTTATTTTGGATGGACTCGCTGCGCTACACGACCGTCGCCAGCTCGACGGTGCTGATGACGCTCGAGCCGGTGCTCGTCATGCTGGGCGCCCTCGTCTTCTTCCGCGAGCGCATCCGCCGCATGGGCATCGTCGCGATGGGCGTCGCCCTCGCCGGCGCGGCGCTCATCGGCTGGGGCGACTTCCGTCTGTCCGGCACGGCGCTGTACGGGGACTTGTTGTCGCTGCTCGGCACCCTTGCCGTCGTCGGGCATATGCTGCTCGGACAAGCGCTCCGCAGCCGCGTCTCCTCGTTCTTGTACAGCTACGCCGTCTTTGCGGCGGCGACGGTCGCTTTCGCGGGCTACAACGCCGCCGCGGGCCACGCCTTCATCGGCTACGCCGCGAACGATTGGCTGATCTTCGGCTTGATGGCCGCCGTTCCGACCGTCTTCGGGCATCTGTTGTTCAACTGGATGCTGAAGTTCGCCGGCGCCACGACCGTCTCGATGGCGGTGCTCGGCGAGCCGGTCGGCGCTTCGCTGCTCGCCTGGGCGCTGCTCGGCGAGTCGCTGACGCCGCTCCAAGGCTTCGCGGGGGCGCTGCTGCTCGGCGGCGTCTGGCTGTTCCTGCGCTACGGCGGCCGCAATGCGCGCCACGGAGCGGACACGGTCCGCCCGCCGGCCGCCGAGCCCGCGCCTGCGCCCGCGGCGAACGCCTGAACCGAACGCCTTCGCCAGAGTGCGGGGCGGCGGCGATCGGGCGGTGGGTTATGCTCAAAATTTGCTCTTTTCACCGTGAAATGCTCAAATTTTGAGCTAACCACGACGCTTGCTGATGCGGACGTGCGTACTACCGAGGAACGGCAAAGTTTGTCGGGTGCGGCGGTGGGCGGAATTGACGGCGAGCAGGCGGCGGGCGGTGGGTTATGATCAAAATTTGCTCTTATCGCCGTGAAATGCTCAAATTTTGAGCTAACCACGGCGCTTGCGGTTTCGGACATGCGAGCTACCGAGGAACGGCAAAGTTTGTCGGGTGCGGCGGTGGACGGAATTGGCGGCGAGCAGGCGGCGGGCGGTGGGTTATGATCAAAATTTGCTCTTTTCGCCGTGAAATGCTCAAATTTTGAGCTAACCACGGCGTTTGCGGATGCGGACGTGCGTACT
>NZ_DASQMZ010000017.1:0-14618 GCF_035645235.1 Paenibacillus sp.
AAACGTACAATTGTCAACGCCCTTATTTTTTTCCAAAACCTCGTGCGCGATGCGGGTAAGCGCTCTTCGCATCGCCGTCTCGTCCATCAAGAGCGTCTTCGTCTCCGCCATGTCGACCGCCAGCCCTTCCATTGACATAAAAAAACTCCTTACCGGATTCGGTAAGGAGACGTGCATTGCGCGGGAGCCGAAGCCGACCCTTCGGCATGCCGTATCCGGCATGCCGAAGCACTCGCCTGCGCACTCGTTCCGAGCGAACGGAATCGGAGCGCACGGGTTCATGCCTGCGAGCGGACACGCCCGTCCTGCGCGTCGCGCAGATCGGTGCATGCCGCGCAAGCGGCGGCTTCATTGCAATGTTCGATCACCTTGCCAGCCTCACGGGACTGTTTTTAAAGGTGCATATTCGATTAGAGAGATTATCCCACGATGCGACGTTCATGTCAATCTATTATGTGCTATGATGGGTTTACTTTGTGTAGGCAGGTGTCGATATATGCTAGAACATTTAATCCAATCCGAAATTCGAAGCATCGCGATTTCAGGCATTCGTCAGATGGCGAACCGGGTCGCCCAATATAAGGACGTATTGTCGCTTACGATCGGGCAGCCGGATTTCCCGACGCCGCAGCATATCGTCGACGCGGCGGGACGCGCGGCGCAAGCAGGCAAGACGACGTACACGCCGAACGCGGGCTTGCCGGAGCTTCGCGAGGCGGCGGCTGCGTTCCTCCGCACCAAATACGGCCTCGATTACCGCGGCGCCGACGAGACGCTCGTCACCGTCGGCGCCAGCCAAGCGATCGATATGGCGCTTCGCACGATATTGTCCCCCGGCGTCGAAGTCGTTTTGCCCGGTCCGATTTACCCCGGGTACGAGCCGCTGATCCGCATGTGCGGCGCCGTCCCGGTGTACGTCGACGTCACGGACAGCGGCTTTAAGCTGACCGCCGAGAAGCTCGAGCCGGCGCTAACCGAGCGGACGCGATGCGTTATCCTCGCCTCGCCGTCCAACCCGACGGGCGTCGCCCTGTCCCCGGACGATTTGAAGGCGCTCGCCGACTTGCTGTCGGATCGGGAGCTGTTCGTCATCTCCGACGAAATTTACAGCGAGCTCGTATACGATCGTCCGCACGCTTCGATTGCCGCATACCCGGGCATGCGGGAGCGAACGATCGTCGTGAACGGCCTCTCGAAATCCCATTCGATGACGGGCTGGCGCATCGGCTTTACGTTCGCGCCGGCGTATCTGACACAGCATATGGTCAAAGTGCTGCAGTATAACGTCACCTGCGCCGCCTCGGTGAGCCAATACGCCGCGCTCGAGGCGCTTACGGGGGGCATCGACGACGCTTCGCCGATGCGCGAAGCCTACGTCTCCCGACGCGATTACGCGTACGAGCGGCTCGTCGCGGCCGGCTTCGACGTCGCAAAGCCGGAGGGCGCCTTTTATATTTTTCCGTCGATTCGCCGTTTCGGCCTCGACTCGACCTCCTTCGCGTACCGGCTGCTCGAGGAGCGGCTCGTCGCCGTCGTGCCCGGCAACGCTTTTACCTCCTACGGGGAAGGCTATGTGCGCCTGTCCTATGCCTGCTCCATGGACACGCTGTCGGCCGCTCTGGATCGGATAGAAGCGTTCGCCGCATCGCTCGCATAGTCTTGCCTGCCCCGAAGTCCATCCGACTTCGGGGCTTCCTTTTCCAACCGCTAACCCGTATACTTCCCCTCCGCTCTCTTTCCAACCTTCTTCCCTTTGCTCAGCCCCTTGTTTCGGTTCCATCCCGTAACGGCTATTCCAACCTATTTCCCTTTCCTCAGTCCTTAGTTTTGGACCCATCCTGCAACGGACTTTTCCAAGCTGTTTCCCTTTCCTCAGCTCTCTTGTCCCGGCTCCTTACGCAACGTCTTTCCAGCCTTCTTCCTTCAGTTCAGCAACTTGAATTACGAAAACAAAAAAATTATTGAAAAGGGAACGTGTGTTCCGTATAATGGATTTTAAAGGAAGGTGCGAGAATGAGCGATCTTCGGATGGTCGATTATTTTTTCCGACGCCGGTGGCCGGACGGATTTCGGTGCCCTGGCTGTCATTATACCGAATTCACCCTGATTCGAACGCGCGGCCTGCCCTTATATCAATGTCGACACTGCCACCGCCAAACCTCCGTGACCTCCGGCACCCTTATGCATAAGACGCGCACCCCTCTCGCCAAATGGGCCGCCGCCATCGACGCACTGTCCGCTTCCCGCGGCTTAAACGCCAGAGAGCTCGCCGAGGCGATCGGCGTCACGCCGAAAATCGCTTGGACGATGTTAAGGAAATTCCGAGCGGCCATTCAAGAAATCGAGGAATCCCGCAAGCTGGAGGGGAATGTTCATGTCGGCCTTCGAGCACTTGCGCCAGCTTCGATATGGATATTCCTTCCGCACCGTCACTATCGCCCCGAGCGGGTCGTTTCGGTCAGCGCCTCGATCGGTCCCACGGGTAGGCCGTCCGCTTTGAAAATCCAACGCGTGGAGCGGAGCGACTTGGTTCCAGGGTTCAAAGAGCCGACCGAGCTCGGCCTGCGCCGCATCCTGGACCGTTCGGTCGCCCCGGGCGTTCCGTGGACATGGCATGGCGGCTGGCGGAAATTCCCGGAGACGCTCCAGGCTTGTTTTCAGGACGTCCGTCGTTGGCTGGTGACCACCTTCAACGGCATCGGCACAAAATTTTTGCAAAGTTATTTAAACGAATATTGCTTTCGCCGCAACCTTGCCGCCGAGGGCGCCGACCCCCGCGAAGCATGGCTGCAGCTTTGCGTCCGCCCGCAAGTCGGCGTGTAAGAGCGTGCCGGAGCGACAAGCGCTGAGCCACAAGCACCGGACGACGCGCACGTGCTAGCACTGGGGTGGCGTGTACCGGCACTAACACTAAGGGAGAAGCACTGAGCGACCGGCACTGCGTTACAGCGGGGTCTGCGCGCACGTAGAAGCACTGGGCGGCGAGTACGAAGCTATCGTATGAGTGACGAGCACATTGCAGCGCACGTACAGCACGTAAGGAGCGAGCGCGGCGTCTTGCACCTGGGTACAACTTGGGGCGGTGCGTTCGGGCTGATTGTACCGAGTACTGAACAAAGGGAAAAAGGTTGTAAAAGCGCGCGTAAAGTCCCCCCAACCACCTCTGTAAAAAAACCTCCGCAGCGGCTACGGCCGCTGGGAGGTTCCGAGGTGGCGAATATAAGAGCTCAGAAGACGGACGGCGACGCCGATCGCTTCTTCGCTCGGTTCGAGTTTGGCGTGGTGGAGGCCGTACGGCGCGTCCACGCCGAGCCAGAACATAAAGCCGGGGATGTCCTTAAGGAAATAGCCGAAGTCCTCGCCCGTCATCGCCGCGTCGCATTCGACGAGTCGCACATCGGCTTCCGCCTCGCGTACCCAACGCATGAAAGCTTCCGTCTCCGCGGCATGGTTGAACACCTGGTAGTAGTTCGAACCGTAATCGAGGGAGGACGTCACGCCGAAGCCGGCTTCGAGGCCGGCGAGCAGCGCTTCGATCCGAGCCTTCACCGCGGGCATCGAGCCTTCCGACAGCGTTCGGATCGTACCCTCGAGGCGCACATGCTCGGCGATGATGTTTTGGCGCGTTCCGCCTTGGACGACGCCTAACGTGACGACCGCGGACTCGAGCGGGTTGACGTTGCGCGCGACGATCGTCTGCAGCTGCATGATGAGCGACGCGGCCGCGACGATCGTATCGTTCGTCCGATGCGGGAATGCCGCATGGCCGCCGACGCCGCGAAGATCGATGAACAGCTCGGACGTGTTCGCGAATAAGGTGCCGGCGCGGGTGGCGATCGTGCCGACCGGATATTCCGGCGCGATGTGCAGCGCCAGCATCAGATCCGGCTTCCACGCGCGGAATTCATCGCTTTCCAGCATCGGCTTCGCGCCGCCCGGCCCCTCTTCCGCCGGTTGGAACACGATGAGCACGTCGTCGTCGACGGGAGCAGCGACGAGCGCCGACAGCAGGCCTAGCGCGATTGTCATATGAATATCATGGCCGCAGGCATGCATAAAGCCCGGGTGCTCCGAGCGGAAGGCGTACGACGTGTCTTCCTCGATCGCGAGCCCGTCCATGTCGGCCCGATAGCCGATGCGCCGCGCGCCGATGCGGCCTCTGATCAAGACGAGGACGCCCGTGCGCCACGTCTTGATGTCGAGCCGCTCCTGCGGCAGGCTCGCTATGGCGTCCAAGACGTAGCGCTGCGTCTTGAATTCGGCGAAGCCCGGCTCGGGAATGCGATGCAGCGCCCTCCGGACGGCGACGAGGTCGCCAGACAACAACGCGCTCATTATTTCAAGTTCCGGAGCTCTTTAATGATTTCCGTCTTGGACTTCGTCTTGTCGTCGACCATCTTAATGATGCGGGCCGGCACGCCTGCGACGACCGCATTCGCCGGAACGTCCTCGACGACGACGGCGCCCGCCGCTACGACCGCGCCTTTGCCGACGCGTACGCCTTCGAGAATGACCGCGTTCGCGCCGATCATGACGTCGTCCTCGATGACGACCGGCTGCGCGGACGGCGGCTCGATGACGCCGGCCAAGACGGAGCCCGCCCCGACATGGCACATCTTGCCGACTTGTACGCGGCCGCCGAGCGTCGCGTTCATGTCGATCATCGTGCCTTCGCCGACGACGACGCCGATGTTCAGCAGCGCGCCCATCATGATGACGGCGTTATCGCCGATCGTCACCATATCGCGAATGATCGCGCCCGGCTCGATGCGGGCATTGATGTTCTTCGTGTCGAGCAGCGGGATGGCGGAGTTGCGGCGGTCGTTTTCGATCTCGTAATATTCGATCGTCGATGCGTTCGCATCGAGCAGCGGCCGCACTTCGGCCAAGTCGCCGAACAGCACGCCGCCGCCTTCGCCGAAATCGAACACCTTGACGCTGCCGCGCTCGCCGCTTGCGATCGAGCCTTTGAAGTATACTTTGACCGGGGTGACCTTTTTGCTGTTCTTGATAAAGTTAATAATTTCCATCGTATCCATGCGTAAAATCCTCCTAGATATGTAAATTTCTATTACAGCATTCTAAGCTGTTCAATGAACTCCTGCATCTCGGCCGGCAGCGGCGCTTCGAACATGAGCCGCTCGCCTGTACGCGGATGAGTGAATCCGAGCGCAGCCGCGTGCAGCGCTTGACCCGGCACGCGCATCGTCCGACCCTTGGAGCGCCCGTACACCGGATCGCCGACGAGCGGGTGGCCGATAAATTTCATATGCACGCGAATTTGATGCGTGCGTCCGGTCTCGAGCATCAACTCAAGCACCGTATAGTCGGCGAATCGTTCCGTGACCGCGAAGTGGGTGACCGCGTGTTTGGCCCCCTTTTCGGTGACCATAAACAGCTTGCGATCCTGCGGATCGCGGCCGATCGGCGCATCCACCGTGCCTTCGTCGTGCTCGAGCACGCCGTGGACGACGGCAATGTAGCGGCGCGTAACGGAATGCTCCTTCAGCTGCTCCGCGAGCGACACATGCGCCAGGTCGTTCTTCGCGGCCATCAGGAGGCCCGACGTGTCTTTGTCGATCCGATGAACGATGCCGGGGCGAATTTCGCCGTTGATCCCGGACAAATCTTTGCAGTGATACATGAGCGCATTCACAAGCGTGCCGGATGGATGCCCGACGGCGGGATGCACGACCATGCCCCGCGGCTTGTTCACGACGATGACGTCGCCGTCCTCGTAGACGACATCGAGCGGAATGTTTTCCGGCACGAGCTCGGTCGCGGCCGGCGCCGGCGGGCGCACGACGACCTCGTCTCCGGCGGATAGCTTATAGTTCGGCTTGACCGACGCGCCGTTGACGACGACATGTCCGTCGCGGATCCAATCCTGCAGCTGCGATCGGGATACATCCTCGCTGAACGCCTCCACCATCGCCTTATCGATGCGGGTCCCCGCTTCATCGGCTCCGACGACCCATGCGAAAGCCTCCGCTTCATCCGTTGACGGAATCATGCGTTACCTCCTTCTTTTCGCGTCTTGCCTCGAGCAGCGTGTCCAGAAAAATCAAAGAGATGCCGACGACGATCCCCGAATCGGCGATGTTAAAAATCGGAAAGTCGTACACGAAAGGGATGCCGATCCCGCGGAAATCGAATACGAAATGAAGAAAATCCACGACTTCCCCAAGCCTCACGCGATCGATAAAATTGCCGAGCGCGCCCCCGAGCAGCAAGGACAGCGCCAGCGGCATCAGTCGACGCCCTTCCCGAAGCGTGCGAATCATGTAATAGACGATACCCGTTACGACGACGATCGTCACTACGATGAAGAACAGCCGCTGATCCTGAAGAATGCCCCAAGCGGCGCCGCGATTCCGGTGCGAGGTCAGCGAGAAAAAGTCGCCCCATACCGGGATGACTTGTCCGATGTCCATGCGCGTCGCGACCAGCCATTTCGACCATTGATCGAGCAGCAGCACAAGTAACGAAACTAACCAGAAAATCAATAGAGGTGCCTCCCGTCGGAATCGAAATTCCATCCGTCATTGTACCATAGCATTCCCCAGAACGTCCACGATGTGCGCCCTGGCGCAGGTTCTGTCCGTTCGGTACAGGTTCTGCGCCCTGACGCAGGTTCTGTCCGTTCGGTACAGGTTCTGCAATTCCGCTCAGCATTTCCCGCTCGTAAAACAAGCCGTCCGGGCAAACCCTAACGGTACTACCAGGAGAGGAGAACCGCAACCATGAGCCACTTGCAGCAAGCGCAGCTCGCGTCATTGCGCAGCGATCTGCTCCGCGAACGGGACGAGCTCGCGAGACGACTCGAGGCGAGCGACAAATTCGGCATGAACGAGCCGATGGGCATCGAGCTCGGAGAGCTCTCCCTGTACGACAACCACCCCGGCGACATCGGGAGCGAGATGTTCGAGCGCGGCAAAGACTTGGCCTTGGCCGAGCTGTGGGAGCATCAATTGGAAAAGGCCGAAGCCGCCCTCGCCCGCATCGACGCCGGTACGTACGGACATTGCTTGCGCTGCGGAGAGCCGATTCCGCTCGAGCGGCTCCAGGCGCTCCCATCCGCGGAATATTGCGTCAAACACGTGCCGGACGACGACACGTCGTACCGACGCCCGCGGGAGGAGAAATTTTTGGCTCCCGCCATGCGTTCCGATATGGATCATGACGATACGACCCAGTTCGACGGCGAGGACGCCTGGCAGATCGTCGAGCGGTGGGGCACGTCCAACACGCCGGCACTGCAGGAAGGTCGCGACAACACCGACTACAACGATATGGAAATCGAAGCGGACGAAAACGAAGGTTACGTCGAGCCGCTCGAGAGCTTCTTAGCTACCGACATGTACGGCAATAACGTAACCTTCATTCGGAACGATGTATATCAAAAATATTTAGAGCAAGGCGAGGGCTACGGTCTGCTCGAGCCGGACGCCTACGAAGACGGGGACATGCGGGACGGTTACTTCTAATAATAGAAGCCGCCGCCCCCCTGCATATGCGCTTGTACGGATTCGACCAGATCGGCGATGTAATGCCCGATAATCGGCAAATCCAACGCTCCGATCTGGCGAAGTACATACACGATCGTCGCGGAAAACACCGTGACGCCGATCGCGATGCCCACGCCCCGCGCCGCCCCCGCGAGCAAATTCGTCATAATCAGCTTGCGCGGGGAATTGAGCAGCTGTACGTATTCGGCCAGCTGCGCCCGCTCCAGATGGTTCGCGATTCGTTCGAGGTTCGACTGCGTTGCGTTCCGTTGCGTCGGATCCACCGTCGCCATGTCCCGCCCTCACTCCTTCTGTTTTTACAAAACGTGAAGTTGTTTGACTACCGACGTGCATCGGTTGCAAAGCGTCGGGTGGTCTTCGTTCGTACCGACCTCCGGCGTGACGATCCAGCAGCGCTCGCATTTGTCGCCGGAGGCGACCGACACTTTCACCGCCAAGCCTTTGAGCGACGCGGCGTCGGATGGAGCTTCCTCCCCGGCCGCGACCACCGCTTCGGAGACGATAAACAGCTTCTCGAGCGCCTTCGCATCGAATTGGCTCAAAATGTCCGCCGCCTCGCGGGCGGTCGGGTACAGCGTCACCTTCGCGCTTAAGCTGTTGCCGATAAGCTTATCCTTACGCGCGGTCTCGAGCGCCTTCAACACCTCGTCGCGCACGTCGATCAACGACTCCCACTTCCGCTCGAGCGCCGCATCGAACACGTCCGCGCGTACAGGCGCAAGTACGGTCGTCTGTACCGTATCGCCGTCGACGCCCGGGATATACCGCCATACTTCGTCGGCCGTATGCGGCAGGATCGGAGCGATCAACTGCGTCACGGCGATGAGCGATTCGTACATCACATATTGCGTTTGTTTGCGCTCGAGGCTATCCGCCGCATCGGCGTACAACCGGTCCTTCATGATGTCGAGGTAGAACGCGCTCATCTCGACGGCGAGGAAATGGTGCACCGCCTGGTAGACGGTATGGAATTCATACGACTCGTACGCTTTCAGCACCTTTTCCTTCATTCGCTCGAGGCGGATCAGCGCGAAGCGATCCAGCTCGGAAAGCTCCTGCGCCGCATAGCGATCCTTGACCGGGTCGTAGCCGGATAAATTGCCGAGATAAAACCGCAGCGTGTTTCGGATTTTCCGGTATACTTCCGCGGTTTGCTGCAGGATGCCGTCCGACAATCGCACGTCCGATTGGTAATCGGTCGACGCGACCCACAGACGTAGGATGTCCGCCCCCAGCTGATTGCATACTTTCAGCGGATCGACGGTATTGCCGAGCGACTTGGACATTTTGCGGCCTTCCCCGTCAAGCGTAAAACCGTGGCTGAGAACCGCCTTGTACGGGGCGCGGCCGTTCACCGCCGTCGACGTAATGAGCGACGAGTTAAACCACCCGCGGTATTGGTCCGATCCTTCCAAATACAAATCCGCCGGCGATTGAAGGTCGTCGCGCGCCTCGAGCACCGCCATATGGCTGGAGCCGGAGTCGAACCACACGTCCATAATGTCGGTTTCCTTGCGGAACTCGCCGTGCCCGCACTTCGCGCAGGCGGTGCCGGCCGGCAGCAGCTCCGATTCCGGCTTCGCGAACCAGGCGTCCGAGCCTTCTCGCTCGAACAAGTCCGCGACATGCGAGATCGTCGATTCGTTCACGAGCGGCTCGCCGCAAGAACGGCAGTAGAAGATCGGAATCGGCACGCCCCAGACGCGCTGTCTGGAAATGCACCAGTCGCCCCGGCCTTCGATCATGTTATGCAGCCGCACCTCGCCCCACGAAGGCGTCCAGTCGACGTTGCGGATTTCTTCCAGCATCTTCTCGCGGAACGCGTCGATCGACGCGAACCACTGCTCCGTCGCCCGGTAGATGACCGGCTTCTTCGTCCGCCAGTCGTGCGCGTATTGGTGCTTGATGTAGCCCATGTGCAGCAGATGGCCGCTTTCCTTCAGCCGCTCCGTGATCACCTTGTTCGCGCCGTCGTAAAACAGCCCCTCGAAGCCCGGCGCTTCCGCCGTAAAATGGCCTTGGTCGTCGATCGGGCTCAGTACGCCGATGCCGTATTTTTGGCCTACCGCGAAGTCGTCCTCCCCGTGCCCCGGCGCCGTATGCACGCACCCCGTGCCCGCTTCGAGCGTAACATGCTCTCCGCACATGACGAGCGAGTCGCGGTCGTAGAACGGGTGCTGGCAGGTCGCATATTCGAGCTCCGCGCCCCGCAGGCGCGCCTCGACGTTCGGCGCCGTCCAGCCGAGCTCCTTCGAGACGCTCTCGAGCAGCCCTTCCGCGACGACGAATTTCCGTCCGTCCACGCCGACGACGACGTACTCCAGATCGGGGTGCACGGAGATGCCGAGATTGGCCGGGAGCGTCCAAGGCGTCGTCGTCCAGATGACGATTTCCGCGTCCGCCGGCAGCTTTCCCTTGCCGTCCCGCACCGCGAAGGCGACGTAGATCGACGGCGACGTCTTCTCGCGATATTCGATTTCCGCTTCCGCGAGCGCGCTCTCCGACGACGGCGACCAATAGACGGGCTTCAGCCCTTTGTAAATGTACCCCTTGTTCACCATCGCGCCGAACAAGCGAATTTGCTGCGCTTCGTACTTCGGCTGCAGCGTCACGTACGGGTCGTTCCAATCCCCTCGCACGCCGAGCCGTTGGAACTGCGCCTTCTGCTTCTCGACCCACTCCCAGGCGTATTCCGCGCACAGCTTACGGAATTCGAGCGTCGTCATTTTCTTCCGATCGGCGCGGCCGCTGTTCGCGATCGCCTGCTCGATCGGCAGGCCGTGGGTATCCCAGCCCGGCACGAACGGCGCATCGAAGCCCTGCAGCGATTTGAACCGCACGACGATATCTTTCAGCACCTTGTTCAGCGCATGCCCGATATGGATGTCGCCGTTCGCGTACGGCGGACCGTCGTGCAGCACGAACTTCGGCTTGCCCGCGCGCGCAGCCCGCACCTTGCCGTATACGTCCATCTCGGCCCATCGCGCCTGCATCGCCGGTTCGGCGGTCGGCAGGTTGCCTCGCATCGGGAAATCGGTTTGCAGCAAATTCAGCGTCTTGCTGTAGTCCATCTTTTCCATTTTCTTATCACCGCTCCTTCTTTATGAAACGTTCTGAAAACGCAAAAAAACTTTCCGCCCAAGGGACGAAAAGTTTCGGTTTCGTGGTACCACCCTTATGATCCGACCGGAGATGAAGCAGGTACGGACCACTTTGCCATCGGTAACGGGATGATCCGGCTCGGGCTACTGGCTTGCGCGTTCGGCCGAGCGCTCATGGATGATTTTCCGTCGACCGTTCGACGCCGGGCTTTCACCTGTCCCCGGCTCTCTGGGAAGAACGCGTTCGACGTACTCGTTCCATTCTACGCTTTCAGTTCAGCTTGGAATTGCATCTACAATACCAAATTCTCGGAGGGAAATCAACGATTGAGATCGCCTACGGCATGAATCGACGAATTGCTGTTCGACTCGAGCGTATCCCAGCTGTCGTGGCCGAGCATCTCGAGCTGCGCCTCGATCAGCGTCTTGAAACGCGTCCGGTAAATGGAAGCTTGCTTCTTCAGCTCCTCGGTTTCAAGGGCTACCTTGCGCGACTTGGCCAGCGCCTCGTTCACGATGCGGTCCGCGTTCTTCTCCGCTTCGCGGATGATCAACTGCGCTTCCTTCTTGGCGTTCGACTTCACCTCGTCGGCCGCTTCCTGCGCTACGATGATCGTCTTCGACAGCGTCTCTTCGATGTTCGAGAAGTGGCCGAGCTTCTCCGACTGCGCTTGCAGCTGGGCTTGAAGCTCTTTGTTTTCCCGGATCAACGCTTCGTAATCTTTAATGACTTGGTCCAGAAACTCGTTGACCTCATCCTCGTCGTATCCCCGAAGGCGTCTGCTGAATTCTTTGTTATGAATGTCGAGCGGCGTTAAGGGCATGGTGCACCTCCTGAATGCTATGAACGAAATCGAATCGATAGATAGAACACGATTAGCGTAACAGATTCGACACCAACCGCCGGATTCCTGCACGTTTACGCAAATTTCCCGATCTTCAGCCGGATACGCCCCTTCTTCGACACGCCGTCGACGGACAAAATTTTATACCGGCCGAAGCCTTGCAGGGAGATGACGTCGCCTTCCTTCAGCTGCCGGGAAGGGTCCTCTTCGACCTTCCAGTTCACCTTGCAGCGTCCCGCTTGAATCGGCGCGGCCGCCTTCGCGCGCGAAAGCCGCGTCGCTTCGCTGACGACCCCGTCCAGCCGCAGCGACGCGACCGTGCAAAACAACTCCTCTATGGCCTGGCTGGCGCCTTGCAGCCGGTCCAACGGGAGAATGTCCGTAAATACGCGAACGCGCCCGACCTGCGACAGATGGAGAGAGAAGAACGGCGCCATCTCTTCCGCGACGAGAAGGTGGGAGCCCCACTCGTGCACGTGGATGTCGCCGATTTTGTCCCGTTTGACGCCGAGGCCGAGCATCGCTCCAAGGTAGTCGCCGTGATCGAGCTCGCGAATGCGTTCGTCGTCGCTCGTGACGGCGAGGACGACGATGCCGATCGGCTCGTACGCCGGATCGAGGAAGTCGGGGGCGACAATCGCCCGCCGCCGCTCGGCGCCTTCGTACCCGCCGTCCGTGCGGACCGACGCGCCGTCCTCCCGGTTCGCGAGCGTCTCTACGATGAACGCTTGCCGCGGATCCAAGAAGTCGGTGCGCTTCGTCTGCTTGCGGACGGCAGCGTCCTCCACCCATTCGGCGGCTTTGTCGACGAACGGCTTTTCGTCCGGATGGAAGTGTTCGTACGGTATCGATCGCATCGGTTACGACGGAATGACGAACCGAACGACCGCTTCGATACCGAGCACGATAAAGCGGAGCGCGAAGATCGCCACGATCGGCGAGATGTCGATGACGCCGCCGATCGCCGGGATGAACCGGCGGAAAATGCCGAGGTACGGCTCCGTCACCTTCCCGAGCAGTTGACCGATGAAGCTGTCTCTCGCGTTCGGCACCCAAGACAACAGGACGTATGCGATAATCATGTAAAAGTAAATGTGATACAGGGTCCATACGAGGTCAACGATTTGATATTCCAACAACGTCCTACCACCTCGGTTTCTTATGTATTGTCGTTCATCATGTCGGTGATGACGCCTTGAATTTCGACGGAATCCGGCGTGCAGACGAAAATGTTCGGGCCGACCTTCGAAATCGCGCCGTTCAACGCGTACACCGTACCGCTCAGGAAATCGACGATCCGCATCGCCTGCTCGGGACGCACCCGCTGCAGGTTCACTAAAATCGCCTTGCGGGCCCGAAGATGATCCGCGATGTCTTGCGTCTCCTCGTAATTACGCGGCTCGCACAGCACAAGTTTCGAAGATTTTTGCGCATGCAGCGAAACGACGTTGTTTTTCACCCGACGGAATTCCTGCTGCTCCCGCTCCGGTTCGTCCGCTGCGCCGTACGGAGCTTCCCGGTCGACGACTTCTTCTTCCTCCTGCAGCCCCAAAAAGTTAAAAATCTTGTTCATCATTCCCATCATCCGACTCCTCCCCGGTCTTACCCCACTTCGTTTCCTACAAGAATGGATCCCAAACGGATCCATGTAGCGCCCTCTTCCACGGCGACCTCGAAATCGTTCGACATGCCCATCGACAAATGCGGGATCGGTTTCCCATACGCATTCCTCGCGTTCGCTTCGTCCCGCAGCTCGCGCAGCCGGCGGAAGACGGGTCTTGTCCGCTCCGGATCTTCCTCGTGCGGCGCCATGGTCATCAATCCGACGACCTCGATCGACGAGCATTCGGACAATCGCGACAGGAACGGCATGAATTCCTCCGGCGCCATTCCGTGCTTCGACGCCTCGCCGGATACGTTCAGCTGGACGAAGCAAGGGACGACGATGCCGAGCCGTTCGGCTTTCTTCTGAATCTCGTCGGCCAACGACCACCGGTCGAGCGAATGGATCGTATGGAACCGCCCCAGCACGTCCTTCACCTTGTTCGTCTGCAGATGTCCGATAAAGTGCCAGGCGACGCCGACTCTCGCTCGCAGCGCTTCCCACTTGTCCTTGGCGTCCTGCCACCGGTTCTCGCCGACGTTCGGGTACCCCGCCTCGATCGCTTCGATCGTTCGGGCGAGCGACACATATTTCGTCACGGCGATGACGCCGACGTCTTCCCGTCTCCTGCCGCTTCGTTCGCAGGCGTCCGCGATCCGGCGCTCGACGCGCTCCGCGGCATCCCTCAGCGACCCGTTCACGGTCGCCTCACCTCTTCCTTCCGCGCGATCCATGCTGTCATCCGTCCGGTCCGGCCGTTCTCCTTCCGATGGGAGAAGAACAAATCCGTCCGGCAACTGGTGCAGTATTGAGATATTTCGATACGATTCGGCAAAATTCCTGCTTCTGTCAGCTTTTGTCGATTGAATTTTGCTAAATCGAGCAAATAACGTCCCGGGGAGGACGGCGTTATGCTCGATTCGGCATCCTTGCGGATATGCATGGCGACGTGATCGTCCACTTCATAGCAGCAGCCGCGGATCGAGGGGCCGATCGCGGCGTACAGCTCGGACGGCGCGGAGCCGAACGCCTTCGCGAACGCGCGCACCGTCTCGCCGGCGATATCCGCCACGGACCCGCGCCAGCCCGCATGGGCGACGCCGACCGCCCGGCGAACCGGATCGACGAACCAGAGCGGCACGCAATCCGCATAAAACGAATTCAGCATCACGCCGGGAACGTTCGTGAGGAGCGCGTCGGTCGCGGGAATCGCGTCGTCGCGGGAGGCGAAGCCCCTGCCGGCGTCGGACGCTTCCACGACCCGTACTTGTACGCCGTGCACCTGTTCTGCGCAGGTCCATCCCTCCGGCGCGAAGCCCGCCGCGATCGCGACGCGCCGCCGATTTTCGACGACGTCCGCATCGGCGTCCCCCACGTGGAGTCCGCAATTCAGGCTGGACCACGGCTCGGCGCTAGTCCCTCCGATGCGCGTGGAGAAGCCGGCGGAAAGCCAAGGGAAGCGCTCTTCCCAGGACGACCATCGCAGCAGCGAAGGGCCGTCACCGGCGTCCTTCAACGTCAAGGGTTCGTTCGCGGCATG
>NZ_DASQMZ010000018.1:0-18320 GCF_035645235.1 Paenibacillus sp.
CGTTCCGCGACGTAGAGGTGCTGCCGGACGAGCGCGGCAAGCCGTGCTGCCGCGTGGCGCGCCGCGTCGCGGAGGGGTTGCGACTGCACGTGTCGATCTCGCATGCGGACGGGTGGGCAAGCGCCTTTGCGGTCGCCGAACGCGACTAACGACGGGGACGCCGTCCGGGCCGAAGCCCGTTCTTGAAAGCGGAGGACAAGCGTACAGTAGTAACATACTAGGAAAACATTCGCGATGCGGAGGCTCAAGATGATGGAGCAATGGTTTACGTTCGCCCGGATCAGCGAACTGTCGCTGCTGTTGATATGGTGGTACGCGGCGTTCGCGGCGAGCCGGCTCGTGCGCGCGCCGGTGCGCAGCGCGCTGCGGCGCCGCGCCGGCCGCGTGGCGGGCTGGATCGTCGTCGGCACGACGCTCGTCGGGGTGAAGACGGTCATCGACGCGGCGCTGTGGACCGCGGGGATGGGCGCTTGGCAAGGCCCGCGGGCGCTGCCGTGGCTGGCTGTCGCCGCTTTGGCGCTCGTAGCGGCGTTCCGTTCTCATCCGCGGCTGCTGTCGGTGTCGCGGTACGAATACGACCGCTTTAAGGCCGAGCGAACGGCCGCTACCGAGCCGCAGACGATTATGCCGATCCAGTCCACGACAGTGTGTATCGCCGTAGGCTGCTGCTGGAGCTGGTTCGGGCCGGGCGTCCTGCTCCCGGCTGCGGCGGCGCTGCTCCTCGGGGGGCTCTGGGCGCTCCAACGATACCGGCACGCCGCCGCGCGGCTCGACGAATGGACGCGCCCGAAGCCGCTGCACCGCCGGCTGCGCATGCAAGCCGAGCGCATGCTCGCCTTCGGCCGCTCCAATTCGTAGAGGCGCGCGCGGCGATAGTTTCGCCCCGGCTCTTCTCAACGGACGGGTTCCCGATTATAATGCGAAGGAGCGGCAACGAGCCGCTCCTTTGTTTTGCTTCCAGGGGAAGGGGAATCGACGCGATGTTCGACGAAGACGCGAAGCTGGTTTTCAGCCGCGAGCTGCTGGCTTGGTATCGCGCGCACAAGCGCGACCTGCCGTGGCGAAGAACGCGGAATCCTTATCATATTTGGGTATCGGAAGTCATGCTGCAGCAGACGAGGGTGGAGACGGTGAAGCCGTATTTCGAGCGGTTCGTCTCGCTGTTTCCGACGGTCGAGGCGCTCGCCGAGGCGCCGGAGGAAACGGTGCTGAAGGCGTGGGAAGGGCTCGGCTACTATTCGCGCGCGCGCAACCTGCAAGCCGCGGCGAGAGAAGTGGCGGAGCGGTACGGCGGGGAAGTGCCGGACGCGAAGGAGCGCTTCGCCGCCTTGAAGGGCGTAGGGCCGTATACGGCGGGCGCGGTCATGAGCATCGCCTTCAATCGCCGGGAGCCGGCGGTCGACGGCAATGTGATGCGGGTGCTGTCGCGGTACTTCTGCATCGAGGAGGACATCGCCAAGGGGGGCACCCGCGCGATGATGGAGCGGCTGCAGTACGAGCTCATTCCGGAAGGGGAGGCGTCCGACTTCAATCAGGCGATTATGGAGCTCGGCGCGCTCGTGTGCACGCCGAAGTCGCCGCATTGCTTGACGTGTCCGGTCATGGCGCGCTGCGCGGGACGGCTCGAAGGGAAGGAGGAGTCGCTGCCGATCAAGACGAAGGCGAAGCCGCCGCGGCCGGAGTATCGCGCCTGCGCGTTCGTCGTCGACGAGCGCGGCGAGCGCGTGCTGCTGCGGAGGCGTCCGGCGGAGGGACTGCTCGCCGACATGTGGGAGCCGCCCCACGTCGAATTCGGCGCCGCGGGCTGGTCGCCCGCGCAAGCCGACGCCGACCTCGGCGACGCGCTGGCCGGCTGGCTGGGCGAAGCGCTGGGCGCGGCCGCCGTACGCCCGACGGGGTCGGCCGGCACGTACGAGCACACGTTCAGCCACATTCATTGGAACGTGCGGGTGCACCGGTTTACGGCTGCCGCGGCCGCGCTTGCCGCCGAGCCGCCGGAGCCGTACCGTTGGGTCGACCGCGACGGCCTGGCGCGGCATCCGTTGCCGAACGTGTTCGTGCGGATGCTCAAAGCAGAGGGCTTCCTAGCCTAAGGGACAATGGAAAAGGGGCTGTCCCATGACGGGACGGCCCCTTTTTCGATAAAGCTTCTTACTTCTTCGCCGCTTCGTAGCGCGCGTTGACCGCGTTCCAGTCGATGACGTTGAAGAATGCGCCGATATAGTCCGGACGCTTGTTTTGGTACTTCAGGTAGTACGCATGCTCCCATACGTCGATGCCAAGGAGCGGCGTAGCGCCTTCCATGTACGGGCTGTCTTGGTTCGCCGTGCTGGAGACGACGAGCTTGCCGGACGCGTCGACCGACAGCCACGCCCAGCCGGAGCCGAAGCGCGTCGTAGCGGCTTTCGTGAATGCTTCTTTGAACGCGTCGTAGCCGCCGAGCTCGCTGTCGATCGCGGCCTTCAGCGCGCCGGTCGGCTCGCCGCCGCCGTTCGGGCCGATCGTCGACCAGAAGATCGAGTGGTTCGAGTGGCCGCCGCCGTGGTTGCGGACCGCCGTGCGGATGTCTTCCGGCACCGCGTTCAGATCGGAGATCAGAGCCTCGACGGACTTGTCCTGCAGCTCCGGATATTTTTCGAGCGCGGCGTTGAGGCTGTTCACGTACGTCGCATGGTGGCGGTCGTGGTGAATCATCATCGTCGTCTCGTCGATGTGCGGTTCAAGCGCGTTGTTCGGGTACGGCAACGGTGGCAATTGGTGTGGCATGAGCAGCATTCCTCCCAATAGTAAGTATTGTAGAATCAAATCCATTATCCTCCAAGGTCTCGAATAAATCAACATTTATGTTTCTAAAGTCGCGCTCGCCGTCGACGCTTTGTCGCGCCCCATCAGCTCGTCGATGACTTGATGATGCAGCGAGACGCCTTGCGCGTTCAGCCATGGCGACACGTCGCTTAACACGTAATGATATTCGCGGAGCTCCTCCTCCGACCATCGTTCGATCGGAACGCTCGTCAGCTCCTGCAGCAACCGCAATGGGGTCTGCGCCATGCCGGGATGTACCTCCTCTCTGCGAAGGGTTCGGCTTCGATACCGGACATTAGGTTGCGCCGTTTTCCAAAAAACATACACGAAAACCAATGAAAACGCTTCAAATAAAGCGCTAACACGAACAATCCGCGAAAAATCGCGAATTTTTTACGGTATTTTAACAAATGAAAAGGAATTTGAAGAATTTTGTCGTATTTGTTATATTACAACTTTGGAAAGCTGGGAGAGAAGCACATGCACGTTCGCTCGTTTCAATTGTCGGATTATGCCGAAGTGACGCAACTGATGGAAAACTCCCTCTCGGAAGACTGCTTCCACGATACGATGGAGGCGTTCGCCCGTCAGCTTTCGTGGGACAGCAGCCTCGTGATGGTCGCTCGGGCGGAGACGTTGATCGTCGGCGTCGTGATCGGCACGATCGACAATAACGACGGTTATTATTATCGCATCGCGGTCGATCCGTTCCATCGCCGCAAGGGTGTAGGCAAGGCGCTGATTCAGGCGCTGCAAGAACGCTTCGTCGAGCGCAAAGTAAATCGCATCCTCGTCCCGGTGGACGTGCACAACGAGCCGGTGCTTCCGGTGTTCGAGTCGCTCGGATTCGACCCGCTCCGTTCCTTCACGAAAGCTTTCAAGAAACTTAGCATTGTGGCGGGCACATAATTATAATATAGTAAGATTCATATATAAAATTTGAAGCGTATCGGAGGCCGATATGCTTTTTGTTTCTTTTACGAGCATGGAAGGTGTTTGACATATGGCATCGGTCGATAACGCGGTCATCAAAAGTTTCAAACATAACGGACATATCCACCGCATCTGGTACGAGAATTGGCCCGTTCCGCAGGAGGCGCTGCATCCGCTGCACGCGGAGGAGCAATTGCGCGTCTATATAAATCATGGCACGCGCATCCGCGAAGCCGACGGGAAGGAATGGGTGAGCCGCGTGCCCGGCGTGACGTATTTCTTGCCGGGGCAGTGGTTCAATATCGTCGCGTTGCTCGAGTCGTCCGGGGTGCGGTATTATTGTAATATCGCTTCGCCCTTCACGCATTACGACGATACGGTCACGTATATCGACTACGATCTTGACGCGATCCGGCTGCCGGACGGCACGATCCACGTCGTGGACGAGGAGGAATACCGCACCCATCGCGCGCTGTACCAATACCCCCCGCTCGTCGAAGCGAAGGTGAAGGGCGGCTTGGACGCGCTGCTGCGGCGTATGCGGGAGAAGGCCGCTCCGTTCCAGGACGAGGAGGCGTTAAGGTATTACGAACTTTGGAAAACGAGACACGTCCCCTGACGGCCCGGCTGCGCGTTCCTGCGACCGGGTCTTCGTTATAAGCGGATTCGATACAAGGATGGAGACAGGAGGGACATGAAGTGTCGGAAAAGGACCGATGGCTCGAGCTCAAGCGCCGTCTGCTCGAGGAGGCCCCGAAGCTCGGCATCGACAAGCTCGGCTTCGCGTCGGCCGAACCGTTCGCGGAGCTGTTCGACGTGCTGAAGCGCCACCGCGAAGCGGGGCGGGAATCCGGCTTCGAGGAGCCCGATCTCGAGAAGCGGATCGACCCGAGGCTCAGCTTCCCCGGCGGCGAGCCGCGATCGATCCTGTCGATCGCGGTGGCGTATCCGTCGAAGATGAAGTCGCCGCCGAAGTCGGAGCCGGGCGCGTACCGGGGCATCCTCGCCAGGTCGGCTTGGGGCGAAGACTACCATAACGTGCTGCGCGGCCGGATGGCGCGGCTCGAGACGCTCCTGAAGACGCTCGTGCCGGAATGCCGCGTCGAGTCGATGGTCGACACGGGCGCGCTCGTGGACCGCGCCGTCGCGGAGCGGGCCGGCATCGGCTGGTACGGCAACAACTGTTCCGTCATTACCCCGGAATTCGGTTCCTGGGTGTACCTCGGAGAGATGATCACGGACATCCCGTTCCCGCCGGACACGAAGGTAGCGGACAGCTGCGGCGACTGCACGATCTGTATCGACGCTTGCCCGACCGGCGCGCTGGTCGGCAAGGGCGAGCTCGACGCGTCGCGGTGCGTATCGTTCGTGACGCAGACGAAGGGCTTCGTCGACGACGAGATGAAACGCAAGATCGGCAACCGGCTGTACGGCTGCGACACGTGCCAGATCGTCTGCCCGAAGAACAAGGGCTACAACTGGGCGCACCACCCGGAGCTGCAGCCGGATCCGGAGATCGCCAAGCCGCTCCTCAAGCCGCTCCTGCGCATGTCGAACCGCGAATTCAAGGAGCGGTTCGGCGCGAGCGCGGCGGCCTGGCGCGGCAAGAAGCCGATTCAGCGCAACGCGATCATCGCGCTCGGCAACTTTAAAGACGCGAGCGCCGTTCCGGAGCTGATCGACCTCGTCCGAAAGGACGAGCGTCCGGTCATCCGCGGAACGGCCGCCTGGGCGCTCGGCCGCATCGGAGGGGACGAAGCGATTTCCGCGCTGCGGGAGGCGTACGCGACCGAAGCCGATGCCGAGGCGAAGGAAGCGATCAAAAAAGCGATGAATGACAACCGTCAATCATGATATGATGGGGAAGAAACCATTCGAGGAACGCTCGAGGAGCAGATGATAACGTGAGATACGTTCCGATCGACGCATTGGAGCCTGGGCAATATTTGGGCCGAACGATCTTTTCCAGCAACGGCGCGGTGCTGCTCAGCGAAGGCGTACAGTTAACCGTCTATATGATCAGTACGCTGAACCGCATCGGCGTTACGTTCGTCTACGTGAAGGACGAGCACTACGACGATATCGAAATTCCGGAGGTCATCTCCGAAGAGACGAAGCGGGCCGTCATGCGCCAGATGAACGAAGTGTTTAATACGGTTCGTTCGGGCAAGGAATTCAATACGAAACAAGTCAGCGTTACGATCGATTCGCTGCTGGACGATATTATGAAAAACCGGGACGTGCTCATTCACCTCTCGGATATCCGTTCGAAGGAAAACGCCGATTATGTGCACGCGATGAACGTGTGCATGATGTCGTCCGTCGTCGGCATGAACATGGGCTTTACGCCGACGCAGATGAAGGAGCTCGCGATCGGCGCGCTTCTTCACGATATCGGGAAGGTCGGCGCCCTCCCGGCCGACGACGAGGATGCCGACCGGCGGCGCCACCATACGTGGAGAGGCTTCGAGACGCTGAAGCTCAAGCGCGAATACAGTCTGCTGATCGCGCACGCCGCGTTCCAGCACCATGAGCACGTGGACGGCACCGGATTGCCGCGCGGCCTCGCGGGCGACGCGATCCATATTTACGCGAAGATCGTCGCGGTGGCGAATACGTACGACAATCTCGTATCAGGCCTTGACGAGAAGGGACGGCGCATCTTGCCGCACGAGGCGTGCGAGCGCATGATGGCGATGGCCGGACGGGCGCTCGACAAGGACGTGCTGATCGAATTTTTAAAGACGGTGTCGGTGTACCCGACCGGCGCGTCGGTGCGGCTGACGAACAAGGAAGTCGGCGTCGTCGTCGGACAGCATCGGGGCCTTCCGAGCCGGCCGGTCGTGCGCGTCGTCAAGAACGAGGACGGACAGTTCGAGGTCAAGGAGTTCGACCTCGCGAAGCACCCGACCTTGTTCATCGAAGCGGTGTTACTGTGAAGGGGCGGCGGCGAGCCGTCTCTTTCCCGTTTTGGGCGGGCGCGAAGTTTGTGTCGCGGCGGCGGGACATGCTATGATGATAGCAGTTTGAAGAAACATTTTCCGAAAGAACAGGGTGGGTTGCGCTATGGCATGGTACGATATCGTCATTCCGATCGTCACGCTCGTCGTCGGCTTGATCGGCGGTTTCTTTATAGGGGTTTATTACTTGCGCAGGCAGATGGAAGCGATGCAGAGCAATCCGGAGATGCTGCGCGAGATGGCCAAGAAGATGGGCTACAACGTCAATCAGAAGCAGATGAATCAGATGCAGCAGATGCTGCGCAATCAAGGCGGTCCGGGTCGGCGCCGCAAGTAAATTAGAGATGGGCGGTGTGCGGGATGGCCGAGGCGAATCGGTTCGAACCGAGCAATCCGAACGCGGACGTGAAAACTTATATTAATTCCTTGGCGAACGAGAACGCGGAGCTGATCGAAGGGCATATCCGCGAAATTTTGCGCTTGATCGGGGAAGATCCGGACCGCGAGGGCCTCTTGGAGACGCCGAAGCGCGTGCGGAAGATGTACGAGGAAATTTTCGCGGGCTACGAGGTCGATCCGCGCGAGGTGATCGGCGTGACGTTCGACGAACGTCATGAAGAGCTCGTGATCGTGAAGGATATCGTGTATTTCTCGCAATGCGAGCACCATATGGCGCCGTTCTTCGGCCATGTGCATATCGGGTACATTCCGAGCGGCCGCATTGCGGGCCTCAGCAAATTCGCGAGGCTCGTGGAGGCGGTGACGCGCAAGCTGCAGGTGCAGGAGCGCATTACGTCGCAGATCGCCGATATTTTCGAGGAAGTGCTGCAGCCGCACGGGACGATGGTCGTCGTCGAGGGCGAGCACATGTGCATGTGCGCGCGGGGCGTGAAGAAGCCGGGGGCGAAGACGATCACGTCGGCGGTGCGCGGCCGTTTCCGGACGGATGCGGCGCTGCGGACGGAGTTTTTGTCGCTGGTTCGGTAGCAGACAGGAATGAAGAAGCCGGGCGCGGCGCGCTCGGCTTCTTCCTGTCGGTGCCGACGGCAGACCGGCGTTTGACGAATTTATTCGCTCGCGACGCGCTCCAAGAACGCCGTCGCGCGCGATATATATTCCGGTTTGTCTTTGCGATAGACGAGTTCATGCGTCGCGTTGGGCACGAGCCAAAACTCGGACGCCTCGTTCGCCGCCGTCTGATTTCGGGCGATGCCGCGGATGATATCGTAGGGCGAACGCTCGTCGAGGGTGCCGTGGATCATGAGCGTCGGCACGTCGTAGGCGGTATTTTTAATTTTCTGGTACGGAACGTCGCCGAGGCCGGAGCCGTTCACGAGCGGGTACAGCCAGCGCAGCAGCGTTAGGGACGGCTCGCGCGGGAGGTCGGCGTATTGCTTCAAGTTATGGTAGAGCGTATCGGGCTCGAGCACGAACGTGCTGTCGAGAATCATGGCGTCGATGTCGCCGGTGCGCAGCGCCGCTTGGAGCGCCGTGCCGGCGCCCATCGAGAAGCCCCAGACGACGACCTCGTCCGCGCCGCGGGATTTCGCGTACCGAACGGCACCGATCAGGTCGCTCGATTCCTTCGCGCCGCCGGTGACGACCCGGTCGTCGTTATAGACGTAGCCGTAATCGAACATGAGGGCGTTATAACCTTGTTCGTGGGCGAATCGCGCAAGCTCGTAGATCGGCACCCAAATTTCTTCCCGATTGCCACCGTAGCCGTGCGAGAAGACGATCGTCTTGGCGGAGTGCTTGGCGGGGTCGTCGACGGAGGCGACAGGAATGTACCAGCCGTCTAAGCGGTGATCGCCGTTGTCGGAGAAGAAGGAGATGTCTTCGTAGGCCAGACCGACGGCCCGGGCAGGGTCGGATTGCAGCGGCGCGACGTCGGGGCGGGCGAGCACCCACGCGATGTACGCATAGATGGAGACGACGCCGATGACGGCGAGCAGCGCGAAGGCCAGAAGCAATCCGGCGACCGAGGACCAGACGCTGCGTCGGCGAAGCCGGCGGGGATCGAGCGGGAGCGAGCCGAACGAGCCCGCCCCGGTTGCAGGAGCTGTATTGTAAGCGCTTCCGTATGTGTGGTTTGAGAGAGGCGATGGCGTCGAAGTGATTGAATCCATAGGGCGAGCCTCCTTGTTTAATGCTATTAATTTCATAGTACGGGAGGCTCGACCGACGGTCAACGGATTCGACTGAATTGTAAGACGATTGTAAAACGGCTGTAACATTCGAACCGGGACGAAGGACCGGGGTGCCGACGAGCCGGTCGTGCGGTTGCGTGTTTCGGTAGGGGATTCAGGTCTTTACGACACCGACGGACGTGGTATACTGAAAACATGAAAAAGAGTTTCACTCCACGGAACGAATAGGGAAATACGGGGGTCGAACGATGGAGGACGGCAAACTGACGGTACGCGCGGTCGAGCGCGCTTTGGATATTTTATTGGTTTTTACGGAGCATTCCAGCCTCGGCATGACGGAGATCGCGGAGAAGGTCGGCCTGCACAAGAGTACCGTGCACCGGCTGCTCGCCTCGCTCGAAGGCAAAGGCTTCCTCGTGCGCGACGCGGCGACGGAGAAATATTCGCTCGGCTTTCGGGTATGGGAGCTGTCCGCCCAGCTGTCCGGGCAGTCGGACGACCCCGGCACGCTGTTGCTGCCGGAGATGGAGCGGCTTCGCGATCTCGTCGGCGAGACGATCAGCTTATACATCCGGGAAGGCAACGAGCGCATCCGGATTCAGGCCGTGCAAAGCCGCCAAGCGATACGCCGGGTCGCGCCGGTCGGGGCGCGATTGCCGCTGTACGTCGGCGCGTCCAGCAAGGTGCTGCTCGCCTTCGCGGAGGAGCGCGTACGCGACGGGCTGATGAGCGGTCCGGGCTGGCCGGCGACGGTGAATCGCGCCGCCTTCCTTCGCGGGCTCGAGGACATTCGCGCCCTCGGCTATGCGACGAGCGTCGAGGAGCGGGAACCGGGCGCGGCCGCCGTGTCTGCCCCCATCTTCGCGGGCGCCGGCCGGCTCGCCGCGGCGATCGCCGTCTCCGGGCCGTCGAACCGGCTCCACCTCGACAAGATGCGCGAGATCGCGCCGATCGTCATGGAGTCGGCGCGGCGGATGGGAAAGATGTTGAAATAATAAAGCACGACGCACCGAGACGCCCTCCCCGCGGCATAGCCGCGGGAGGGCGTCTTTGCGCGTCCGCGCCCGACAGAAAAGGCTCCCCTTCGCGATTCGAAGGGGAGCCTTGGGGAAGCATTTTCCGAAAAAGATTTACGCCATCAACTGGCGCAGTACCGTCTGCAGGATGCCGCCGTTGCGGTAGTAGTCGACGTCGACCATCGAGTCGAGGCGCACGATCGCGTCGAACTCGAACGAGGAACCGTCCGTGCGCGTCGCCTTCACCTTAACCGTCTGGCCCGGCTTTACGTCGTTGCTGAGGCCCTCGATATCGAACGTCTCCGTGCCGTCGATGCCGAGCGTCTTCCAGCTTTGGCCTTCGACGAACTGCAGCGGGAGAACGCCCATGCCGACGAGGTTGGAACGGTGAATCCGCTCGAAGCTTTCCGCGATGACCGCCTTCGCGCCGAGCAGGAACGTGCCCTTCGCCGCCCAGTCGCGGGAGGAGCCGGTGCCGTACTCTTTCCCTGCGAGAACGACCGTCGGCGTACCGTCCGCCTGGTACTTCATCGCCGCGTCGTAGATCGGCATCACTTCGCCCGTCGGGAGATACTTCGTCACGCCGCCCTCGGTGCCCGGCGCGACTTGGTTCCGAATCCGGATGTTGGCGAACGTGCCGCGCATCATGACTTCGTGGTTGCCGCGGCGCGAGCCGTACGAGTTGAAGTCTTCCTTCTTCACGCCGTGCTCGAGCAAATATTTGCCCGCCGGCGAGTCGGCCTTAATGCTGCCGGCCGGAGAGATGTGGTCCGTCGTGACGGAATCGCCCATCAACGCCAGCGTTCTTGCGCCTTGGATGCCTTGGATGTCGTCCAGCTGCTCGCTGAGGTTCGTGAAGAACGGCGGGTTCTGGATGTACGTCGACTTGTCGTCCCACTCGTAAAGCTCGCCTTCGGCGACCGGAATTTCGTTCCAGCGCGGGTTCGCCCGGAACACGTCGCTGTACTTGGATGCATAGATGCCCGGGTTCATCGCGGCGTTCATCGTGTCCATAATTTCCTTCGAGGACGGCCAGATGTCCTTCAGGTATACCGGCTGGCCGTTCTTGTCGGTGCCGATCGGCTCGGTCGTCAGGTCGATGTCGACCGTGCCGGCGAGCGCGTAGGCGACGACGAGCGGCGGCGAAGCCAAGTAGTTCGCTTTGACCGCCGGGTGCACGCGGCCTTCGAAGTTCCGGTTGCCGGACAGGACGGAGGCGACCGTCAGGTCGTTATCCGTAATCGCGGCTTGCACTTCGTCCGGCAGCGGGCCGGAGTTGCCGATGCACGTCGCGCAGCCGTAGCCCGCTACGTGGAAGCCGAGCGCCTCGAGCGGCTCGACGAGACCGGCGTTGTTCAAGTATTCCGTAACGACGAGCGAGCCCGGCGTGAGGGAGCTCTTCACGTACCCCGGCTTCGTCAGGCCGCGCTCGACGGCCTTCTTCGCGAGGAGGCCCGCGCCGACCATGACGCTCGGGTTGGACGTGTTGGTGCAGGACGTAATCGCCGCGATGACGACCGCGCCGTTCTTCATCTTGGACACGGAGCCGTCCTCGTGCTTCACGTCGACGACTTCGGCGAGCTTCTCTTCGCTGAGGCCGTAGCCGCCCTTATCGACCGGCGTGCGGACGATCGCGTTGTACGTCTCTTTCATCGCCGTCAGCTCGATGCGGTCCTGCGGACGCTTCGGGCCGGCGAGCGACGGAACGACCGTGCCGAGATCGAGCTCGATCGTGTCGGTGAAGATCGGATCCGGCGTGCTGTCCGTCCGGAACATGCCTTGCGCCTTATAATACGCTTCGACAAGAGCGACTTGCTCTTCGCTGCGAGCCGTGCCGCGCAGGTAGTTCAGCGTCTCCGCGTCGACCGGGAAGAAGCCGATCGTCGCGCCGTACTCCGGCGCCATGTTCGCGACCGTCGCGCGGTCGGCGAGCGTGATGGAGCTCAGGCCCGAGCCGTAGAACTCGACGAACTTGCCGACGACGCCCTTCTTGCGGAGCATCTGCGTCACGGTAAGCGCGAGGTCGGTCGCCGTGGCGCCTTCCGCGAGCTTGCCCGTCAGTTTAAAGCCGATGACGTCCGGCGTGACGAAGTAGAGCGGCTGGCCGAGCATGCCGGCTTCCGCCTCGATGCCGCCGACGCCCCAGCCGACGACGCCGAGACCGTTGATCATCGTCGTGTGGGAGTCCGTGCCGACGAGGGAGTCCGGGAATACCTCGGTTTCGCCGTCCACCTTCTTGGTGGCTGCAACGGACGCGAGATACTCGAGGTTGACCTGATGCACGATCCCCGTGCCCGGAGGCACCGCGCGGAAGTTGTCGAACGCCGTTTGCGCCCAGCGCAGGAAGCGGTAACGCTCTTCGTTGCGCTCGAACTCTACCTTCTGATTATACTCGAGCGCGTTCGTCGTGCCGAAGGCGTCGACCATGACCGAGTGGTCGATGACGAGGTCGACCGGGACGAGCGGGTTGATCTTCTTCGGATCGCCGCCCTTCTTCTTGACCGTATCCCGCATCGCCGCCAAGTCGACGACGACCGGCACGCCCGTGAAGTCCTGCAGGACGATTCGGGACGGAATGAACGGAATTTCCTTATTGTCGTCTTTGCCGGAAGCCCAGTTCGCGATTTGCGCGACATGCTCCTCCGTAATGGCGCGGCCGTCGAATTGGCGGATCGCCGCCTCGAGCAGCACCTTGATGGAGAACGGAAGCTTCGAGACGCCCTCGAATTTCGCCTCCAAGTCGCTCAACGAGTAGTAATGAAACTGGTTGTCTCCTACGGCCAACGTCTTGCGAACGCCGTAATGGTCGCGATTACCCATAATATACAACCCATCCTCTCTACGGAAAATGACTTTGCGCTTCCGAAACCTTGTCGCATGCGCGGAACATCGTCGCCCGCTACCCGTGACGGCGGCGTTGGTATTGTCCTGTTGTTTCACGGTATGAAACACGATTTCATTATTGCAACTATCTTTAGTATAGCCGCTCGGCACGTTCAGGTAAAGGGCTAAATTTGCCTCATGCGGGGGTTGTCGGGCGCATATACATATGCGTACAGCATGGTGCGTCCCGGTACTTATTTTGACCCTTTTCTCGGAGGAGGCTCTATCCCATGAGTTGGAAGCCGATACTATACGAATATGTGAACGCCGCCAACGTCCGAGAGTCGGAGCTTGCGGCGAGCGGCCCCGGCTTGCCTCCCGGGGAACGCGCGCGGCTGAAACGGATGGCCGCCGGCTTCGCCGAGCGCGGCGCGAGGCCGCTCGGCGGGGAAACCCGGCTTGCGATTCGCCGGGTCCGGGAGGACGAGCGGGAGGTCGTCGCCGACATCGACCTGCGCCGGACGACGCGCGTGCGTACGCGGGGCGTCGAGCACGCGGAGGAGCGCGTCGATCGCGAGCGCGTCACGCTGCTGCGAACGCCGGACGGGGAGTGGACGGTAACGCGCGCGGAGCCGATCGTGCGGGAGCGCCACGGAGGCGGCGGCCCTTCCGTTACGCTCGGCGGAGAGGCGTCCCCGGGCATGCGCACGGCGCCGTTCCTCAACGAGCGGGTGCTCGGGAGGCCGGCGCCCGAGCCGTGGGAACGGTCGTATCGTTACGACCGCGAGGCGGCGCGGGCGTACGCGGACCGGCATTGGAACGAGCCGAACCCTCAATTCATTCATTTCGACGTCGACTGCACGAACTATGTGTCGCAATGCCTCTATGCAGGGGGAGCGCCGATGAACTATACTGGTGGGAGGGAATCGGGCTGGTGGTATCGCGGGCGTTCGGGCGGACGCGAGCTCTGGAGCTACAGCTGGAGCGTGGCGCATGCCCTCCATTGGTATCTCATGGGCGAACGCAGCGGCGGGCTGGCGGCCGAACAAGCGGCCTCGGCTCGGGAGTTGACGATCGGGGACGTGATTTGCTACGACTTCGACGGCGACGGGCGCTTCGAGCACAGCGTCATCGTGACCGGCGCCGACGGCGCGGGTCAGCCGCTCGTGAACGCCCATACGACGAACAGCCGCGGCCGGTATTGGGATTATCGGGATTCCTACGCCTGGACGGATCGGACGGTGTACCGGTTCTTCCGCATCCGGGACGGGTTTTGAGTACACGGGCGCGCACCATCGCGGCGCTGCGCCGCGAATCGCGCGCGATCAAGCGAACGACGGAGGGTTCCATGAACAAAAAAATACGGGTAGGCATCATTTACGGGGGAAAATCCGGCGAACACGACGTGTCGTTGTCCACGGCGAAAGCGGTCATCGGCGAGTTCGATTTCGATAAATACGAGGTATTTCCTTTCTATATTACGAAGCAAGGCGGTTGGCGGGCGGGCCCGCAGCTGCTCGCTCCGGTGGACGACAAGAAGCAGTTGACGTTCGAGGACGGCGGCGCCTCCCTCGAAGACGCGCGAGCGCTCGCGCCGTTATTCGGCTCGCTGGCGGGCGGGCCGCCCGCGGTCGACGGGGCGAAGGAGGTTCGCGTCGCCGCGGCGACCGGAGCGCCGACGTCGGTTGCGCCGCCGGAGGTCGACGTCGCCTTCCCGCTGCTGCACGGCACGTTCGGGGAGGACGGCACGATTCAGGGGCTGTTCGAGATGCTGAACATCCCGTACGTCGGCGCGGGCGTGCTCGCCTCCGCCGTCGGCATGGATAAAGTCGCCATGAAGAAGATGTTCGCCTCCGAGGGGCTGCCGCAATGCGTCTATCGGTATTTCACCCGCAAGCAATGGGAGCGCGACCGTTCGTATTTCCTTATGGAAATCGAGATGTCGCTCGGTTACCCATGCTTCGTGAAGCCGGCGAACCTCGGTTCTTCCGTCGGCGTCTCGAAGGCGCGCAACCGGGAAGAGTTGATCGAGGCGGTGCGCGAAGCGTTCCAGTTCGACCGCAAAGTTATCGTAGAGGAATTCGTCGACGCCCGGGAGATCGAGGTGAGCGTGCTCGGCAACGATTCGCCGCGCGCGTCGGTGCCCGGCGAGATCGCGTCCTCGAGCGAGTTTTACGATTACAAGGCGAAGTACGTGGACGGCAAGTCGGTCATGACGATCCCCGCGGACATTCCGCTCGAGACGGCGCAGGAAGCGCAGGAGATGGCCGTTCGCGCGTTCCAGGCGATCGACGGCTCCGGACTGTCGCGCGTCGACTTCTTTCTGAAGAAGGACGACGGCAAGCTGTTGATTAACGAAATCAATACGCTGCCGGGCTTCACCCCCTTCTCGATGTATCCGCTCCTCTGGAAGGAGAGCGGCCTTCCGTATAGCGATCTGCTCGACGAGCTGATTCAGCTTGCGATCGAGCGCCACGAGGAGAAGCAAGCCATCAAATACGGCACGGACGAGTAGAGAGCGTCGCCTTCGGGCGGCGTTTTTTTATATATCCGCTTCGGGCCGCGGTCGGCGCTCCACGGTCGGCCGCAGCGTATTCCTCCCGGGCATGGGGCATCCTAACGGCATCGACATTCGAATGCTTGCGCTGGAGGTGCCCGCCTGTATGATCGTTCGATTCGGCTATGTCGCCATGTCCGTACATATTAAGAACGCGTCCCCGTCCAAGACGATGACGGCGACGCATTTCCAGACGATCGCCGACCGCGAAGCCGCCGTCCGCAAGCTCGAGAGAATCGCGGCGGAAAATCTCCATAATACGCTGCGCCTGCTGCGCCACAATCGCGGGGAAGGCATCCCGCTGTACCGCCTCTCCTCTAAGCTCGTTCCGCTGCTGACGCACGAGCTGCTCGAAGGCTGGGACCCTCTGGACGTGCTGGAGCCCGACTTCCGGGCGGTGGGCGACTACGCGAAGACGAACGGCATGCGGCTGAGCTTCCACCCCGATCACTTCACCGTGCTCAGCTCCCCGCGCAAGGAGGTGCTCGCGCAATCGGCGAAGGACCTCGATTGGCATGTGGCGATGCTCGAGCGCATGGGCCTCGATGAGCGGTACAAATGCAATATTCATATCGGCGGCACGTACGGGGACAAAGCGAAGGCGTTCGAACGGTTTCTCCGGCAGTTCGGCGAGCTGCCCGCCCGGATCCGGCACCGGATTACGCTCGAGAACGACGACAAGACGTTCACCGCGAAGGAGACGCTAGAAGCGTGCAAAGCGGTCGGCGTGCCGATGGTGCTCGACCTGCACCATCACGCGGTCAATAACGAGGGCGAACAGGCCGAGGAACTCTGGGCGGACATTCGGTCCACCTGGGAAGCGGAACGGCTTCGCATCGAGGAAGCCTCTCGTTCTACGACCGCCTCCGCCGATGCGGCATCGAGCGAACGCGCCGTCTCCGGCGGCGGGACCGCGGTCGCGGAAGCGCCCGCGGCCGTCTCGGAAGAGCTGCTCGCGCCGAAAATTCACGTCTCGAGCCCGAAGAGCGAGAAGGACCCTCGCGGGCATGCGGATTACGTGAATGCGGATCATTTCTATGCGTTCGTGCGCGCGATCGCGGCGGACACACCGCGCTTGGACGTGATGATCGAAGCGAAGCAGAAGGACGACGCCCTGTTCCGTCTCGTCAAGGAGATCGCGGAGAAGCCGGGCGTCCGACGGCTGGGCGGCGCAATGGTGGAGCTGTAGTCTCCGTTCGAATTTTTTTTCGGGCGGCGCGGCGTTTCGACAAGTTTCATTCTTGCTTTTCCCCCGAACTTGGGTTACGTTGGAAGACGGGTGTGAAGCTTGTACATGAAAGGGAGTCGAACCGAATGGAACCTCTATTGAACGGCAAAAATATACTCGTTATGGGCGTGGCGAACGATCGCAGCATCGCATGGGCGATCGCGCAATCGCTAGCCGCGCAAGGAGCTCGGCTCGTCTTTACATATGAGAACGAACGCGTCGAAGAACGCGTGAAGAAGCTCGCCGATACGATCCCGGGCTCGACGGTGCTGCCGTGCAACGTGACCGTGGACGAAGAAATCGACAATCTCGCGAAGCTGGTCAAAGAAAGCTGCGGGGTGCTGCACGGGCTCGTTCACAGCATCGCCTTCGCGAAGACGGAAGAGCTGGAAGGCATGTACGTCGATACGTCCCGCGCCGGCTTCGCGCTCGCGCACGACATCAGCGCGTACTCGCTCGTCGCGGTCGCGCAGCGGATGCATCCGCTTATGACGGAGGGCGGAAGCATCATGACGATGACGTATCTGGGCGCCGAGCGCGCGATGAAAAACTATAACGTCATGGGCGTAGCGAAGGCGGCGCTCGAGGCGAGCGTTCGTTACCTTGCGGCCGACCTCGGCCCGAGCAACATTCGCGTGAACGCGATTTCCGCGGGGCCGATCCGGACGTTGGCGGCGAAGGGCATCAGCGGTTTCAATACGATCCTCAAGCAGGTGGAGGAGAAGGCGCCGCTGCGGCGGACGACGGAGCAAGCCGAGGTCGGCGACGCGGCGATGTTCCTGATGAGCCACCTGTCGCGCGGGATTACGGGCGAAGTGATCTACGTCGACAACGGATATAACATCGTCGGCATATAAGCCGGCCTTGCGCACTACGCAAGAAGTGACATCGGGCTCGTCGTCGGGAGGCGGCGAGCCCTTTTCCGATTGTTTAAGGCGAATGCGCGAAACGGTTACTCCGGGTTCGCGTATAAATGAGTAGCGAACGTAGGTAGAGGAGAGAGAAACGACCGATGAGCCAATACGAACGGGAGACGTACACCGTCACCGGGAAATCGTTCACCGCGGTCGCCGTCAATATGGCGTCCAAGGCGGGCGAATACATGAAGAGCAAGCTAGGGCAGGCGACGGACGTCCGCGTCAAGACGACGCCGCACGATCTCGTCACCGAAGTGGATAAAGGAACCGAACTGTTGATTCGCAAAATTATACAGGCGTATTTCCCGACCCACGCCATCTTAGGGGAAGAAGGCGTGGAGCCCGGGGCGGAGGCGTCTCGGTTGGCGCTGGAGCGCATCCGGGAAGAGGAATACGTCTGGATCGTCGATCCGATCGACGGGACGACGAATTTTATCCACGGACTGCCTTTCTATTCCGTGTCGATCGCGCTCGCCCACCGCGGCGAGGTCATCGTCGGCGTCGTCTACGATCCGTCGCGAGACGAGCTGTTCGTCGCCGAGAAGGGCAAGGGCGCTTACGTCCGCGGCAAGCGCATGAACGTTTCGGCCGAGGAGCGGCTCGAGGACAGCCTCGTCGCCACCGGCTTTCCGACCGATCGGGAGCGCGTCCTGCCGCTCGCGTTAAAGCAGATCGAAGCGGTCGCGCCGAAGGTGCGCAACATTCGTTCGGCGGGCTCGGCGGCGCTGCATCTGGCATACGTCGCGGCGGGACGGCTAAGCGGGTTCTGGGAGCCGAACCTCAACGCATGGGACATCGCCGCCGGCATGCTGCTCGTGAACGAGGCGGGGGGCCGCGTGACCGATATGAACGGAGAGCCGTACGGACTTCACGTAAGGGACGTCGCGGCGACGAACGGCCGCATCCACGATGCGCTGTTGACGGCGATTCG
>NZ_DASQMZ010000019.1:0-29127 GCF_035645235.1 Paenibacillus sp.
GCTGCGTGTGGAAAACGACCGACGAGCCGCGGCCGGTGCCGGCGGCGCTGCAGCGCGCCGTGCTGCCGAGCCCCGATCCCGCGGTGTTGCCGACGTTCGACGGCCTCGATACGGAGCTCGTCATCGATTTCGGTCGAGAGCTTTCCGGCTATATTTCCTTCGAGTTGGACGCCGCCGCGGGCACGATCGTCGATTTCTACGGCTTCGAATACATGAAGGACGGCTGGCGCCAGCATACGTACGTCGTCGACAACACGTTCCGTTACGTCTGCCGGGAAGGCCGCCAATCCTACGTGTCGTACGTACGGCGCGGCTTGCGGTACTTGACGATTACGGCGCGCGGCGCCTCGCGACCCGTCCGGCTGTACGAGGTCAAGCTGCTGCAAAGCAACTTCCCGGTCGCGAACGTCGGCCGCTTCCGCAGCAGCGATCCGCTGCTGAACGATATTTGGACGATCAGCCGCGACACGACCCGCCTGTGCATGGAGGATACGTTCGTCGATTGCCCGGCCTTCGAGCAGGTGTATTGGGTCGGCGACGCGCGCAACGAAGCGCTCGTCAACTATTACGCGTTCGGCGCGAAGGACATCGTGGAGCATTGCCTGAAGCTCGTGCCCGGTTCCGCTTTCCAGACGCCGCTGTTCGCCGATCAGGTGCCGAGCGGCTGGAGCAGCGTCATCCCGAACTGGACGTTCTTCTGGGTGTCCGCTTGCCGGGAATATTACGAATTCAGCGGCGACCGTGCGTTCGTCGAGGCGATCTGGCCGCATGTGCGCCTCACGCTGAACGCTTACATGGCGCTCCTGAACGAGGACGGCCTCATCGAGCGCGAAGGGTGGAACCTGCTCGACTGGGCGCCGTTCGAGCAGCCGGGCGAAGGGATCGTGACGCCGCAGAACATGTTTTACGCGAAGGCGCTGCGCGAGGGCGCCGAGCTCGGCGCGCTGGCGGGCGACGCGGCGGAGGCCGAGCGGCTTCGCGAGACGGCGGCTCGGGTCGCGCAAGCGATCGACGCGCGGCTGTGGGACGATTCGCGCAGCGCGTATCTTGACTGCCTCCATGCGGACGGACGGCTTTCCGCCACCGTCAGCATGCAGACCCAAATCGTCGCTTATCTATGCGACATCGCCGGCGGCGAGCGCAAGCGGCTGATCGAAGGGTATATCGTCCAGCCGCCCGCGTCGTTCGTCCAAGTCGGCAGCCCGTTCATGTCGTTCTTTTACTACGAGGCGTTCGCGAAGCTCGGCCGCTTCGACCTGCTGCTGTCCGACATGCGCCGCAATTACGGCTTTATGGTCGAGCACGACGCGACGTCTTGTTGGGAAATGTACCCTTGGAGCGGCTATAACAAAAATCCGAAGCTGCTCACGCGAAGCCACTGCCATGCCTGGTCTGCCGGCCCCGCTTATTTCCTAGGCGCTTACGTACTCGGCGTGCAAGGCTCGTCGCCGGGCTGGACGACGGTTCGAGTCGCGCCGCAGCTCTGCGGCCTGCAATGGGCGACCGGCTCCGTGCCGCTGCCGCAAGGCGGACGCGTCGACGTCTCCTGGCGCGTCGAGGGCGAGGACGCGCTGCGCCTGCGCGTCGAAGCGCCGGCCGGCGTCGAGCTCGACCTCGTCGCGCCGGAAGGCTATCAGATGACTGTGGAGCGCGTCGCGCTGTAAAGCAAACCTCCCCATCCTTCGTTCAAACTCGAAGGAAGGGGAGGTTTTTCCTTTGTTACAAAACACGCCGGAAACCAAAAAGCCGGGTTCCCGTTCGCGCATGTTGCGCCATTCGGAAACCCGGCCTGCCGTGAGGAAGCTATCAGTTCTGCATGACGAAATCTTTGTCCACGTTCGTCGACGCGTCGTCGAAGACGCGAAGCGTGCGGTATTTCGTATCGCGCTGCGCCGGAATTTTCCCCGCCTCGCGGATTAATTTTAGAATGAGTTCGATGTTGACCTTGTGCGTCGTGCCCGCGGCGGAGACGACGTTCTCCTCCATCATCGTGCTGCCGAAGTCGTTGCAGCCGAACGACAGCGACTTCTTGCCGATCTCCGGCCCCATCGTCACCCACGACGATTGGAAGTTCGGAATGTTGTCCAGCATGAGGCGCGCGATCGCGAGCGTCTTGAGGTACTCCTCCGGCGACGCCTTCTCGGCCTTCATGTTCGTATTGTCCGGCTGGAACGTCCAGACGATGAACGCCAGGAAGCCCGTCGACGGGTTTCGCTCCGCGATGCATTCGTCCTGCGCGTCGCGGATGCGAAGCAGGTGAAGCACCCGCTCCTCCATCGACTCGCCGAAGCCGATGACCATCGTCGCCGTCGTGTTGAGGCCGGCGCGGTGGGCGATGCGCATCGTGTCGATCCAATCCTTCCAGGAGCCCTTCAAACGGGAAATTTTCTTCCGCGTCCGGTCGTCCAAGATCTCGGCGCCCGCGCCCGGCAGCGAGTCGAGTCCCGCCGCCTTCAGCTCGCGGACGACCTCCTCGACGGAGAGGCCCGAGACGTCGGCCATCTTGCGAATTTCCGCGGTCGAGAACGAGTGCATCGTGATGTTCGGGAAGCGCTCCTTAATGCCGCGCAGCAGGTCGGTATAATACGAGAACGGCAAATTCGGATTCGTTCCGCCTTGCATCAAAATCTCCGTGCCGCCGACGTCGACCGTCTCCTGGATTTTTTGATATACCGTCTCGTTCGGCAGCACGTAGCCCTCGTTCGAGCCCGGCGCGCGGTAAAACGCGCAAAACCGGCAATACACGTCGCACACGTTCGTATAATTGACATTCCGGCCGATGACGAACGTCGTCACCGGCTCGGGATGAAATCTCTTCATGACTTGATCGGCGGCAGCGCCGATCTTCTCCAGCTCGTCGGACGCGAACAGGGCGAGCCCGTCCTCGAGCGTCAGCCGCTCGCCGCGGAGCGCCTTCTCCAAAATCGGGTCTATATTCATGAACGTCTCCGTCCTTCCTTGTGGCTTGCTTTCTACCATTCTACCACATTTCGTCTCGCAAGGCAGGACGGTAACGTTTGGTCCGACTTGCCTATGCTTTCAGCTCCGCGGCCGCCGCCTCGAACGCCTGCGCGAGATCGTCGATCAGATCGTCCGCGTGCTCGATCCCGACGGAGAAGCGCAGCAGCGTGTCGTCCACGCCGACCTTATCGCGGATTTCCTTCGGAATGTCCGCGTGCGTCTGCACCGCCGGATACGTCATCAGCGACTCGACGCCGCCGAGGCTCTCGGCGAAGGCGATCAGCTTGATGTGGCGCAGGATCGGCTCGACCGTGCGGGCGTCCTTCATCTTGAACGAGAAGATGCCCGTGTTGCCGGACGACTGCCGGTTTTGGACGTCATGGCCCGGATGCGACGGCAGCGCCGGGTAGAACACTTCGGACACCATCGGATGCTCCGACAGCCACTGGGAGAGGCGCAGCGCGTTCTGCTGATGGCGCTCCATCCGCAACGCCAGCGTCTTCATGCCGCGCATGAGCAGCCAGGAGTCCTGCGGGCCGAGCACCGCGCCGATCGAGTTGTGCAGGAATGCGATCTTCTGCGACAGCTCCTCGCCTTTCGTGACGATAAGGCCCGCCAGCACGTCGTTATGCCCGCCGAGATATTTCGTCGCGCTGTGAATGACGATATCGCAGCCGAGCTCGAGCGGACGCTGGAAGTAAGGCGTCAGCAGCGTATTGTCTACGATCGTCACGAGGCCTTTCTTCTTCGCCCAAGCGGCGACGCGCTCGAGATCCGTAATCATCATGAGCGGATTCGTCGGCGTCTCGACGAGCACCGCCTTCGTCGCGCCGGCGCGGTAGTTCGACTCGAGCGCGTCGAGGTCGTTCGTGTCGACGTACGTCGCCGTCACGCCGAAGCGCGTCATGATTTGCTCGATCAAGCGATAGGTGCCTCCGTACAGATCCAAGCTGACGAGCAAGTGATCCCCGGAGGAGAACATCGCGAAAATGGTTTGCAGCGCCGCCATGCCCGTGCTGCACGCAAAGCCCGCGTCGCCGGATTCGAGATCGGCGAACGCCTCTTCGAGCACTTTGCGCGTCGGCGACTTCGTGCGGGCGTAATCGAAGCCCGTGCTTTGGCCGAGCTTCGGATGGCGGAACGCGGTCGCTTGGTAAATCGGGTAGCTGACAGCCCCCGTCTGCGGATCCTCCAAGGAACCGATCTGCGCCAGACGGCTTTCGATATGCTTCTTCATGCTCGGAATCAACGTCCCCTCGTTAAATATAAGCGCCGACATGCACGAATTCGGTCTCGGCGGCCCGGCCGAGCTCGAACGGCGTCTCTTGGTATACGTAGTAGTTCAACCAGTTGCTGAACAGCAAATTCGCGTGCGCCTTCCACGTCGAACGCGGCTCCTTCGTCGGATCGTCGGACGGGAAGTAGTTTTTCGGCACGGCGATGTCCATGCCCTTCTTCACGTCGCGGTCGTACTCCCACTTCAGCGTCTCCGCGTCGTATTCGGAGTGACCGGTGACGAAGACGTGCTTGCCGTCCTTGCTCGCCGCAAGGTAAACGCCCGCTTCGTCCGAGACGGACAGCACGTCGACGTCGGGCACCTTTTCGATATCCTCGCGCCTTACGTCCGTATGCCGGCTCTGCGGCACGAAAAACAGCTCGTCGAAGCCGCGCGTCAGCTTTACGTTCTTGCAGGTGAGGAAGTGAGGAAATACACCGAATATTTTTTCCGGCATATCATATTTTTGAACGCCGTAATGGTGGTACAACCCGGCTTGGGCCGCCCAGCATATGTACATCGTCGACGTTACGTTCTTGCTCGCCCAGTTCATGATTTGCTGCAGCTCGCGCCAGTAGGTGACTTGCTCGAACGGCAGGTGCTCGACCGGCGCGCCCGTAATGACGAGACCGTCGAACCGATCGTAACGAATGTCGTTGAACGTCTTGTAGAACGACTCGAGATGCTCCGCGGACGTATTTTTCGACACATGCGTCTCCGGATGCAGCAGCGTCACTTCGACCTGCAGCGGCGTATTGCTGAGCAGGCGCAGCAGCTGGGTTTCCGTCGTCTCCTTCGTCGGCATCAGGTTCAAGATGACGATGCGCAGCGGACGAATGTCCTGCTGGAACGCGCGGGATTCGTCCATGACGAAGATGTTTTCGTTCGTCAAAATTTCTTTCGCCGGCAGATTGTCGGGCACTTTGATCGGCATGGCGGGTATCGCTCCTTCGCTCCAAGGGATGAATCGAAACAAGCATATACGCAAAAACGAACGCCTTCCCCATAAGAGAGAAAGGCGTTCGAAGTATCGGTAACGGCCTTCTCTCATCTCTCAGAAACATGCGTTTCCGCAAGAATTAGCACCGTGCAGGAGACGCCGTGGCGTGCTCCGTGTCGGTTGCCGGGTTTCATCGGGCTAGTCCCTCCACCTGCTCTTGATAAGAGTGCGTTCATATTCGGTTGTTGCTTGCGATTAGTTCTTATGTTACGGAGAAACAAGCCGGAAGTCAAGAGGGACGCGAAGCCTGTTGAAAGCCGATAAGGACAAGAGTATACTAATCGAGAACTCGGGCATTCCCGCTCCGCCCGGGAGATCAATCGCGTATCGAGGTGAAGGCGTGCATGGACGGTGACCGACCCCGTTGGTTCCATGAAGTAGAAGCGAAGATTCGAATTTCATATCGGAACGCAGGGGCGAGGCCGATACCGGCGCGCGTACGCGACTGATTCGCGGCGTCTCGCTTTCTTCTGCGTTCCTCGATCAGAGGAGGAGAGACCGCGATGAAGGTGAGATTGGTTCAACACGGCGTCTTTACGGTTATCGAGGACGTGGCCGAAGCGCTCGTCCAACCCGAAGAAGGCTTCTATTGGATCGACGCGAGCCCCGAGGAGCTGGAGAAGCTTCAACCGTTATTCCACCTCCACGAGCTGGCCGTCGAAGACGTGCTGCAGGAGGAAGAGCAGCGGCCGAAGCTGGAAATTCACGAAGGCCATTATTTTATCGTCGTAAACAGCATCCGATTCGACGACGAAGAAATTTTCTTTCGGGCCGTGAACATTTTCTTAGGGAAACATTTCATTATCACGGTGACGCGACAGAAAGTGAACGAGCTGCGCACCGTCAAGCCTGTCCTGTGGGAGGAAGAAGTGCATTCCCCCGACCGGTTCCTGTATCATTTGGCCGACCTGATCGTAGACAACTATTTCACCGTCGCCGACCGGATCGAGGACAAAATCGAGAAGCTCGAGGAAGACATTCTCCGGCATACGAAGAAGTCCCACCTGAACGAAATCATCGGTCTCCGCAGCGAGATCTTATATTTGAAAAAGGTGCTCGTCCCGCAGAAGGAAGTGCTCGGCATGCTCGCCCGCAAGGAGCTGCGCCTCATCGACGGCACCTTGCAGAAATACTTCGCCGACATGCACGAGAACGCGGTGAAGGTCACGGAATCGTTCGACACGTTCCGCGACCTGATGGGCAACTTGCGCGAGGCGTACCAGTCGAGCATCGCGAGCCGCGCGAACGAAATCATGCGCGTGTTCACGGCCGTCACGACGATCTTTATCCCGCTGACGTTCATCACCGGCATCTACGGGATGAACACGTCGCTGCCGGGCGCGGATTCGCCGCACTTCGGCACGACGCTCATTCTCGTCATGTGCGGCCTCGCCGTCGGCACTTTTCTATACTTCCGTTGGAAAGAGTGGCTGTAACGCGGCCGCTCTTTCTTTTCGCCTCCCCCATTCGATTTATCTCATTTTCAAAAACTTTTTCGAATATCTAATGATCCCCATGGTTCCAAGCTCTCTTTTCGCTTCTTTGGCCAATCTTTTTTCTGCCGTCTTAATGGTATCGTCGCCGGCAGTCAAAACACTGCCGGCTTGAAATAAAGGTTTGGGGTCATACTCGATGATGAGTTGAATCGCTTTTGTTTCAGCTTCTCCAACGATTTTATTGGACAAATATAATGCCATGTCGATTCCCGCCGATACTCCGGCAGCGGTAATATATTTTCCTTGCTCGACAATCCGCTCTCTTGTCGGAACGGCTCCGTAATCGCGTAATAGATTCATCGTCTTCCAGTGCGAAGTCGCATTCCGTTTATGAAGCAGTCCTGCCGACGCAAGCAATAGGGAGCCTGTACAAACCGATGCGGTCCATTTTGTATGACGATCCACTTCTTTTATCCATTGCCTCACGTTTTGTTTTTCCATTTCCTTAAGGAAACCAACGGTTGAACCTGGGATGATTACGATATCCGCTTCCCTGATATCGTTGATACTATACTTCGCATTCACATGGATCAGACCGGAATCAGCGGTTACTTCCCCTGCGTTTTCGGCAACAAAGTATAGTTCGGCGCCTGTCATATTTCTAAGAACCTCATACGGTCCAATGGCATCCAGCATCGTTATGCCGTTATACAAGTAAATGATGATTTTCATTTCGTCACCTTCCCTTAGGTTTGGGCTATAGCTCCGTATTGTTACACAGCTTCGCTATTCACCATGATTATACACTACCCCCCTATCGTATGAAAGTAATAATATGAACCGTACGAATTAATTCAAAAGAAAATGGTCGGGGGAGCTTCCTCCACGCGACCATTGACGTACCGTATCCGTTTGGTTTCTTCGGCAATTTTCGCGTTTAGCGCTGCCCAGCGAGATTCGAACCCCTACCCCGCCAGCTTCGACTCCTTCTGCCGTCGGAACCGGATGCGCAGCAAACGCAGCCACTCGTACGCGCGGTCGGCCTGGGTGTCCTTCCACAGCGCCGCCTCCTCGTTCAGCTTCTGGAGAATCGGCTTCAAGTACCGGTCCCCCGTCTGGGCGAACAGCGCCATGACCCGCGCCTGCTCCTCCGCTGGCAACTCCTTCGTCTCGACCGCGATGACCGGCTCTACGTCATATCCCTCCTTCTCCAGCTCCTCGAGCAGCGCTAACGCCTCGCGGCGCGGCAGCTGCGACTTCGTCTTCAGCGTCTCGAGGTCGGTGCCGTTCAGCGCCGCTTCGAGCACCGCGTTCCGCTGCGCCTTCCGCTGCTTCTCCCGCTCTTGGAACGCCTCCTGCTGCTGATGCAGCCACAGCTTATACTGCGCGTAATCGATGCGGTCCGCCACCCAATCGAGCGGGAACGTCGTCTCCCTCGGCGCCGCGCCTGTTATCGCGAGCAGCTCCTTGCCGTAGAGCTTGGCCTTGAACGGACCGAAGCCCGGAATTTGCAGCAGCTCGTCCTCCGTTCGCGGCAGGAACGCCGCCAGCATGCCGAACAGCCGGTTCGTTCCGATCATGTACGGCGCCTTCCCTTCCTTGCCCGCCTGCTTGCGGCGCCACTCGCGCAGCGCTTCGTACACGCCTTCGTTCTTGAACGCATCCCCGTAATACTGAAGCTTCTGAATCCACTCCGTCCGCCCGTTCGTCGACTGCACGTCGCCCGTCACGTTGTCGAGCAGCGGCGCGTAGCCTTCGGACATCTTCTCCAGCAAGCGACCGCGGAACGCCGTCAGCATGTCGTTCCAGCCCGCGCCTTCGAACCAACACGTCTCGACGCCGTCTCCGTCCGGCCCCGGCTCGTTCCAATACACATGCCACACGCCGGCGTCCTCGCCGATCGTCACCTGCGCTTGGACGACGCGGTCGTCCTCCGTCCGCTTCTGCAAGCTGTTCATGAACACCCAATTCATCCGTAACATCCTCCCTCTCCGGAGCGTGATTCATCGAACGAAGACAACGAAAAAAAGCACCTCCCTACGCTAGGTAGAGAGGTGCTTCCTCGTCCGTACTCGTTCAATTGCCTTCACTATATCACGCGTCCGGCGCGTTGACAAGCCTAAATTTTCCTATGCTGTACTATTAAGCGCCTAAAGAAGGCCAGCGCGCCATCAAGGTGTACAGCGTCGCGGCCGCCACTACGACGCCGGCGAACGCCAGCGCGTACGCGCCTCGACGGGATGCCATGCGCCGCACGCGAGATGCGCGCTTGCCGGCATCGACGGGACCGATAAAGACCGCCACCGTCATATCCATCAGCCATAGCAGCAACCTATGGAACCTCCGCATCGCGAATCCCTCCCCGCGCCCGATTTTGCCGGAATCGTTCCGCTCCGTTATAATAAACTGATTACTGTCTTATACGTCGCAAGGCGGAGAAAAGTTTCTTACCGAAGGAGGAATGACGATGTCGGGCGAACTCGATTTTTTGTCGGACAGCACCGAGCAGACGAGCACGCGCTTCGTAACGATGATCACCCCGAAGCTGAACCGATTCGATCTCGCGATCGTAACGACGAATCGCTTCTACGGCAAGAAGCTCGTCGTCGACCTGCAAAGCGGCATCTCGGCCGTGATCGGCCCGGACGATTTAGAGGAAGAGGGGTACCTCGCGCACCGGTACAAGCTGACCGAGGAGCAGGCCGAGGAGCTTTACGGCTTTTTGTCCGAAATCATCGGCCCCATCTCTTATCCGGAATAACGCGTCGCCACATGAAAAACCTCCCTCCCGGACACGATAAGGAACATCCCGGGAAGGAGGTTTTGTTCATGGCTTTTCTGAAGGAAGATCGCTCGGAATATACCGACCTATCGACGGTGGAATCGCAACGGAACGACCTCACCTTCGAGGAGTTTCCGGAGGGGCCGTACGGCTCCAGCCTGCGAGTCGAATCGATCGGCAAGAGCTCGCCGTGGCGCGAAGATCAGCGGCCGCCGAACCGGTTCAATTACGAAAATCGGATCCTCCACGAAGGGTTGCCGCGTCAATTTCCCGGCGCGCATCTGACGCATGACGAAGAAGGCGACGAAGGCGCGTTCGACGTCCGGATGTAGCGGCACCGCCCCACCCGCCGTCGGCGCCGGCCGCCGGCGGCGGATCCGTTTTCAAACGAATTTCTTGTATCGCTCCTCCGATTCCAGCCTTCTTCGGAACGCATCAGCCCCGACGGGGGCGCTGTATAAATACCCCTGCACCAGATCGCATCCCAGCTCCTTCAACCGGCTCGCCTGCTCCGCGGTTTCCACTCCTTCGGCGACGACCGATTTCCCTAACGCGTGGGACAGCCGGACGATCGCGTCCGCCATCGAGCGTTCCGCGCTTTCGTTCGTCATATCTTCGACGAAGGTTCGATCGATCTTGATCGTGCCAATGACGGGAAGCTGTTTCAGCACCGCTAAAGAGGAATATCCGGTGCCGAAATCGTCCATGGCGAACGAAATCCCGAACTCTGCCAGCTCCGTCAGCACGGACATCGCGGCGGTCAAGTTATGGGAGAGCAACGTTTCGGTAATTTCAAGGCACAGCCGCCTCGGCTCGAGACCGGCGAAGGTCGTCACCCCTTCGACCATCTCCGCGAAGCCCGGCTGCAGCTGGCGATGCGAGACGTTCACGGACACCGTCAGCGCGGGGAAACCCGCCTGCTCCCACCGTTTCGCTTCGCGGCAGGCTTCTTCCAGCACCCAGCGCCCGATCTCCACGATCATGCCCGTCGATTCCGCGATCGGAATAAACTCCGACGGCGGGATGGAGCCGAGTTCTTCGGAATTCCATCGCAGCAACGCTTCGGCGCCGACGATGCGGCCGGTCTTCAAATCAACCTGCGGCTGGTAATGCAGCTCCAGCTCTCCCTGCCGAAGCGACTTGCGCAGCAGCCTCTCCAGCTCGACGGTTCGGCGAAGCGCGGTATTCATCTCGTTCGAGTAGACGCGATACCCGCCGCCGCCCCCCCGCTTCGCTTGATACATGGCTATATCCGCATGCTTCGTCAGCTCGGCAGGGGTCGAGCCGTCCTCGGGATAATAACAAACGCCTATGCTGGCAGCCAGCGTATATTCGCGGTTCAGCAGCGCGATCGGCGGTTCGAAGCGGCGAACGATCCTTCGAGCCAACTCGACGGCTTCCTCCCGATCGCCGACGGGCGTAAGCACGACGAATTCGTCCCCGCCCAGGCGCGCAAGGAGCGCGTCTTTCCCGATGCAGGAAGCGATGCGCGAGGCGGTTTCGATCAATGCCTCATCCCCGACGGGGTGCCCCAACGTATCGTTAATGATCTTGAAACGGTCCATATCGATCAGAAGCAAGGCGAAACGTCCGTCTTCCCCCTTGGAAGCAGCGGCCGCCTTTTCGAGTCGCTCGGCGAAATGGAGCCGATTCGGCAGCGAGGTAAGCGGGTCGTGAAGCGCCTGGTGAAGCGTACGATTTTCCAGCTCCTTGCGCCCCGTAATATCCCGCACGACGGCAAGCACGAACTTCTCGCCGTTCGCCGTCATCTCGTCCGTATCCAACAATACGGTGATCGTCTTATGGTCTAAGGTGAGCATCTCCAGTTCGTAGTCTTTGACGTTCGCCAAGTCGGAGGGCTTGTCCGCCCCGGCGGAGAAGTCCGTCAACGACATTCCGCGAAGCGCCGCATCGGATTCGGAGTCGCACCCGAGCAGCCGTAAACCGACGGAGTTCGCTTCTTGAATGCGCCCTTGAGCGTCCAATAAATAAATCGCGGACGGCGAGATGCGAAACAGCGTCTCGTATTTCCTCGCCGCCGAAGGCCAAACGTCGTTATGGATGAGCAGCAGACGGAACGCGATCCCCCAAACGAGGGACGGCAGGAGCGTCACGATCGGAGGCGCGGCGTACCGGCCTTCCCCGATTATCGTGTACGCCGCCGCGACGGCTAACGTCGCTACGTAAGCTCGGTTCGCGCCGAACAGCATCTTCATCCGCCGCTTCACGCCCGAGGCGCTTCCGGCGCGCTTATAGGCAGTATAGGAGATTCCTGCGTTCAGGAAGGAAATGAGGCCGACGGGAATCAGGAACGCCAGCGTCAAGGGGGACAGCTGTTCTTCTTTCCAAATCGACTCGACCGCTACGCCGGTAAAGAGCGCTTCGGGGCCCAGCCCGACGGCCAAGGCCGGATACGCAAGGACAAGCGCAGCGACGAGGAAGCCGACCGTTATCAAATATCGGGAAACTCCGTACACGAACGCCAGATGAAAGAGCAAGCTCGTCCCCGCGGAAAGCAGGACCAGGGGATACTTTATGTATGCGCTTACAGTTAAAGTAAAATCAACGGGCAATATCGATTGCGCGAAATCGGCGACGAAAAGCAGCGCCAACGAAAACATCGTCAGCGCCGCCGATTTTCCGACGAAATGATTCGGGCTCCGCTGCGCGATCTCAAACCCCACAAGCACGAGAAAGACGATCGGAAGCAGTAAAAACAAGAAGTATACGTTTGCCATCCGGCTCACCTCGGGGATTTTTGACCTTACCCCTATAGTAAGCTCTCCTTCAAACCGATACGACGTAAATTCGCGCGCGCGAAAACGCAATCGTCAGGCCTGCGCGCGCCGCTCCTATACAATATCCTTCAGCAGGCTGCGGAACTCCAGCTCGTCGAATTTGCGGCCGACCCGCTCCGGGTCCGGCGCCCAGCGACAGGCGTCCAGCTCGAACTCGAGCGGCACCTCGCAATAGATCGTCGCCAATTCCCGGCAAAGATGCAGCATCTCGAGATCCGCCTCGATCTTCTTCTTCACCGAGCCCGACAACGCGTCGAGGTTGGCGAGAATGCCGTCGATCGACTCGTACTCCGACAGCAGCTTGATCGCCGTCTTCTCCCCGATGCCCTTCACGCCCGGGTAGTTGTCGCTGCTGTCGCCGATCAGCCCTTTCAGGTCGATGACCTGCGCCGGCGTCAGCTGCTTCTCCTCGAGCAACGCCGATTGGTCGTAGACCGCGTAGTTGCCGAAGCCCTTTTTCAGCATGACGACCTTCACCCGATCCGACACGAGCTGCAGCAAGTCATGATCCCCCGTCAGGATGAGCACGTCGATGTCCTCGCCGTATCGCTTCGCAAGGGTGCCGATGCAGTCGTCCGCCTCGTAGCCGAGCACGCCCACATTGGGCACGTCGAGCGCTTCGACGACCTCCTTCACGAGATCGAACTGCGGAATGAGATCGTCCGGCGCCTCCGGTCGATTTCCTTTGTAGGCTGCGAATTTTTCGGTGCGGAACGTTTTGCTGCTCATATCCCAGCAGACGGCTACATGTGTAGGCTCGTATGTACGGACGGCGTCGAATAAATAGCGCACGAAGCCGTGAATGGCGTTCACCGGCACGCCGGCCTTCGTCTTGCGGACATAGCCGCCGTACGCGGAAGCGAAATAGGCGCGAAACAGCACCGCCATGCCGTCGACCAATAACAACGATTTGGACACGTAAAAACTTCCCCTCTTAGTCCGGCCCGAATAGGCGCTTATTGTCTTGCATTATACCATATTTGTTATCCTAAGGACGAAAAGACTGCCGGAGGGAAAAGGTGCCATCGCGCATTTTACAATTTGTTCGCCTACAACGCTTGTCCCCCCCGAGATATAATATAATCAGCCCTGTTAACAACCGTCAAACCCCGCACGGATTCCGAGGGCATATACTTTATTGGCAAAGGAGCTGTACCCTCGGGATGACAAGCGAGCAGTTAGAGTTGGTGCGCATGATCCGGCAGGCGATTACGGAAAGCCATGACGACTTGAAAGAGGAAATTCAGGCTGTACGTACGGAGCTGAAGCAGGAGATCCAGGCCGTACGAGTGGAGCTGAAAGGCGAGATTCAAGCCGTTCGTACGGAGCTGAAGGAAGAAATTCAAGCCGTTCGCACGGAGCTGAAAGAGGAAATTCAAGCCGTTCGCACGGAGTTGAAAGAGGAAATTCAGGCGGTACGCACGGAACTGAAAGCCGAAATCAACGAACTGCGGACGGACATGAACGGCCGATTCGAGAAGGTCGACGAAAGCATGGATTACGTGCGGACGAAAGTTTCGGAGCACGACGAGGATATCTTCCGCATTAAACGGCTGCTGAAAGCCGTGACATAACCGAACGACGCAAAGAAGACCTGATAGGCGCGCGCCGGCGTACCGTCAGGTCTTCTTGTTCTTTATACCGTCAAGCCGTGTTCTCGGAAAAAGTTCCCGATCCGCCGCGCCGCCTCCAGCAGTCTGCCTTCCTCCTGCACGAGGGCGATGCGCACGTATCCCTCTCCTTCGACACCGAATGCGTTGCCGGGCACCATGACGACGCCGGTTTTCCGACAAATTTCCCGGGAAATTTGTCGAGACGTCCAACCTTCGGGGATGCGCGCCCAGATAAACATCGTCGCTTTCGGCTTCGAGACGCGCCATCCGGCCTCCCGCAGCGCTTCGACAAACATGTCGCGCCGCGCCTCGTAGACCGCCGCCGCCTTCGTCCCTTCGTTCGACACATCCTCCGCGAACGCGCGCATGCCCGCCTCCTGCGCGGCGAGGAACACGCCGTAGTCGAGGTTCGCCTTTAACGCGCGCAGCGCCTGCACGGCCGGCGCGTGGCCGACGGCGAAGCCGATGCGGCAGCCCGCCATGTTGAAGCTCTTGGACAACGAGTGAAATTCGATCGCGACGTCCTTCGCGCCCGGCAGCTCGAGGATGCTGATCGGGCGGTAGCCGTCGAACGCAAGCTCCGAATAAGCAGCGTCGTGAACGATTAAGATGCCATATTGTTTCGCGAATGAAATTAAAGATTCATAGAACGAACGATCCGCGACGGCGGACAGCGGGTTGCTCGGGTAATTAACGACAATCAGCTTCGCGCGGCGGGCGACGTCCTCGGGGATCGACGAGAAGTCGAATAAGTAGTCGTTCGCCTCCCGGAGCGGCACCGGGTACGGCTCCACGCCCGCGACGGCGAGCCCCGCCCCGTAAATCGGATACCCGGGGTCCGGTAAAATCGCGACATCGCCCGGGTTCGTGATCGCAAGCGCCAGGTGCCCCAGCCCGTCCTGCGAGCCCATGAGCACGGTCGTCTCCGACACGGGATCGACTTCGACGCCGAACCGGTGCCGGAGCCAATCGGTCGCCGCCTGCCGGAAGGCGAGGCTTCCCTCGGAGGACGGGTAGCCGTACATCTCCTCCGACATCGCCGCGTCGGCGAGCGCCTGCCGCACGGCGAGCGCCGGCGGCTTGTCCGGGCTCCCGATGCCGAGGTCGATGACGTCGAGCCCCTCCGCGGCGGCCTCCGCTTTCCAAGCCGCGACTTCGCTGAAGATCGAGGAACCGAGCTTGCCGAGCCGCTCCGACGGCCGAACGATCATGACCACACCTCCGCGTACTCGGCCTCTTTGTAGCCGACGGTGACGCGCTCGCCGTCCGTCACGATGGGCCGCTTGATCAGCCGGCCGTTCGAGGCGAGCAGCTCCAAGACGTCGTCCTCGCTCATATGCGGCAGCTTGTCCTTCAGGTTCATCTCCTTATACGCCTCGCCGGACGTATTCATAAACTTCTTCAGCGGCAGCCCGCTGCGCCGCCATAGCTCCCGCAGCTCCTCCTTCGAGGGCGGCGTCTCGAACACGTTCACGACCCGCTCCGGCTGGATGCCCTTCGCCGCGAGCGACTTCATCGCGTCGCGGCAGGTGCTGCACTTCGGGTACAGGTATGCGGTCATCGAAGACTGGTTCATGACGATAAATCTCCTTCTGCGCGGTAATAAGCGATAAGCTCCTGCAAATCCGGCGTCGGCGGCGCCTCGTACGTCGCGCGCCGCTTCGTGTCCGGATGCACGAACGAGAGCGTCTCGGCGTGCAGCGCCTGCCGCCGAATCGGCACCGGCCGCGGCGGGTACCGCTCCGCATCGATGTACAGTTCGTCCCCGACGAGCGGATGGCCGATATGCTTCATATGGACGCGAATTTGGTGCGTACGCCCGGTGACCGGCTTCACGCGCACGAGCGTCGTATCGCGAAACCGTTCGACGACCTCGTAATGCGTCGTCGACGGCGCGCCCGCCGGCGTCACGATGCGCACATGCGGCTCGTCCGGGTCGCGGTCGATCGGTCCCTCGACGGTGCCCGCGTCTTGCGCCACCCGTCCGTAGACGACGGCCAGATAGCTCTTGCGCACCTGACCTTCCTGGAATTGCTCGCTGACGAACTGATGCGCGTAGCCGTTCTTCGCGACGGCAAGCACGCCGGACGTGTCTTGGTCGAGCCGATGAATCGGGCGGAACCGGTACGATTCGCCCTTTTCCCGCCAATAATGAACGATCCCGTTCGCGAGCGTGCCCGTGTAGTGGCCGGACGTCGGATGCACGATGAGCCCCCAAGGCTTATTCACGATGAGCAGATGCTCGTCCTCATGCAAGATTTCGAACGGAATCGGCTGCGGCAGGATCGACTCGGATTCCTCCACCGGCAGCGTCACCTCGATCACGTCCCCGGTCCGCATCGGACGGTACAGCACGTCCGACTGCCCGTTCACGCGAATCGAGCCCTCGAGACCGCGCTGGCGCACGAGCAGCTTGCGCGAGAGGCCCATACCGGTCAGCAGCACGGAACGCAGCCGCCAGCCGTCCTGCTCCGGCGGCACGACATGCCGCAGCGTCGTCGCTTCCGTCATGCGTCCGTCTTGGCGGCGCCGGCTTCGGCGCCCCCGCCCGCGTCCCCGCGGCCGCGGCGGAACACCTCCGCGCTGCGGGCGTACTCGACGTCCGCGCCGCCCTCTCGTACGTTCGCCGCGCGGGCGACCGTAAAGAACAAGTCGGACAGCCGATTCAAGTACGTCCGGACATGCTCGTTGATGTCCTGGCGCGCGGCCAACGTCACGACGCGGCGCTCCGCGCGGCGGCAGACGGTGCGGCAAACGTGCAGCGCGGCGGACGACGGCGAGCCGCCCGGCAGTATAAATCGCGTAATGTCCGGCGTCTCCGCGTCGTACTTATCGATCAGCGCCTCGAGCCGCTCCGCCATGTCGGGCGTTACTTTGTAGGGGCGCGCGTCCCTTTTCAAAATCGCTAAATCCGAACCGCAGTCGAACAACTCGTGCTGGATGTTCAGCAGGTCCTCGAGCAAATCGGCGAACCGCTCCCGATCCATGCCCGCCATGGCGACGCCGACGAACGAGTTGAGCTCGTCCACCGTGCCGTAGGCTTCTACCTGCAGGTCATCCTTAGGCACGCGGCCGCCGATGACGCCGGTTTGCCCCTTATCGCCGGTTCTCGTATAAATTCTCATTCCATCGCCTCCGATCTCGAGATTCCTATCATAGCATAGATCGCTTCCATATCCACGTGGGCTCGCACATGCGCCGCGAGCCGGTCGAACGCCGCCTCCCGCGCCTCGCGATGCCGATAGCCCACGGCCAGCGAAGGCAGTCCCCTCTCCGCTCGAATCCGGTTCAGCCACCCTCTGCGGAAATCGTCGTTATCGAAAATGCCGTGCACATACGTCCCCCACACCCGGCCGCCCGGCATCGCCGCGCCGTCGGTCGTGCCGTCGTGCAGTCGAAACAGCGGACGTACCGGCTCGCGAAACGTCGTCGTCCCCATGTGGATTTCATATCCCTCAATCGCGATACCTGCCGACGTTTCCGTTCCCTCGTCCCACCCGGCGAACGCACCGGCGACGCGCTCCGTGCGCTTCTCGAGGGCGTACGCCGTGTCCGCCGGCAGCAAGCCGAGCCCGTCGATGCGCGCGACCGGCGACTCCGACGATTCGACGCCGTGCGGATCGGACAGCGTGAGCCCGAGCATCTGGTACCCGCCGCAAATGCCGACGACCCGGCCGCCGGCCGCGGCGTACGCGGTTATGGCGCGGTCGAGGCCGCGTTCCTGCAGCGCGCGCAGGTCGAGCGGCGTGTTCTTCGTGCCCGGAATGAGGATGGCGTCCGGCTGGCCGAGCTCCTCGACGCGGGACACGAACCGGACGGCGACGTCCGGCTCGCCCGAGAGCGCGTCGACGTCCGTGAAGTTGGACATGCGCGGCAGCCGAAGCACGGCGACGTCGAGCGCAGCGTCCTTCGATTGGGCGCGTCGGCGCAGCTTCTCGTCGAGCGAGGCGGAGTCCTCGTCCTCGAGCCCGACGTCCGGCAGCATCGGCACGACGCCGAGCACCGGCTTCCCGGTTTCCCGCTCGAGCCAATCGAGGCCGCTCGTGAGCAGCGACGGATCGCCGCGGAATTTATTGATAATAAAGCCCTTCACCCGGTCGCGCTCGTCGGGGCGGAGAATGGCCATCGTGCCGACGATCGAAGCGAACACGCCGCCGCGGTCGATGTCCGCGACGAGCACGACCGGCGCGTCGGCCCAGCCCGCCGCGCGCATGTTGACGATATCGCGGTCGCGCAGGTTGACCTCCGCCGGACTGCCCGCGCCTTCGAGCACGACGACGTCGTGCGCCGCGCGAAGCCGATCGAGCGCCTCGCGGACGAACCGCTCCGCCGTCGGAAGGTACGACTCCCGATATTCGATCGCGTCGTAATCCCGCAGCGGCTTGCCGTGCACGACGACCTGCGAGCGGCGTTCGCCCGTAGGCTTGAGCAAAATCGGATTCATATCGGTCGTCGCCGGGATGCGGCACGCGTCCGCCTGCACCGCCTGCGCGCGGCCGATCTCCTTGCCGTCGGGCGTGACGTGGGAGTTGAGCGACATGTTTTGCGACTTGAAGGGCGCGACGCGGAAGCCGTCGTTCGTCAGGATGCGGCACAACGCCGTCACGAGAAGGCTCTTCCCGACGTCCGACGCGGTGCCCTGAATCATGAGCGTCGGGCAAGGGCGCTTCGTCATCGGGCTCGTCCCTCCGCGCTCGGCGCCGGATCGGTCCGTCCGGCCGTCTCGGCGAGCCCGGAGGCCAGCGCCGACAGCAGCCGTTCGTTTTGCTCCCGGCGCTTCACCGCGAGCCGAATATACGCCTCGCCAAGCCCCCGGAACGTCGCCGCGCTCCGAATAAGGACGCCGCCTCGCCCGAGCGCCGTCTGCAGATTCCCCGCCCGCACGCCTTCGGGCAGCCGCACGAGCAGGAAATTCGCCTCGCTCGGATACGGGTGCAGTCCGAGCGAGGCGAGCCGCGCCGACAGCCACGCCCGCTCCGGCGGCAGCCAGGCGAGCGTGCGCGCCGCGAATGCCGCGTCGTCGAGCGCCGCCGCCCCGACCTCGAGAGCGATGCCGTTCGCGCTCCACGGCACGGCGAGCGAGCGGATGCGCTCGACCTCGTCCGGATGGGCGACAAGGTAGCCCAATCGCAAGCCCGGTATCGCGTAAAACTTCGTCATCGAGCGCGTGACGAACAGCCCCGGCGTCTCGGCCGCCCGGCGGACGAGCGTCAGCTCCTCCTCCGCCGGCGAGAAGTCGAGGAACGCCTCGTCCACGACGACGGCGCGGCAGGCGCCGAGCGCCGCCTCGATCGCGTCCGCCCCCAGCGTCCGGCCGGTCGGATTGTTCGGATGGCCGAGCACGACCGCGTCGGCGCCGCCGGCCGCCGCGGCCGCGATCTCCTCCGCCCGCAGCGCGAACCCTTCCTCGGCGCGCAGCGCGAGGTCTCGCGTCCGGCCGCCGGCATGGGCGACCGCCGTCTCGTATTCGGCGAAGCCCGGCGCGGCGACCGCGGCGACGGCCGGCCGGATCGCGCGCAGCGCGAGGTCGATCGCCTCCGCGGCGCCGTTGCCGACCCAAATCGCCTCCATCGGCACGCCGTGCTTCTCCGAAAGCCGACGCCGCAGCGCCCGCGCCGCCGGGTCCGGGTACGCGTCGATGCGCGCCCACGCGCGCAGCATCGCTTCCCGTGCGCCCGCCGGCGGCCCCCATGGGTTCATATTCGAGCTGAAATCGACGAAGTCGTCCGGCGCCCGCCCGTACAACGCCGATGCCGTCTCCAGGTCCCCTCCGTGTCCGTACCTCTCCAGCATCACCGATTCCCCTTCCCGTTCTTCGAAATCCAAGTACGCCTTGCCGTCAACGGCCGCCGAGCGCGACGAGCGCCAGCAAGAGCAGCAGCTCCAGCCCTTCGACGAGCGCCCCGTAGACGTCGCCGGTCAAGCCGCCGAACCGGCGGCTCAGCCGCGCCGCGACGAGCGCGCCGGCCGCCGCCGCGAGCGCGGCGCCCCAGAGCAGGATCGGCAGCAGCATCGCCGGGTCGCCGGAGCCGAGCAGCGCGAGCAGCCCGAAGGCGCACGCGGCGCCGACGGCGGCCGACGCCGCCGCATGCCGCCGGCCGGTCCCCCGCAGGGCGGCCCCCATGCCGGCGTCGCCGCCGGCGTACGGCCAGCCCGCGATCGCCCACGGCACGAACATGCGCGCAACGATCGGCACGACGGCGACCGCCGCGGCGAGGTTGAGGCTCCCCGCCGCCGTAAACTCGAGCAACGACCAGACGAAGGCGAATTTCCCAAGCAGCAGCAGAACGCCCGCCGCGACGCCCATCGACCCGACGCGGGGGTCCTTCATGATCTCGAGCATCTTCTCGCGGGAGCGATGGCTGCCGAGCGCGTCGGCGACGTCCATCCACCCGTCGAGATGCAGTCCGCCCGTCGCCGCCGCCCACGCCGCGACGACGATCGCGGCGGCGGCCGGCACGGGCAGCCAGGCCGCGCCGATCCAATACGCATAGCCGACGAGCAGCCCGACGAAGGCGCCGGCCAGCGGATAAAACACGACGCTGCGCCGCGCGACGCGCTCGTTCCACCGCGCCGCGACCGGCACTGGCACCCGCGTCATCAGCTGCACCGCGGCGATCGCCGCGCTTACCCAATCCCCAAAGCCACCCAAGCCGCCGCGCATAGTAAACCTCCCAGCAGCAAACCGCCGAACGCATGCAACAGCCCGACGGTCCGCAAAATATGTTCCTTCGCAAGCGGCTGAAGCGGCTCACCCATATAGGCGCGCACGCTCTCGACGCCGCCGTATCGGTTAACGCCCCCGAGCCGAATGCCGAGCGCGCCGGCGACGGCCGACTCCGGATAGCCGCAGTTCGGGCTCGGGTGCAGCCGCGCGAACCGCCGCGCCGACCGGAGCGCCCGACGCGCGTCGGCGGCGGACCGGCCGCGCAGCGCCGCGGCGGCCGCGAGCAAGAGCGCCGCGAGACGCGCCGGCAAGAAATTCAATGCGTCGTCGAGCCGCGCCGACGCTTTGCCGTACCATTCGTACCGCGCGTTGCGGTAGCCGACCATCGAATCGAGCGTATTTGCCGCCCGGTAAGCGAACGCGCCCGCCGCCCCGCCGAGCAGCGCGAAGAATACCGGCGACAGCACCGCGTCGACCGTATTTTCCGCCACCGTCTCGACCGTCGCCCGCGTCAGCTCGCCTTCGTCCAGCTCCGCCGTATCGCGTCCGACGATATACCCCGTGTACCGCCTCGCCTCGTCCAGCCGTCCGCCCGCGAGCGGACGATAGACGCGCAGTCCCGCGTCCGCGAGCCCCCGCCAAGCGATCGTCGTCGAGATCAGCCATACGTTCGCCGCATAGCCGAGCCACGGATGCAGCGAGGCGCAGACCGCCACGATCGCATACGCCGCGGCGCCGCTAAGCAGCACCGTCGACGCGCAAAGCAAAACGCCGAACCGGAACGACCGCTCCTTCGGCGCCTCGACGTACGTTATGCGTTCCACCCAACGAATCCAGCGGCCGATCGCGACGACGGGATGCGGCAGCCGCGCCGGGTCGCCGACGGCGAGATCGACCGCGAGCGCCGCGGCTACCATCCACAGCGTCTCCTCGAGGGAGAACAGCCAGAAGCCGCTCACAGCAAATACTCCCGGCTCTTCAGCTCGATCGGAATGCCGGCCGTCACGAGGAACACCCGCTCGGCGGCGGCGGCGATCCGCTGGTTCATCCGCCCCGCCGCATCTCGGAACGTCCGCCCGAGCGGCGTCGCCGGCACGACGCCGAGGCCGACCTCGTTCGTCACGAGCACGATCGTGCCTTGAAACCGGCGCAGCGCCTGCACCAGCTCGTCCACTCGCGCCATGCAGCGCTCCTCCGCATCCGGCTCGGCCTCCCATTGCAGCAGCAAGTTCGAGAGCCAGATCGTCAAGCAATCGACGAGCACCGCCGTATGACCGGACCGGTACACGTTATATTCGAAGTCGAGCGACTCTACCAGCTCCGGCAGGCGGAGCGGCTCCTCGACCGTCCGCCAGACGAAGCCGGTTTCCTCCCGCCGCGACCGATGCCGCGCGATGCGCCGCTCCATCTCGTCGTCGAACGGCTGCGCGGCGGCGACATAGACGCCCTCCTCCGCGAACCGCTCGACGTACCGTTCCGCGAAGGCGCTCTTGCCGCTTCGTGCGCCGCCCGTTACCAAGGTGACGACCATGCCGCGCTCACTCCCCCGGTTCGACGGGCAGTTGGCCCGAGATGCCCGCGGACGCGAACGTCGCCATGCTGCCCAGGACGTCCGCCCCCGCTTCTACGATGCGCAAACATAAAGCCGCGCCCGTCCCCTCGCCGAGCCGCATGCCGAGCGCGAGCATCGGCTCGAGGCCGAGCGCGTCCAGCGCCAGGCCGTGGCCGGGCTCCTCGGAGCGATGCGAGGCGATCAGGAAGGACGGCGTCAGCGGACAGAGGAACGAAGCCGCCAGCGCGGCCGCCGTCGAGATATAGCCGTCGATGACGACCGGCACCCGGTAGAGCGCCGCGCCGAGGCACACCCCGGCCATGCCGGCGAGCTCGAAGCCGCCGACCTTCGACAGCGCTTCGAGGGCGTAAGCCGCGCGATCGGCCGCGTCGCTCCCCCCGGCGGTCAAGCCGTTGGCAGCCAGCGCCCGCGCCACCGCGTCGCGTTTGCGGGCGAGCCCCGCATCGTCGACGCCGGTGCCGCGGCCGACGGACGCCTCCGGCGCGATGCCGAGCAGCGCGCTGGTCAGCGCCGCGGCCGACGTCGTGTTGCCGATGCCCATCTCGCCGAGCGCGAGCAGCCGATAGCCCTCGCCCGCGAGCCGCTCGACGAGCTCGACGCCCGCCTGCAGCGCCCGTTCCGCCTGCTCCGGCGTCATCGCCGGCCCCTTCGTCATGTTCGCGGTCCCGTAGCCGATCTTGCGCACGAGCAGCGCCGGATGCGCGATCTCCGCCGCGACGCCCATGTCGACGCAGACGACGTCGGCGCCGGCATGCTTCGCGAACACGTTCACCGCGGCGCCGCCCCCGAGAAAATTCCGCACCATCTGCTCGGTCACCGCGGAGGGGAAGGCGCTCACGCCTTCCTCGCACACGCCGTGATCGCCGGCCATGACGACGACCGCCTTCTTGCCGAGCGCCGGCGGCATCTCGCCCGTCATGCCCGACAGCCGCTCGGCGAGCCGCTCCAGCCGGCCGAGGCTGCCCGGCGGCTTCGTCAAGACGTCCAGCCGCTCCCGGGCGGCGGCCATTGCCTCCTCCCGCAGCGGTTCCATCGTCGTACATACGCGTTCCAACCAGTGCACGGTTCAAGCCCCTTCTTCCGTTCCGCGCGGCCGCTTCGGAAGAACGGCGCGCGCCGATAATTAGTTTATATTATACTCGATGGCTTTCCGCTTGTCGTGGCGGCCGCGCCGGGCTCGAGCAGCATCTGGGGAGCGCCCGTCGTCGGATGCCGCACGACCGTCGCCTGCGCGCCGTACACGTCTTGGATGCGCGCGGGCGTCAGCACCTCGCGGGGCGTCCCGACGCAAACCGGCCGGCCGCCGTCGAGCAGAAGCAGCCTGTCGCAATACATCGCCGCCAGGTTCAAGTCGTGCAGCACCGCGACGACCGTCAAGGAAGAGCCCTGCTGCCACTCGCGGATTAAATTCATCAGCTGCATTTGATACCCGATGTCGAGGTACGTCGTCGGCTCGTCGAGCAGCAGCACCCTCGGCCGCTGCGCCATCGCCTTCGCCAGCGCGACCCGCTGCCGCTCCCCGCCGCTGAGCCGCTCCACCGGCCGATCCGCGAACGCCGTCAGTCCCATGCAATCCAGCACCGAATCGATGCGCCCCGCCTCGCCGCCGGGCTCCTCCCCGAGCCAATTTTGAAAAGGATACCGCCCCATCTCCACGACCTCGCGCACCGTAAACCCGACAGGCGGCAGCGCATCCTGCTGCAGCACGGCGAGCCAGCGCGCGAGTTCCTTGCGCTTATAAGACCCGACCGGGCGTCCGTCCAAGACGATCTCGCCCGCGTCGGCGGTCTCGAGGCCCGACAGCAGCTTCAGCAGCGTTGTCTTGCCGCTGCCGTTCGGACCGATAATGCCGAACGCTTCGCCCGCGCGCACCTCGAGCCCGACCCCTCGCAGCACCGCCTCGCCCTGGTAGCTCTTCTCGACGCCCGACGCGCGAATCATAAGCCGCCGCCTCCTCCCAAAGTTCGCTTCTGCCTTGTCAGCAAATACAGAAAGAACGGCGCCCCGAGGAACGCAGTGACGACGCCGAGCGGAATTTCGGCCGGCGCCAGCGCCAGGCGGGCGGCCGTGTCCGCCCAGACGACGAAGACGGCGCCTCCGAGCGCCGACAGCGGCACGATCAAACGATAGTCCGGACCGAACATGAGCCGAATCATATGCGGAATGACGAGCCCGACGAAGCCGATGACGCCGGAGACGGACACCGCCGCCGCCGTCATGAGCGAGGAAGCGGCCAGCACGATCCAGCGCGTCCGCTCGACGCGGACGCCGAGATGGGCCGCGCTCCGCTCCCCGAGCTCGAACAGATTCAGCGTCCGCGCGTTGGCGAGCAGGACGATCAAGCCGACCGCGACGTACGGAGCGAGCATGCCTGCGTACGGCCAGCCGCGCAGCGCCAAGCTGCCCATCAGCCAAAACAAAATTTGATTAATGACGTCGTCCGAAATCGAAACCATGAACGAGACGATCGCGCTCAGGAAGGCGCTGACGATGACGCCGGCGAGAATCAACGTCTCCCGCCGCATCCCCCCGTCGACCCGGCTGAGCATATAGACGAAGACGAGCGTCGCAAGGCCGGTCAAGAAGGCGAAGATCGGCACCGTGCCGAAGCCGAACACATACTGCGCGCCGGTCAAAATCAGGAACGCCGCGCCGACGGAGGCGCCGGAAGCGACGCCGAGCGTGAACGGATCGGCGAGCGGGTTGCGAAGCACGCCTTGAAAGCCGGCACCCGCCGTCGCGAGCGCCGCGCCGACGAGGGCGCCCAGCGCGATGCGCGGCAGGCGCACCTGAAGCACGATCTGTTCGTGAGCGACTTTCCAGTTCGCCTCGACGCCCCCGCCGACGAACGGCAGCGTCGACGCGAGGATGCGCCAGACCGTGCCGAGCCCGAGGCTCGACGCGGAGCCGATCGACACGCTTGCGACAATGGACAGAAGGAGGAGCGCAACGCCCGCTCCCCCCCAAAGTATCAGCTTTCGCCTCATGTTATTGACCGAATTTCTCCGGGTATACCGCCTTCGCTACTTCGACGAGCGCTTCCGTGATGCGCGGACCCGGGCGGGAAATCAGATTGTCGTCGACGCCGATCACCCGTCCGTTCGCGACGGCATCGATCTTGTCCCAACCGGCGCGGCCTTTAATAATCCCTTCCAGCCCCTCGATGCCTAGGCTGTAAAGCACGACCTGCGGGTCGGCCTCGATAATTTTCTCTTCGCTGATTTCGTACCAGCCTTCTTGATCGGCCACGTTCACGCCGCCCGCCTCCGTGATCAGCTCGTCCATAAATTCGCCCTTGCCGACCGTCCAGCCCGGAGCAAATTCGACGAATACCCGCTTCTTCTCGGCGTCAGACAAACCGCCGACCGCATCCGCGACGAGCTTGCGGTCCGCCTCCATCTTCGCGGCGACCTCTTCCGCCTTCGCCGCGTTGCCCGTGATCGCCCCGACCTCGCGAATATGCGCGATCGCCTCGTCGAGCGTGTTCGTCTCGAACGCGTATACCGTCAGGCCGAGCTTCCGCAGCTCTTCGATCGTCTTGCCGCTCATCGTCCACCCGGCGACGACGAGATCCGGCTCCTGCTCCAGGACCGCTTCGACGTTCGCCTCGAGGCCTCCGACCCGCGGCAGCGACGCGACGCCTTCCGCCGGGTAGTCGCTCCAATCGTCGACCGCGACGACGCTCGCGCCCGCGCCGATCGCGAACAGCACCTCCGTCTCGCTCGGCGCGATCGATACGATACGCTGCGGCGCCCGCTCGAACGTCAATGCGGTGCCGGACGCGTCCGTTATCGTAAGCGGGAACGCCGGTGCGGCTTCCTCCGCCCTCTCCGCAGGCGCTTCTTCCGCCTTAGGCGCTTCCTGCGCCGGGGCTTCCGATTGTGCCGTCCCCGAAGCCGCCTCCGGCTCTTCCGCCGCGCCGCACGCCGCCAAACCGAACGCGAGCAGTACCGCCGACAATCCCAACATCCAACGCTTCAACATCTTGCAAAACTCCCCATCCTCTGTATTTATGAGCGTAACGCGCCGATCCCTCGCCGAAGACAAAAAAAGAAAGCCCCCCGTCTCGAAAGAAACGGGAGGCTGGCACAACGTTGTTTCAGGGAACGCGCTGCCAAGGGTAGCTTGGCGCCCTGCGTCGAGCCGCATCCTTTTCCTCGAAGGATTTGTCAGCTTGCGCGCGTAGGCAGGTCTCCTGACTCATGGGTTATCGACGAGCCTCGCCTTCCCATCCGCCTCTCGGCGCGACAGTGGCATATCGAGGTCGTCCCCATTCACAGTGGCGGGACCGTGCCGGAGTTACACCGGCTTCCCTTTTCACCTTCAAGGCGCTTGCGCACGCCCGAAGGACCTAAACGCGTTCATATGGCAAAGCGAACGGCTTGCATATCTCATAGAGACGATTATAGGGAAAACGCCCCCCGCTGACAACTACAAGTTTCAGCACCGTTCGACGTCGCCCGCGCGCCGCTAGACGCGCTGCGTCGCTTTCAGCGTCTCGACGAACGCGCCGATCCGCTCTAGCGCCTCCGTCAAATTGGCGACCGACGTCGCGTACGTGCAGCGCAGGAAGCCCTCCCCGCCTTTGCCGAATACGTGTCCCGGGACGGCGGCGACCTTCGCTTCGACGAGCAGACGCTGGGCGAATTCGTCCGACGTGAGGCCCGTCTTCTGGATCGACGGGAATGCGTAGAACGCGCCTTGCGGCTCGTGAATGTCGAGCCCGATGTCGCGGAAGCCCTTCACGACGAGCCGGCGGCGCTGATTGTACGACTCGACCATGCGATCCTTCTCATCCATACCGTTCTTCAGCGCTTCGATCGCGGCGAGCTGCCCCATGACCGGCGCGCACATGACCGTGTACTGGTGGATTTTCAGCATCGCCCCGATAATGTCCGGGTGACCGCAGGCGTACCCCATGCGCCAGCCCGTCATCGCGAACGCCTTCGAGAAGCCGCTCACGAGCACCGTTCGGTCGCGCATGCCCGGCATCGATGCGAAGCTCACGTGCTTGACGCCGTAAGACAGCTCCGCGTAAATTTCGTCGGAGATGACGATGAGGTCGTGCTTCTCGACGAGCCTTGCGATCGGCTCATAATCCTCCCGCGTCATGACGCCGCCCGTCGGGTTGCTCGGGTAGCACAAAATCAATACCTTGGAGCGCGGCGTAATAGCCGCCTCGAGCGACTCGGGGCGAAGCTTGAACTGATCCTTCGCGAACGTCTCGATGCCGACCGGCACGCCTCCGCCGATCGCGGCGATCGGCGAATACGACACGTAACTCGGCTCCGGCACGAGCACCTCGTCGCCCGGCGACACGAGCGCGCGAAGCGCAAGGTCGATCGCCTCGCTGCCGCCGACCGTGACGATAATTTCGTCCTTAGGCTCGTAACTCAAAGAAAATTGCTTATGCAAATACTCGCCGATCGCCTCGCGCAGCTCCGGGAGCCCCGCGTTATGCGTGTACGTCGTGCGTCCTTGCTCGAGGCCGTTGACGGCCGCGTCGCGAAACCGCCACGGCGTCACGAAATCGGGCTCCCCGACGCCAAGCGAGATGATATCCTTGCTGCCGCTGACCAAATCGAAAAACTTGCGAATCCCCGACGGAGGGATCGCTTGCACGTGCTGGGTTAAATACCGTTTCATCTAGCGCGCACCTTCTCCCTTGTCGTTACGGGGACACGACCATTCGATGATCGCCCTCGCGACCTTCGAAGATGATGCCGTCCTGTTTGTATTTTTTCAAAATGAAAAACGTCTTCGTCGACAACACCCGCTCCAACGTAGACAGCTTATTGGAGACGAACGAAGCGATCTCCCGCAGGCTCTTGCCCTCGATCTCCACCTGCAGATCGTACGCGCCCGACATGAGGTATACGCTCTTGACTTCCGGATATAAGTAAATGCGCTCCGCGATCGCGTCGAAGCCGTGACCGCGCTCCGGCGTAATTTGCACTTCGATGAGCGCCGTAACCTTCTCTTGATCGACCTTCGACCAATTGACGACCGTCGCGTACTTCACGATGACGTTGCTTTCTTCCATCTCGCGGATCGCCGCTCGAACCGTCTCCTCGCTTTCGTCCAACATCGTGGCGAGCAGCGCGGCATCGCGCCTTGAATCCTCTTTCAACAATTCAAGAATCATCAACTGAAGCTCCGTCATGTGTTGCTTTCCCCCCTGGTCGTCGATCGACTCGAAATTTGAATATCCCTTCCATATTACTCGATTCGGGGCGTCCACTGCAAAACAAAAAAACTCCCGAATTCGGGAGTTCGCCGCAAGCCCGCCGTTACCGGCCGACCAGTTTCTTCATATTGTGTTCGATGTCTCGTTGTTTATACGACGGATGCACCGCGACGAAGCCTTCCGCTCCGACGCCGACGAGCGCATCGCCGTCGTAAGCCGCCACGACGCCCCCGCGCGCGCGGAGAAGCGCGTCGTACCGCGCGTTCGCCTCCGGCGCTCCGCTTTCGTCCAAGAGCCCGAAGAACGCTTCCGGCTCCGGAACTTTGATTTCGAATGCGATCTTCATAGGATGCCGCCGCCTTTCCCTTTTCCATATGGTGAGTATGTTTATAATTATACGTACCGGCGCATAAATATGCAACTTGGGCAAATATAAAGAGTGTCCTCGCCGAGCTGCGTCAGCCACTGGTTTACATTTGCGCTCTTCTCCCGTCCCCAACCGCCGCCCGCCCGCTGCCGCACGCTCCCCGACCTACCCGCCGTCCGCCGCTTGCCGCGAAATGTTCAAAATCTGCGCTTATCCCGTCGTTATGATCAAAATTTGCGCGCTTCTCCCGTCCCCAACCGCCGCTCGCCCGCTGCCGCACGCTCCCCGACCTACCCACCGTCCGCCGCTTGCCGCGAATTGCTCAAAATCTGCACTACGCTTGCACCAAACCTCACATGAAAGTTTGTTAGGATATTATCCTAAATATGTAACAAATTACTCGTATCTCTCTGGTTGAATATAAAAAAATCTCCTATTGTTAAGAGGTAGGCTGTTGCCCACTCCCC
>NZ_DASQMZ010000020.1:0-13308 GCF_035645235.1 Paenibacillus sp.
TCAACTGTGCTCATTACAAGCTAGCTAAAGCATATTTCGCTCATGTTCGGTTTTCAAGGAACAAGCTTTACTCGTACTGCTTGTCCGACCCGCTCTCGCGGCCGGAATTTGAATATATCATAATCGCAAGCGTCATTGCAAGTGGAATGTTTTTTCTTTCTCCCGACCTTGCTGTTCTTGCCCCGGCGCTCTCGCGGCCGGAAGAAGAATATATCATAAATCGATGAGACGATGCAACCTCCTTTTCCTTCCAGCGCAGCGTAATAGCCCGCCGATTCGCATCGGCGGGCGCGGTGCGCGCGTATTATACGTGGGCGGTCGCCCCGGCGCGCGTGCTTTCCTTCTTCCAAGCGGATCCCCAAGTCGCAGCTAAGGCGATTCCCGCGAGCCACCAGAGGAAGCGAATGCGATCGGCCGAGGGCTCGTCGAAGTAGAGCGCCGTCCTTACGGCGTCCGCCGCGAATCGAAGCGGCGTCCAGTCGTAAAGCCAATTCCGAGTCGCCTCGGGCAGAAACTCGGGTGCCATGTTTAACACAGGCATGGAGAAAAACATGAGTAAGGCGGCGATGCCGATAGCGGGCAAGCCGATCCATCGAAGCAATGCGACGATCGTAAACAAGAAGGATGCGCCGACCAGCCACAGCACCGACCAGACGCGGACTGCATCCCTCATCTCCATGCCGTACCATGCGCCGGCGGACCAGACGATCAGAGCGGAAACGGCCATTGAAAGTAGGATGCCTAATAGCGTCTGCCACGATACGGCCTTCCAGCGTTCGCCTGCAGATCGTCCGGAAGCGCGGCCTGCGAGAAATAACGCGACGCCTGCGGCCATGCTGCCGATCCAAGCGATTTGAACGAGCATCCCGGGGGCGCCTCCGTTCCCTTGATTCGAGCCGATCGGGTGAACGACCTCCTCCGAGACGGCGAAGGGCGTCATGAGCGCGACCGCCGCTTCGACCGGAAGCGTGCCCGTACCCGAACGTTGCCCGGCCATGGCGAACGCTTGCTTCGAAACCTCCCCGCGCAACCCTGCCGCGAGCTGCGTCAACGCCGTCTTCACCGCCGCTGCGGCTTGTGCATGCATGCCTTCGTTGACAAGGAGCTGCACTTCGCCGGGCGCGGGCACCGGCGTCGCCAGCGACAACACGCCTTGCGTCAGGTTCGCCGGAACGATCAACGCTCCGTAGTATCGACGCGCTTCGAAGCCAAGGCGAACCTCCTCCTCCGATGCCGCCGGCACCCAAGCGATCGGCAGCCCTTCCATGGCGAGCAGCTTCGTCCGAATCGTCTCGCCAAGGTTCAACTGCTCGCCGTTCGGCAACGCAGCGCCTTCGTCCAGCACGACGAGCGCGACGGGCAGCTCCTTCGGCTTTGCGCCGATTACCGAACCCATGAACGCCAAACCGAATACGACGACGACGCAGAACGCGGCAACCGCCCCGATCCACAACGCTTTTTGCTTCAAGAACAACAATCGAACCGCCTCCATTAATGAACATATTGTTGATTTATCATCACACTGTTCATTATAATGACTGTAACGGTTGTATCAATCGTCAATGTTTCAACGCCTTGTTCATTACTCAACATCTTTAGTCGACTTTGTTCAATAATTTATAATTTATTTCGGGAAGGGGTGTTCGCGATCCAAGGGAAAATCGATCGTCGCAAATCGAAGACGAAACGATCGCTCCGCAAAGCGATGCTGGAGCTCATCGCCGAGCATGGCGTCGGGAGTTTGACGGTCAGCGCCTTGACCGAACGCGCGGAGCTTAATCGCGGGACGTTTTACTTGCATTACCGGGATGGGGCGGATTTGCTCGAGTCGGTAAAGAGGGACATTTTCGAAGGACTGGCGAAGCGGTTGGAGCAAATCAATCCACTGGACATTAAGCGTTATGCGGAAAAGGGTGAACCCTACCCCGTCGCCGTCAAGCTGCTCGGTTATTTCGAGGAGCATGCGGATTTCTTTGACATCATGCTCGGCGCGAACGGAGACCCTTCGTTGCCCGGACAAATTCGAGGTTTTATAACGGAACGACTGTACGAACAAGTATTTCGCGCGCTGCCGGACGAGCTTCCGGGCGGCGTACCGAAGGATTATTTAATCGCCTATATGACGTCCGCCAATCTCGGACTGCTGCTGCATTGGTTCGCCACGGGGCGCAGGCTGCCGTCGCGCGACGTCGCGATGATTATCACGCGCATTATGTACGAGGGCCCGTTGCTCTCGGCGGGACTTTCGTTCGGTAAATAAAAGGGGCCTCCGGTTCGCCGGAGGCCTCTGCATTTATCGTTTGCCCGATAAATCTTCCGGGCGGAGCGTCATGAGCTCTTGCTTGGACGGCACGTTCGGATGCTGATGCAGCAGCCTCACCGCCTGATTGCGCACCGCCTTGTCGAGCAGGTTGCGCACATACCTCGCATTCGCGAACGACCGCCAGAAGACGTGTTTTTCCTCGGTCAGCATCTGCTTTAATCGATGCGTCGCCCCAGGCAGCAAGACGTATTCGCGCTCCTTCGCCATCAGCTCCGCGATCAGCAGCAGTTCGTCGACCGAATAATCGCCGAAGTCGATCTGGATCGGGAAGCGCGACGGCAGCCCCGGATTCAGCGTCAGAAACTGCTCCATTTCCTCCGAGTACCCCGCCAAAATCAGAATGAAGTCCTCCCGGTGATCCTCCATCGCCTTCACGAGCGCGTCGATCGCTTCTTTGCCGAAGTCCTTCTCTCCGCCTCTCGCAAGGCTGTACGCCTCGTCGATGAACAGGATGCCGCCGAGCGCCTTCTTCACCAGCTCCCGCGTCTTAATGGCCGTATGGCCGATGTATTCGCCGACTAGATCGGCGCGCTCCACCTCGATGAAGTGCCCCTTGCTCAGCACGCCCATGCGGTGGAACAGCTTCGCGACGAGCCGCGCGACGGTCGTCTTGCCCGTGCCCGGATTGCCTTTAAAAATCATATGATATACATGCGACTTGCTCTGCAGTCCCGCCTCCGCGCGGTATTGGGAGATCTGCAGCATGGCGTATATTTCGTAAACGAGCTCCTTCACGTGCTCAAGGCCGACCATGGCGTCGAGCTCTTTGAAAATGTCCCCGAACGGGCTTTGCAGCAGCAAGGTTTTCGGGTGAACCGTCGGCGTCGGGGAAGGGGCCGGATTCGGTTGCGTGTCCCCGTTGCGCAGAACGACTTGAATTTTACGCGACGGCTTTTCGGCGGGAGCGGCGGGCGGAACGGGAACGGCGGCATTCGCGTCTCTCAGCGTGCTGCGGTTGTTCATGGGCTCACCTCTTTTATTGTGGAAGGGTGCTAGCAGTATACGCAAGTGCCCAGATTTTCGTGACTCGCGTGGGCACCCGTCTACAGCCGAAAATTTTTTATCGCGGAAAATGTTCATCCGAGGGCGGTACGCCGGCAGGATTGCGGGAGGGTCGAGATCGGCGGAATGGGGTCGACGGTACATCTTATGCGCCGGACGGCCGAACGATGAGCCCCTCCCGCATCCGGGCCTCCCACTCGAGATCGTTCGCGAAGCCGGGACGGGCACCGGAGGCGAGCGCGGCGCCCTCCCGGGCGACGACCACGGCGAGGGTCAAGCAGGCGGCGCACGCGTCGACCGCATCTTGGCTGGCGGCGCCGAGGTCGCCCGATAGCGGATGCTCGCGCCACCCGGCATAGGCCTGCGCGTAGGCGGCGACGGCCGACACATCGAGACTGCGGCGCCCTTGCGCCGCGCGCGCGATGTAAGAGGGGTATACCTCGAACAGGACGGGCGAGGAGGAGCGAGCTGCGTCTCGGCGGTCGAACGGGTAGACGGCGCAGCCGGCCTGCCTCGCATAGGACAGCCATTTCCAACCGGCGTAGACCATCGCGCGAAGATTCGGCTGCACCCGCTTGAACGGACTCGCCGCGCGGCAGGCGACGTCCGTGTGGCGGCACGCCCAGCCATGCGCGACGCAAGGAGTCTCGTGCGCCGGAAACAAGCGGTCGAGCGCCTCCAAGAACGACGAACGGGAGGAGCCTGCCGCCAGCGACAGCCACTCCTCCCATTGCGTAAATCCGAAAGCGTCGTAGGCCGGCGATGCAGGCGCGAACGGCGCGTCGAAGCCCCATACCGAGCCGTCCGGCGCGCCGAGCAGCATCGCGAACGCATCCAGCCGGTCGTCGCAAGCAACGCACGACTCCAACTCGAACGCGCCGCCGTCCGCGGACAGCGTGCCCTGCGCCACGTACAGCTTGCCGGAAGGATCTTTTGCGCCGCTAAAGTCGACGCCGTACACCCGGGTCGGTCGATCAGCTCTCATGGATCGTAACGGACTCGATCTTCACTTCTTCGAGCGGCGTCTGGTTTTGCGGACCGCCCACCGGCGTCGCGTCGATGGCGAGCACGGCGTCCATCCCCGAAGCGACCCGTCCGAAGATCGTATAATCCGGGTATTGATTGAGGTCCTTGCTCCACTCGCCGGTGCAGATGAAAAACTGGCTGCCGTTCGTGTTTTTGCCGGCATTCGCCATCGCGACGATGCCCGGCTCGTATTGGTGCGGGCTGTCCAGCTCGTCTTCGAACGTATATCCGGGCCCGCCGCGTCCGGTGCCGGTCGGGTCGCCCGTCTGAATGACGAAGCCCGGCACGATGCGATGGAAGACGATCCCTTCGAAGTATCGCTGCTTCGCCAAAAACACGAAATTGTTTACCGCGATCGGCGCGTCCTTCGCGAACAACTCGATCGTAAACTCGCCCTTCGTCGTCTTTACCGTTGCCGTATACGTCTTCGACGTATCGATTTGCATCGCCGGCGCTTCGCTGAAGCTTGTCCGACGCTCGGCTTGCGCTTCGCCGCCTGCGCCTTGTTGTCGTTCGCCGGCATCCGTTCCGCAGCCGGTCAACATCGCCGCTAAGGCTAGCGAGGCAACTATCGCTTTCATTTTCATCCGCATCATCGTCTCATCGTCTCCTCTCGGGAAAGCCCCCGCTCCGCCCGGAGCGAAGCTCCAGGACGGCGCCGGGGCGTGTTTCCGCTTTATTTACAATCCGCCGGGCAAGACAACGTCTCCCCCGTCTTCTCCCTCGCCAACGGGCTCCTGCTCGCCGGTTTCATCACCGGGCGCCTCGGCGCCGCCGGGTTGGTTTGCGCCGGCCCCTCCCTCGGAGCCGCCTTCCTGAGTGCCCTCCTCGGTGCCGGTGTCGTTGCCGTTACCGTTGCCGTTGCCGTTACCGTTGCCGTTGTCGTTGCCGGCTCCGTCGCCCCCTGCTTCCCCGTCCGGCAATACGTCCGGGAGCTCGAACAAGTCGTCTTCCCCGCTACCGGCGCCTTCGTCCTCGCCCGGCACGGCGACCTGCACGACGTTCGAAGGTTCGCTCTCCAGCTGCTCCGTCGACGACACGGCCGTTACGTAGTATTCGTACGTCGCGCCCGGCGCGCCGGAGATGTCGATCACGACGGACCCTTCCGTCTCGATAAGGACCTGCGCTTCGGCTTCGGTCGCCGCCTTCCGATACATCCGGTACACGTCCGCGCCTTCCACGGCCGTCCAGGAAAGAACCGCTTCCCGTTTCTCCGGATCATACAGCGCGGACAAGTCCGTCACCGGCGCGGGCGGCTTCGGTCGCTGCGGCTCGCTGACGCCCTCGGGACGCTGAAAATCCTGCACCTCGCGGCCTTCCAGCGCCTCCTTCATGACGGCCGCGAACATCGCCGCCGCCGTGCCGCTGCCCGACTTCACGAAGTGCTTCGCGTTCGTGTCGTCGAAGCCCATCCACACCGCCGCGGCGTATTCCGGCGTATATCCGACGAACCAGATGTCGCGGTTGCCGCTCGAATCCTTCACGCCCTTGAGGCCAAGCTGGGTCGTGCCCGTCTTGCCGGCGACCGGACGGCCGAAATTCGCCTTCGTACCGGTGCCGCCCTTCTTCGTCACCGACTCGAGCAAGAACGTCGTGTAATACGCCGTCTTCTCGCTCATGACGCGCTCGGCGGCGACTTCATGAGCGTAAATCCGATGGCCCTCGCTGTCGCGCACCTCCGTAATGACATGCGTCTCGGCCAGCACGCCGCCGTTCGCGAAGGCGCCGTACGCCCGCGCCATCTCGAGCGGGGATGCCCCCCTCGTCAGACCGCCGAGGGCGATCGCGAGGTTCCGGTCGCCCGCGTCCATGTCGATGCCGAGTTTGCGGGCGAACTCGAGTCCGCGCTTCACGCCGATTTCGTTCAGCAGCCAGACGGTCGGCAGGTTGATCGAGCGCTGCACCGCCTCGAGCATCGTCATTTCGCCGGCGTATTTGCCGCTGAGATTGCTCGGTTTGTAATCGCCGAAGGCCATCTTCTCATCCTTCAGCACCGAATAGGGATGCCATTCGCCGGTTTCCAGCGCCGGGGCGTAGACGGCGATCGGCTTGAACGCCGAGCCGGGCTGCCGGTCGTTCAGCGCCCGGTTGAAGCCCTTTTCCACATAGTTTCTGCCGCCGCTCATCGCCGCCACGCCGCCGGTCTTCGGGTCGACGATCACCATCGCGCCTTGCGCGATTTGCTCCGGCCCGTCCTCCGGGAACAGCTCCGGGTTCGCGAACGCTCGGTCGATCGCCCGTTGGGCGGCCATGTCGACCGTCGTGCGAATTTCGTATCCGCCGATGCGCAGCTGCTCCTCCGAATACCCGGTTACCCGCGCCGCTTCCGCCAAGATGTAATCCCGGATTGCCGACGCGGTCCGATCGGGACGCGGGGCGGGCTTGCGGAGCGTGTCGTTGAGCGCTTCGCGACGTTCGTTTTCCGAAATGTATCCCTGATCCGCCATCAGCGACAACACGACCGCCGCTCGTTCCAACGCTTTCTCCGGGTCGTTGGTCGGGGAATACGTCTCCGGCGCCTTCGGCATGCCCGCGAGCACGGCGATTTCCAGCAAACTGAGCTCATTCAGATCGTCGACGCCGAAGTGCAGCTCCGCCGCCGCTTTCACGCCGTACGCCCCGTTGCCGTAATAGATGCGATTTAAGTACATCTCTAAGATTTCGTCCTTATTGAAGCTGTTCTCGAGCGCGAGCGCGATCGACACCTCGGTCGCCTTGCGGAAGAACGTCTTGTCGGCGGAGAGGAACAAGTTTTTCGCCAGCTGCTGGGTGATCGTGCTTCCGCCTTCGACAAGGTCCCTGGCGAGAATGTCCTTCACGATCGCGCGGCCGATCGACCAGAAGTCGACGCCGGCGTGCTCCTCGAACCGCTGATCCTCCGTGGCGATGACCGCCTGCTCGAGCCGGTCGGGCACCTCGTCGAGCGTGACGAGCTTTCGGTTCTGCATGAACAGCCGGGCGAATTCGTTCCCGTCCTTATCGAGCACGACCGTCGCCTCGGCCATGTCGAGCTTCTCTTGGTTTTTCTGCAGCAGCGTATACCCGTTCATGTAAATTACGAGATACCCGGCGATGAAAATGAGAAGTCCCAACGTCAAGATGCCGAAAATACCGATTACCCATCTTCTTGCATTCATTCGCCTCACCCCTCAACATCCGGTTCCTACACAGAGTAGGTTTCTCTTTACGCACAAAAAGAACAACCCCGAAAGGGTTGCTCCGGCGTATCTTTATAGACGATGCCCGTGGGAAAAAGTTTCAAACCTACGCGTCCGCGTTCGTCTCGTACGCGAGCGACACGCTCCGCTGCGGCGTGAACGTCGAGATCGCGTGCTTGTACACCATCTGCTGCCGGCCGTCGCTGTCGATTACGATCGTGAAATTATCGAAAGCGCGAATGACGCCGCGAATTTGGAAGCCGTTCGTAAGGTATACGGTGACCGGAATATTTTCCTTGCGAAGCGTATTCAAAAACGTGTCTTGTATGTTGATCGACTTGTTCATCATGAAGCCCCCTATGCCTCTGGCAGGTTGAATGGATCGTCCGACGACGGAAACGTTGTGGCTATTATATCATTAATTCTGTCGCTATGGGTAATGAAATTTGCCGTGTCGGTCACGTCGACCCAATGAATTTGCGGCATCGCCCGAAACCAGCTGAGCTGGCGTTTCGCGAAGCGGCGCGTGTTTCGCTTCAGCGAATATACGGCCTCGTCGTACGAAATTTCTCCGGCGACGTAAGCGGCGATTTCCTTGTAGCCGATCGCCTGCATGGACGGCAGCGACCGGTCATATCCGCGCGCGAGGAGCGTCCGCACCTCTTCGACCAGGCCTTCCTCAAGCATCGCGTCGACCCGCGCCTCGATGCGGGCATACAGCTTATCCCGCTCCATCGTCAGGCCGATCATGCATAGCTCGTAAGGGGAGCTCTTCTCCCGCTTTTGGGCTTGTTCGGACATCGGCCGCCCCGTCGCATCGAAGATTTCCAGCGCTCGGATGAGTCGCTTCCGATCGTTCGGGTGGATGCGCGCCGCCGAGACCGGATCGCGCGCCTGCAGCGTCGCATGCAGCGACTCCGTTCCTTCCGCGTCCGCGACGGCGTTCCAACGCTCCCGCGCCGCCTCGTCGGCCACCGCATCCGAAAATTGGTAGCCGTACACGACCGATTCGATATACAGTCCCGTGCCGCCGACGATCGTCGGCAATCGGCCGCGGGCGGCGCTCTCGGCGATCAGTCTCGTCGCCCGCTCCTGAAAGTCGGCGACGGTGAACGGCTCGTCCGGGTCGAGCAGGTCGATCATGTAATGCGGCGCCTGGGCGCGCTCCGCCGGCGTCGCCTTCGCCGAGCCGACATCCATGCCGCGATAAACTTGCACGGAATCGCCGGAGATGATGTCGATGTTCCGGCGTTTCGCGATATCGAGGCTGAACGCCGTCTTGCCGACCGCGGTCGGGCCGACGAGGACGAGGAGCGGCGTTTTTTTCGCTTTTGCGTTCTCTCTCAAGGGCGTATCACTCCGTAAACGACGGGGGCGTTCGGCTTCGAGACGATCTCGAAGCCGTACCGGCGCCACTCCGCCGCGTGGCTTCTTTCCTTCAGGACGACCGATTTGCGCGCGACGCGGCGCGCCTCCTCGATCGCCTCTTCGGCGACGGGCGCGTCGTTGGCGAACGCGCGCAGCGGCGAGATCCCCGCGGAGGCGGCCACCGGATCCCGAAACATCGGGTCGAAATAGACGACGTCGACGCTCCGGTCCGCAAGCGTCCGCAGGTAGGCCGTATGCTCGGCGCGCACCGTCTCGATGCGGCGCAACGCCTCGTCGAACGGAGGCCATTCGCTCTCATAGGCGCCTAATCCGCGGGTAACGATATAATACAGCGGCAACTGGCTCTCGACGGCGACGACCCGGCTTTCGGGCCCGCCGGCGAAGCTGAACACGATCGAGTCCGTTGCGAGCCCCGCCGTGCAATCGACGACGGCGTCTCCGGGTTCGAAGCCGCACGCTGCCAGCATCGCGTCGCGCGCGCCGGCGGCGATCCGCTTCGCCCGGATGAGACCCATGCCTGGATGGAAAAAGAATGGCTCGCCGCCGCTCGCGGGGTGCCATTCGAGCGTATTCGTCCCGAAGACGACGACATCCGCCTCCGGATGCGCCGCCCGAAGCTTGCGCAGCGACGTCCGCCCTCTCCGCGCATAGCGGGCGCCGAGCTTCGCCGCTTCTTCCGCGGCGAGCGCCTCGATGTCGCGGGAGGGGTCGTACGTCGTCGTCGTTACGATCCGCATCACATCACCCGTTTAAACATTTTTTCCAAGTCCCGTTTCGTGAAGCTCACCACGATCGGCCGTCCGTGCGGGCAGGTGAACGGGTTGACGCAAGCGGCAAGCCGCGACAGCAGCGCCTCGAGGGCGGCGTGCGACTGGGGCTGATTCGCCTTGATCGACGCCTTGCACGAGCACATGATCGCGGACGCCTCGCGAATTTTCGCGACGTCCGGGCTGCGTTCGGTCAACACCCATTGCGTCATCTCTTCGATGAGCGCCGCTTCTTCCCCGGCCGGGAACCAGCTTGGATGAGATCTTACTTTAAAGGTATTCCCACCGAACGGCTCGAGATACACGCCGACGCTCTCGAGCAGCGGCAGGCGGCCGCGCAGCGTCTGCGCCTCTGCCGAGGTGAACTCAATAGTGTGGGAGAACAACGTCAGCTGGCTGACCGCTTCGACGCTGCCGAATTTGCGATAAAACGCCTCGTAATTAATGCGCTCGTGCGCGGCGTGCTGATCGATCAAGAACAAGCCGTCCTCGTTTTGGGCGACGATGTATGTACCGTGGAGCTGCCCGATCGGATACAGCTGCGGAAAGCGAGGGCCTTCCTCCGCCGCGTCGGACGCGTTCGGCGTGTCTGGCGCGTCCGGCGCGTCGTCGTCGCTCGGCGGCGGCGCGTAGGGCGCGGCGGCTTCCGGCGAAGCGGCGGCTTCCCCCGGGTCGGCCTGCGGGACGGGGGATGCCGAATCCTCCATCGGCTCGCCGGGCGCCCTGCCTGGCGCGGCGGGCAGCGGCCCCATCGCGCGGAGCACCCGTTCCGCGTCCCGCGGCTCCCAAAGCCGCTGCGGCGTCGCGGGCGCCGCGTGATACGGCGCACGCGACTCGCCTGCCGTCGCGGCGCGGGGCGGCGCAGGGGGCGTCGGCGCCGACGCGTTCGGCCGCGGCGCGGCGTAAGGCGACGGCGGCCTCGGCGGCTCCGCGAACGGCGCGGGCTTCGGATCGTACAGCCGGAGCGTCTCCTGCACGGCCTGCGGGCGAGCGCCGTTCGGGGATCGGCGTTGTTCCCGCCCCGCCATGCCGCTTGGGATCAGCGTCTCCTTGCGCAGCGCCGCGCGAACCGCGTGCTGCACCGCCTCCGACAGCTCCGCGTCCTTGCTGAAGCGCACCTCGAGCTTCGCCGGATGGACGTTCACGTCCACGAGCGTCGGCTCCATCTCGATATGCAAAATCGCCACCGGATACCGGTTGATCGGGAGCAGCGTATGGTACCCCGAGAGAATCGCCTGAGCGACCTGAAAATTGCGCACGTAACGACCGTTCACGACGACCGTGATGCCGCCCCGGTTCGAACGCGTCACGTCCGGACGGGCGATCCAGCCGGACAGCTTGTAGTCCGGCGTCTCCGCCGCTATCGGGATCATGCGCTTCGCCGTCGCCGTGCCGTACACCGCGGCAGCCGCTTGCTGCAGGTCGCCGGTGCCGGCCGTATCGAGCAGTTGCGTCCCGTTGTGCTCGAGGCGGAACGCGATGTCGGGGCGCGACAACGCAAGCCGGTACATATAATCCGTAATATGGCCCAGCTCCGTCTGCACCGTCTTCATGTACTTTAACCGGGCTGGCGTGTTGAAAAACAAATCCCGTACTCGAAAATCCGTCCCGCGCGGGGCCGCCGCCTCTTCGAAGGCGAGCTTCGTCCCGCCTTCGATGACGATCCGCCGCGCCACGCCGTCCTCGCCCGCGCCGGACAACACCTCGACGCGGGCGACCGCCGCGATGCTCGGCAGCGCCTCGCCCCGAAAGCCGAGGCTCCGAATCGCGAACAGGTCCTTCCCGGTCCGAATTTTGCTGGTGGCATGCCGCTCGAAAGCCAGCTCGAGATCCTCGGGCGCCATGCCGGAGCCGTCGTCCACGACGCGGATGCTCTTCACGCCGCCTTCTTCGACCGTTACGTCGATGGTGCGGCTGCCGGCGTCGATCGCGTTTTCCACAAGTTCCTTCACGACCGAAGACGGCCGTTCGACGACCTCGCCGGCCGCGATCTGGTTCGCCAGGTGATCGTCAAGAATCCGAATGTTACCCATGCTCGTTCCACTCCAGTACGACGGACTTCGGGCCAGCTTCGGCTTGGATATGCGGGAATGCCTTCGCGAAAGCGGCAAGATCGATGTACCCGACGCCGTCCCTTAACAGCAGGCCCGTTCCGGCGCCGAACGTTGCGGAGAAGCCCGGTCCCGACAGCTTGACCGAGCTCGTCGCGCCGTCCCATGACGCATTCCCGCCGGCGACGGCCGCCAAGGCGCGTGACGGCACGAACGTGCGGCCGCCCTCCCGGATCGTCGCGACGACGTCGTCGAACGACACGCCGTTAACGACGGTCTCGTGTCCGAGCAGCTCCACCTTCGCGGCTTGCATGCCGACGGCTCGCAGGCCTGCCAGCGTTGCGGCCAGCGGCGTCTCCGCCGCAATGTCCGGCGCGATGCCGACGCCGTTCACCGGGCGGCGCTTCGGCGTCAAATAGTGCTCTACCGTCACCTTGAGGCCCCCGCCGGTATCAAGGGCAATCAGCTGTTGGACGCTGCCTTTGCCGTACGTGCGGGTGCCGACGATCTTCGCGGCGCCGTAGTCCTGCATTGCGCCCGCGAACACTTCCGACGCGCTCGCGCTTCCCCCGTCGACCAACACGGCGACCGGAACGCCGACTTTCTCCCCGTCCCGGATCGTGACGGCTTGTTGTTTCCCGTCCCGCCCGACCGTGTGCAGCAACGCTCCCCGCTCGATGAAATGCGACGCGACGCCCTGCACCGCTTCCAAGTACCCTCCGGGGTTCCCGCGAATGTCGATCACGAGTCCCTGAAGCGAGGACTCGGCGCCGAACGACGCCAGCGCCTCGCCGACGAGCGCCGCGGTGTCGCTCGAGAACGAGTCGATCCGGATGTATCCCGCGCCATGATCCATCATTTCGTAGGAAACAGATGGAATATGGAAAGGCTGGCGGACGATGGTCACGGATTTAATAATGCGGCTTACGCCGTCAGCGACCTCCAGTTTGGTCTCGGAGCCTTCCGGCCCGAGCAAGACGTCGGCCAGCTCGTCAAGCGTGCGCGTCTTTACGTCCTGGCCGTCGACGCGCAGCACGATATCGCCTTCGCGGAGCCCGGCGCGTTCCGCGGCGGAATCCTTATATACGCGCAGGATGAGCAGACCGTCTTCCGTCTTGGCGAAACGGATGCCGATGCCGACGATCACTTGCTCGTATGCGTCGAACAGCGCCTTCCATTGCTCCTCGTCGTAATATTGCGTGTACGGATCGTTCAGCTCGTCGAGCATGCCTTGGATCGCCGCGTCGCGAAGCGCTTCGGCGGATTTCCCGCCGACATGCAGCTCCTCGATGTAGCCGAACACCTCGTTCAATTGCTCCGCCGGCGTCGCCGCGCTCGCCGCCCCCGGCCATGCTAACGCCGCCGTCGCGACGACCGCCGTTCGCATGGCGACCGCCTTCGCCCACCTCGTCCAGTTTCCTATCCGTTCGCCGCGCTCTATCATCTATCTCTCTCCCGTCAATTCGGTTTTTCGCTCTATTGATATAACGCGGCCGACGCCGTCGCGGTTGCGCAGGCGCGTCGGAGAATGTGGCCAATTCAGCTCGCGGGCCGGGGGAGCCCAATAGTCGGAGTTTCTCCGACTATTCCAG
>NZ_DASQMZ010000021.1:0-12018 GCF_035645235.1 Paenibacillus sp.
TATCTCGAAGAGGAGAAGGTGCCGGCCGGCTCGAAGACCGAGACGTATTTCGCCGCGAAAATTTATGTCGACAACTTCCGTTGGGCGGGCGTGCCGTTTTACGTTCGGACCGGCAAGCGGCTGCCTGCGAAGGCGACGGAGGTCGTCGTCGAATTCAAGAACGTACCGGAAAACGTCTATCTCGCCAGCAAGCATACGCTGCAGACGAACTTGCTCGTCTTCCGGGTCAACCCGATGGAAGGCGTATACATTAAATTCAACGCCAAGGCGCCGGGCTCGGAGGAGCGCATCGTGCCGGTGGCGATGGATTTTTGCCACTCGAGAGGCGTCGGCATCAATACGCCGGAGGCTTACGAACGGCTGATCTACGACGCGGTGCGCGGCGATTCCACCTATTTCACGCGCTGGGACGAAGTGGCGGCGCAATGGCGGTTCGTCGACAGAATCGCGACGGCATGGAACGAATTAACCGACGATCTGCAGACGTATCCGGCCGGCACGTGGGGCCCGGAAGCGGCCGCTCGGCTGCTCGAGCGGGACGGTCACCGCTGGTGGCCCGTCAACGGGCAGCGCGACGAGGACCAGGCGATCCGTCTCTGCACCGACGTGCCGGCAACGAATTAACGGAGCCGCGTCCGGCGGGAGCCGGACCATAACAAGCGGGAAGGAATCACGAGGCACATGAGCAATCCGACAGCGAACCATATTCAACAAGAGGTCGAGAAGCGGCGTACGTTCGCCATCATCTCCCACCCGGACGCGGGCAAGACGACGCTCACCGAGAAGCTGCTCCTGTTCGGCGGCGCGATTCGGCTCGCCGGTACCGTCAAGGGGCGGAAGGCGGCCAAGTTCGCAACGTCCGACTGGATGGAGATCGAGAAACAGCGCGGCATCTCGGTAACGTCCAGCGTCATGCAGTTCGATTATGCCGGACGCCGGATCAACATTCTCGACACCCCGGGGCACCAGGATTTCAGCGAAGACACGTACCGCACGCTTACCGCCGCGGACAGCGCGGTCATGCTGATCGACTCCGCCAAGGGCGTCGAGGCGCAAACGAAAAAGCTGTTCCAGGTGTGCCGCATGCGCGGCATCCCGATCTTTACGTTCATCAACAAGATGGATCGCGAAGGGCGCGATCCGTTCGACCTGATGGAGGAGCTCGAGGAAGTGCTCGGAATCCGTTCGTACCCGATGAATTGGCCGATCGGCCAAGGCAGAGGGCTGAAGGGCGTGTTCGACCGCCGTCAATCGCGCATCGAGTTGTTCCAGGGCGACGATCATTCGACGATTCACGTCCAAGACGTAGAGAGCTATAAAGATCCCTTAGTGGAAAAGGTAGCCGGCGAACATCTGTATAAGCAGCTCCGCGAGGAGCTCGAGCTGCTCGAGGTGGCGGGGGATCCGTTCGACATGGACAAGGTGTCGCGCGGCGAGCTGACGCCCGTCTTCTTCGGCAGCGCGATCAACAACTTCGGCGTGCAGACGTTCCTCGACAACTTCTTGAAGCTGGCGCCGCCTCCGGCTCCGCGAAAGAGCGAGACGGGGGTCGTTACGCCGGAGGAGCCGAAGTTTTCGGGGTACATTTTCAAAATTCAAGCGAACATGAACCCGGCTCACCGGGACCGGATCGCCTTCCTGCGCATCGTCTCCGGTAAGTTCGAGCGGGGGATGTCCGTAAAGCACGTCCGCGTCGGCAAGGAGATCAAGTTGTCGCAGCCGCAGCAGTTCCTCGCGCAGGATCGCGACATCGTCGAGGACGCGTATCCGGGCGACATCATCGGCTTGTTCGACCCGGGCATCTTTCGCATCGGCGATACGCTCGCGGAGAAGGCGGACATCACGTTCAACGAATTGCCGGTGTTTTCGCCGGAGATGTTCTCGAAAGTGGTCGTGAAGAACGCGTTGAAGCATAAGCAGTATCAGAAGGGAATCGACCAGCTGACCGAAGAGGGCACGATTCAAGTGTTCCGCACGATCGGCTTCGAGGATACGATTCTCGGCGTCGTCGGACAGCTTCAATTCGAGGTGTTCGAATATCGGATGAAACACGAGTACGGCGTCGACGTACAGCTGCAGCGCCAGCCGTATCAATTCGCCCGCTGGGTCGTGGGCGAAGGGATCGATCCTTCCAAATTTCGAGTGAACTCGACGTTGTGCCGCGACAAGAACGACAATTACGTTGCGCTGTTCGAGAGCGAATATGCGATGCGAACCGCGGTGGAACGGAACGAGAAATTAACCTTTTTGGAAACTGCTCCTTAAATTGTAGGAAATCGGTAGGGTGCCGATGACTGAAAAGTAGGAACAGTTTCCTACTTTTTTCGCAAAAAAAAGCTCGAAATTGAGAGTCTTTTTCCTGAATGTGCTATTTCCATACTATGGAACTTTATGGTATACTCCAGTCATAGGACTTTTGACAAAGCGAATGAAATGAGTGATTAATGATGATGATGACAGTGCTGAAGTTGCGCCCCGACGGTTCTACCGAACTTGCCTGCATCAGTCTGCTCGACGTGGACTATATGGAAATCGAAGGACGGAAGATCGTCTACCACATCGACCAAGAGAAATATCGCCATATTTCGACGTTGTCGGAATTGGAAGAGCATCTGGGGCAGCAAGGATTCGACATGTTGGATAAGACGAACTTGGTAAATTTGAATCGCGTCGTCTCTTTCGACGATACGCAAGGCAAGGTATACTTCCAAGAGCCTGTCACGCATCACAGCAAATACGCTACGGTCGCTCTTATTAAGCAAAAGTTGATTCGGCGGGAGATGCTTCACTCGGCCGCTTCCCACATTCGCGAAATTTTGAAGCGCATTAAGTTTAACGAACTGAAGCAGCGCATCGCCGAGCGGATCGAAGCCGCGGGGTATTGATCGGGGACAAGCAGAACGGCACCGGATGTTCCGGTGCTGTTTTTCTTGTTATGCGTAAGGAAGTCGTCCGCGTCGCGGCCGCCCGAGGAGAGACCGCCCGAGCGACGGCGCGAACGAGTCGGGCGTCATTGCTGGGGAAGATGCGCTCGGATCGATTCGACCATCTTGTCTTGCGACTCCTTGTCGCTGTTCTTCCAAAGCACCTCGAACAGCACGCCTAAGCCGGGCAGCGCCCGCTCGTCGCCCTCGATCGCATCCGCGATCGTCGCGGACAAGTCCTCGACGGACTTCGGCTCCATCTTTTTATAAATCGCTTGGCGCAAACTTAAAATCATCTCGATACCTCCGCTGTACGATTCCGATTGTCTGGGGATAGTATGCGCGGGCGGACGGAGATTCATGCGACCGACCGGCGGGCAGGCTCGCAACTTGAGCCCGCTTTGTTTTACAATGAGGGTGCTGATCATTCCGGAAAACAACGTGGGAAGGGGCGAGCGACATGCGCGAAGCGGAACCGATTCGGTCGCTGCAAAATCCGCAAGTAAAAGCCTGGTCGGCGCTGCTGACGAAGAAGGGCCGGGACGCCGCCGACGCGTTCCTCGTCGAAGGCGCTCATCTGGTGACGGAGGCGCTCCGAAGCGGCTTTGCCGTCGATACGGTCATTTATGTCCCGGGGACGGCGGCGGCCGAGGAGGCCGCGAGGCTCGCGGGCCGGGACGCCGGGCGCTGGATGCCGGTGTCGGAGCAGGTGATGGAGAAAATAACCGAAACGCGTTCGCCGCAAGGCGTCGCGGCGGTCGTCCGCAAGCGGTCGGCCGGACTCGACGAGCTGCTGCAACATCCGCCCGTCGGCGCGCTCGTCGCGATCGACGGCATTCAAGATCCCGGCAACCTCGGAACGGTGATCCGCAGCGCGGACGCCGCGGGCGCCGTGGGCATCCTGCTCGGGGCGGGCACCGTGGATGTATACAACCCGAAGACGATTCGCGCGACGATGGGCTCGTTGTTTCATCTGCCGATCGTTCCGTGCGATCTGGCCGAGGCGCTGCCGCGCGCTCGGGCGCTCGGCGTCCGCGTCGTCGCGACGTCGCTCGGCGCGACGCGTTCCTGCTACGAAGCCCCGCTCGGCGGCTCGGTTTGTTTTCTGCTCGGCAACGAGGGCGCCGGCGTCTCCCCGGCGCTGGAGGCGCTCGCCGACGAGTCGGTCATTATCCCGATGCGGGGGAAAGCGGAATCGCTCAACGTCGCGATGGCGGCGACGGTGCTGCTGTTCGAGGCGTTAAGGCAGCGGGAGTATGAAGCGAGCTCGGGGGGGACACCTACAACCTGCCGACGGCGCTGACGCTGCCGAAGCTGGCGTCGATCCGCGCGGCCGTCGACATGCCGCTGGACTTGTATGTCGAGACGCCGGAACGGGTGCGCCGGGTGCATCTCGGCTTGCAGCCGCTGCAGCGGTACGCGCCGGAGGCGAAAACCTCCGCGCTCGGCGCGCCGGGACTCGGCGTTCCGGCGCCGGCGCGCGCCGCCCGGTAAGGCCAGCGGCGTCGAATCCGTCGCCGGAAAAGCAAACGGCGGGGCGACGCGATGTCGTGCCGCCGTTGTTGCATTCCCGAGGGGCTGTTGAGACAGAGATCAGGCGCTTGCAAAAACTAATGAAATTAGTTAAAATACTATCAATAATAGCAAAAAGGGCGGATGAACATGAACATGAAAACGACAAAGCGGGGAGGTTTGTACCAACTCACGCTCTTCCCGGGATGGTTTCCGGTCAACTGTTATCTTGTCGAGGAGGACGATTCGCTGACGCTCGTCGACGCGGCGCTGCCGGTCGCCGCGCGCGGCATCCTGCAAGCCGCGGCGACGATCGGCAAACCGATCGCGCGCATCGTCCTGACGCATGCGCACGAGGATCATGTCGGCGCGTTGGACGGTTTGAAGCGGGCATTGCCTGACGTGCCGGTGTACTGCTCCGTACGGGACGCCAAGCTGTTCGACGGCGACCTCGGACTGCAGCCCGGGGAGCCGAACGCGCCGATTAAGGGGGGCGTGCCGAAGAAGCTGACCGCCCGCCCCGACCGCCCGCTTCATGAGGGGGACCGCATCGGCTCGTTGCGCGCGGTCGCGGCGCCGGGGCATACCCCCGGCTCGATGGCGTTCTTCGACGAACGCGACGGCGCGTTGATCGCCGGCGACGCCTTCCAGACGCGCGGCCGCGTCGCGGTGTCGGGCACCCTCGTGCCATGGTTCCCGTTCCCGGCGCTTGCCACCTGGCATGCGTCGACGGCGCTCGCCAGCGCGCGCAAGCTTGCGGCGCTGCGGCCGACGCTGCTGGTGGTCGGACACGGCAGCTTGCTGCCCGCGCCTTCGGAGGCGATCGACCGGGCGATTCGGGAGGCGAGCGCGAGGCTCGCCCGGAAAGAGGGCGCGTAACATGTCCCCGAGGGCAGGTTTGGATACCGGCGCGATCGTACGGGCCGCCGCCGAGCTGGCCGACGAGCGCGGTCTCGACCAGGTGTCGCTCGGCGCGCTCGCCGAGCGTCTTCGCATTCGTCCGCCTTCCTTATACAACCACGTCGACGGCCTTCCCGCGCTGCGCCGGAGGCTGGCGCTGGAGGGGCTTGCCCAGCTCAATGAGCGGCTGACCTCGGCGGCCGTCGGCCGCTCCGGCGACGATGCCGTCTTCGCGCTGGGGGAGGCGTACGTCGGCTTCGTTCGCGCCCGCCCGGGCCTCTACGAAGCGGTGTTTCGGACGCCGCCCGCCTCCGACGCGGATTTGGCCGCCGCGTCGGGCGCCGTCGTCGAGGTTTGCGTCCGCGTCATGCGTTCGTATGGGCGAGGCGAGGAAGAGACGCTGCACCTGATCCGCGGGCTGCGCAGCTTGCTGCACGGCTTCGCCTCGATCGAGCAGGCGGGCGGCTTCGGCCTTCCGCTCGACCTTGACGAGAGCCTTCGGACGGTGCTGAGCACGTTCCTCGCGGGCATTCGCGCGACGGGCGCCGCAGGCGAAGAGGCGCCGTAAACGTTCGGGCGCGGCGGCGGCATGGCGGCGTCCGGCGGGCTGCGGCGGGCGGGCTTCTTTTTCCGGGGCATGGCTCATATATATGACAAGGACGGCACCGCCGAAGGGAAGCGAAAGGGGGAGCGCCCTTGCCAAGCAGCCGATTCCGAGCGCAGCCCAAGAAGCCGATCAGCATGAAATCGATCTTCCTGATTACGATGATCGTGACGCTGGTGCTGACGCTGCAGACGTTCTTGTTTCTAGAGCATAACCTGAAGGAACCGCTGATGGACGTCGCTCGCATACGGGTGAAGCAAATCGCGACGGACGCGATCAATCAAGCGATTTCGAGCCAGGTGGCGAGCAGCGCGGAAATCGAGGAGCTCGTGGAACGATGGACGAACCAGCAAGGCGACATTACCGGGTTGGCGCTGAAATACGGGGAGCATATGAAAATTTCGTCGGAAATCGTGAACATCGTCAACGAAGCGTTGGACGCGAACATTCATCTCGAGGAGCGCATTCCGATCGGGCAGGCGTTCGACAGCGCGATTTTGTCGTCGTTCGGGCCGTCGGTGCCGCTTCGCTTCGAGTCCGCGGGCGCGCCTCAGGTCGACGTCGGCACCCGGCAGGAGGACGCCGGCATCAATATGCTGCTGTTGACCGTCTTCGTGCGCATTACGGCGGAGGTCATGATTTATATCCCGTTCGCCACCGAGCCGGAGGTCGTGACGACCGAAATTCCGATCTCTTATATTCTTGTGAAGGGCGAAGTGCCGATGTATTACTTCGACGCGAACGGCAACCCGATGGGGGACGCTCCGGGCTCCGGCAGCATCATGCTGCCGCCGTCGGTCGCCTTGCCATCGGGCGCGAACGGCGCCGCGCGCGAAGAGGCGTCCCCGGTCTCGGGGACGCCTTAACGGCGCGGGCGTTATCGCTTCGCTCGCTTGCGGTTCCGCTCTTCTCGTTCCCACTTTCGCAAATACGGGTACGGGTCGAACGACCATTCCGTCAAACCGTTGTCCCGATACAGCCCGTAATGCAGGTGCGGAGGAAATTTGCCCTGCGTGCCGGGCTTTCCGTATCCGGAGCTGCCGACCCAGCCGACGACGTCCCCGGGCTGCACAACGTCCCCCGTCTTCAGCTTCTTGTTGAACCCCGACAGATGCGCGTAATAATGGTACACGTTGTTGAGGTCGCGAATGCCGACTCGCCAGCCGCCGTACCGGTTCCAGCCCATCACTTCGATGATGCCGTACGCGGCGCTTCGTACCGGCATGCCGTAATGGGCGAATAGATCGGTGCCTTCGTGGATCCGATATCCGCCGTAGCTTCGCGCCGCGCCCCAGGTGCTCCGATACGAGTAGTCGCCGCCGAGCGGCAGAATAAAGTCGTGGCGGTGCAGATCGAGCGTGCCGAACGTGCGGTAGATGTGAGCGAACTGCCGGATGCGCTTGACGCTTCGGTCGTTCTGATAATAATCCCAGACCGCGATTTCGAGGTCGTCCGGCGAAGTGCCCCGCCGCAGCAGAAATTCGGCCATGCTGCACAGCAGGTCGAGGTCGTTGTTTCGGTCGGCTTTCCCGTCGCCGTCGCCGTCGCGGCCGAAGCCGTCGAACAACGCGATCGATCTCGGGTTCGTGTCGAGCGGGTTCGGATTGAGGAAGCCCGCCCATTGATGCTCGGATACGTGTACGGCGACGAGCCCGTCGCGCAGCGGCCGCGTCTTCGGATGCGCGAGGCTGAGCGTCCGTTCGTATTGGTCTACGGCGGCGAGGTGGAACCAGGGGATGCCCGTTACGGCGGCGACGGCGTCGAACAACGCCTTGCGTTCCGTGAACGTATCCAGCATCGATTGGCGCGCCGCCTTCGCCGATTCGGCCTCCGATCGGTACGCCGCGGGCCGGTCTTCGGGCGCCGGGGCCGCGGACGCCCGGGGCGCAGCCGCGCCGAAGGCTACGGCAGCGGCCAGTCCGAGCAGCGCGAATTTGTTTGCGAGAGCCATCGATTTCCCTCCGTTGACGTTGCCATGTTCCGCGGATGCGGGTTATGATTTTTAATGTGTGCAAGTTTTCAAAAAAATTACGGTCTTACGTAAAAAAGGGGCGGAACGTTTTGTTCGAAGGGGCTCACGGCGCAGAGCACGTAGACGAAGGAATGGTGTTGCTGCAGGCGAACTTGGACGATATGAACCCGGAGTGGACGAGCTATGTATCCGATGCGCTGTTCGCCGCCGGCGCGAACGACGTGTTCTGGATCCCGATCGTCATGAAGCGGGGACGTCCGGGCGTGATGCTGAACGTGCTGGCGTCCCGGGAACGGGTCGAGCCGCTCGAGCGCATCGTATTTCGGGAGACGACGACGCTCGGCATCCGGCGCATCGCGGCGGAGGTGCACCGGCTCGGCCGGCGCATGGTGCAGGTGCAGACGAAGTGGGGACCGGCTGCCGTCAAGATCGGGGTCGCGAACGGCGAGGAGGTGCAATACGCTCCCGAATATCGGGAGTGCGCCGCGATCGCGGAGCGCGAGGGCGTGCCGCTGAAGGCGGTGTACGACGAGGTGCGCCGCGCGTATTTGGCGCACGGCGGCGCGGAGGGCGGCGGTCGATGAGCCGGCCGGTTCGCAAACCGTAACGAAGGCCGCCCCGCGTCGGTTAGACGCGGAGGCGGCCTTCGTCGATTTCCGGCGGGACGGACGTCCTCTTCGGCTTATCGAAGCAACGCTGCGGTATCCTTGACCATCGTGACGAACTGCTGCCCGCGTTCGCCGGACGCGCTCGGAACGGCCAACGCAAGCACGTCGTCGATCGAGCTTTCCTTCGCCCAATAGCTGCCGCGGAGAATTTCGGCATATTCGGCGACGGCCGCAAGGAAACGCAGCTCGTCGGACAGCCGCCGTTTGATTGAAGCGGGACGGTCCACTCCCGCACGGCCTTCGTCTCTTCCTCCACATACCGGACCCGCGCCGTGCCGATGCTGTCGCGGCGTTCCGGCTTCGTCAGCTTCACCTCGTAGAGCGCTGTGACCGTATGGCCCGCGCCGACCTCGCCGGCGTCCGCGCCGTCGTCGCGAAATTCCTCGTCGCGCAAATCCCGGTTTTCGTAGCCGAGCAGTCGATAGCGGTCGACCGCCTCGGGGTCGAACTCGATTTGAATTTTCGCGTCGCGCGCGACCGTCTGCAGCGTGCCGCCGAGCTGCTCCACGAACAGCCGCCGTGCTTCGGTGAACGAATCGACATAAGCGTATACGCCGTCCCCTTGGTTCGCCAGCTGCTCCATCATCGTATCGTTGTAGTTCCCCATGCCGAAGCCTACGGTCGTCAAAGTGATTCGCTCGTCGGCATACTTCTCGATCGTCTCGAGGATGCCTTCGGCGCTCGTCTCCCCGACGTTCGCGACGCCGTCGGAGCATAAAATTACGCGGTTGATCGCTCCCTCGTCGTATTGGCGCTCGGCGAGCTTATATCCGAGCCGCAAACCTTCCTCCGCGTTCGTCGAGCCGCCCGGCGAGAGGCCGTCGATCGCTTCCTTGATGGTTTCCTCTTCCTCGAGCGACGTGGGGCGCAGCACGACGCTCGCCTCCGAGCCGTAGGCGACGATCGCAAGCTGATCGCTCGGCTGCAGGCTGTCGACCAGTAGATGCAAGCTTTGTTTCACCAAGCCGAGCCGGTTGTCCCGATTCATCGAGCCGGAGACGTCGATGACGAAGGTCAGATTGGCGGGCTTGCGTTCCTCCTCTGCGATTTCCTTCGCCTTCAGGCCGATCCGAAGGAGCTCATAGCCCTCGCCGAACGGGGACGGTCCCCCGTCGACGTGTATGGAGAACGTTTCCTCCGCAGGCGCGGGATAATCGGGCTCGAAGTAGTTGACGAATTCCTCGACGCGAACCGCGTCCTCGGGCGGAAGCGTACCTTGCGCGATATAATTGCGGACGACGGTGTAAGAGCCGGTGTCGACGTCGATGGCGAACGTAGACAGCGGATCGTCCTCCACCGCGACGAACGGGTTCGTGCCGGCATGATCGAAAAACATGTCGTCGCGAGGCTGTCCGTACGTCGGAGCGGGGCGGGGCGGAGGCAACGGCTCGGCATGGAGAGAAGGCTGCTCATCGCGCTTTGCTTTCGAGGCGTCCCGCGCAGAGGTTTCCGCCGCAGGCGCTTCGGAAGCTTCCTTGGTTGCGGCAGGAGCAGGGCTCTCCGCGGTCGCGGCCGAATCGTTCCCGGTGCTGCGTTCCGCCGTGGAAGCCATGCAGCCGGCGAGCGCAAGGCCGACGGCGGCGAAGGCGACAGAGGTGCTCAGCATGCGTCTGATCATTGGCATTTTTCATCCCCCTAGTCTCTATCGGATCTGTAAATCGGTTCCAAATCCATAGACGATGTGCCGGGGCGGAAGGTTGCCGGGGAGAGAGCCATATTTCGAAAAAGACCCTGCAGCCGCACACGAAAAAACGCCTCCCCTGAATACAGGGAAGGCGTCTCGTTTATTGCCCGCGGTGGTGGCGTTCGTGCTCGCCGCCGTGCGCATGCGCTTCGGCATGCTGCGCGGACGGCCACACGTTCAGCCGCTTCTCGGCGAAGCCGAGTACGGTGCGCAGCACGTTGGGCTGGTTCGGCAGCTCGCGCGTGCCGGCGCCGTAGCCGACCGATTCGACGATCATCGGCGGGAGGCTCTGGCTGAACTCGTCGACGAGCGCCGCGACGATGGCGGCGCCGGTCGGCGTCGTCAGCTCGAGCCGGTGCGTCGAAGGCGCGATCGGGAGGCCCCGCATCATCTCGAGCGTGGCGGGCGCCGGAACGGGGTATAACCCGTGATCGATGCGGATCGAGCCGGCGCCGAGCGGCACCGGAGACGAGAGAATGCGATCCGGATTCAGATGGTCGATCGCGAGCGCGACGCCCACGATATCGACGATCGAATCGACGGCGCCCACTTCGTGGAAATGCACGGTCTCCACCGGAATGCCGTGGATTTTCGCCTCGGCCGCCCCGATCTTGGCGAAGATGGCGAGGCTCAGCTCGGTCGCGCGTTCGCTGAGGCCCGCGTTCTCGATGAGCCTCACGATGTCCGCGTATCCGCGGTGATGGTGGCCGTGATCGTGCGAGTGGCCGTGATCGTGCGAGTGGCCGTGATCGTGACCATGGTGATGGTGATGGTTATGTTCATGATGATGGCCATGGTCGTGATGATGGTCGTGACTATGGCTGTGATCATGATTGTGGTGGTCATGACTGTGGTCATGGCCGTGCGCGTGTTCATGCGCTTGCTGCAGCACTTTCAACGGCCGACGCACCGGGGGCGCGTCGTTCTCGAGCAGCACGTCCGCCTTGAGCGCGGAGATGCCCTTCTTGACGACGCGACGCCACGAGAGCGTATAACCGCCTACGTCGAGCTTGCGAAGCTCCCGCTCGATATAATCCCGGTCGGCGCCGAGATCGACGAGCGACGCCAAGGTCATGTCGCCGGATAAGCCGGAGAAGCAATCGAAATATAAAATTCGCATCGAAACCGTCCCTACCTCTTCGCGATGTGCGCGTGAATGATGCCGGCGTTGTAGCCGGCTCCGAACCCGTTGTCGATGTTGACGACGGAGACGCCGGGCGCGCACGAGTTCAGCATCGTGAGCAGCGCGGACAAGCCCCCGAAGTTGGCGCCGTACCCGATGCTTGTCGGCACGGCGAGGATCGGCTTGTCGACAAGCCCTCCGACGACGCTGGCGAGCGCGCCCTCCATGCCGGCGACGACGACGATGACCGCGGCGCCGCGAATCGTATCGAGCCGCGCGAACAAGCGGTGGATGCCGGCGACGCCGACGTCGTAGACGCGTTCGACATGCGAGCCCATCGTCTCGAGCGTGACCGCGGCTTCCTCGGCGACGGGCAAATCCGACGTGCCGGCGCAGACGACGGCGACGTAGCCGTCCCGCATGCGAAGAATCGGCTTCTTGAACCACGTCAGCGCCCGCGCCGCCTCATGGTACGTGACGCCGGGCAACTCGTCCGCGACGAACGCCGCCTTCTCGGGCGAAACCCGCGTCGCGAGCACCCGGTCGGCATGCTCCGCGAGCCGGGCCATAATTGCGGCGATCTGCTCCGCCGTCTTGCCTTCGCCGAAGACGACCTCGGGAAAGCCCGTGC
>NZ_DASQMZ010000022.1:0-4569 GCF_035645235.1 Paenibacillus sp.
ATCGGTACGATAAAACATTCAGGAAACTTAGGCATTTACTTATGACGGTTGGATCGGTTACACTATTACCCATGGTGGTCTCCTTTGTTGGGGAGTGGGCAACAGCCTACCTCTTAACAATAGGAGATTTTTTTATATTCAACCAGAGAGATACGAGTAATTTGTTACATATTTAGGATAATATCCTAACAAACTTTCATGTGAGGTTTGGTGCAAGCGTAGTGCAAATTTTGCGCTTTTCCCAGCCTTCCCCCTCCGCACACCGCACACCCGCCGCCCTCCGACCGCCCCGACCCGCCCCGCACACGCACCGACGCCTAGGATATGCTCAGATTTTGCGTTTATCTCGCCGTTATGCTCAGAATTTGCGCTTATTTCGCCGTTATGCTCAAATTTTGCGCCTATCTCACCGTTATGCTCAAATTTTTCGCTTATCTCGCCGTTATGCTCAAGTTTTGCGCTTATCTCGCCGTATGCTCATATTCCGCTCATTTCCCGACGCTATGCTCAATTTTTGCTCATTTACCGCCGACGGTATGCTAAAACTCAGCGCTTTTCCCGCCGCCATCTCCCGAAACTGGGCATCGACGGGGGAAGCGCAAAATTCGAGCATGTCGGCGAGGCAGGACGCGGCCCTAGGGCCTTTCATGATCTCGCGAGAAATTTTCCGTTGACATGGCGCCTAACTGGTTGTATGGTTATTTACATGAGTAATTAACCGATATGGTGGTGAACGGATGACGAACCTCATCGAAGACGGGAAACCGATCTTCCAGCAAATCGCGGAACGGATCGAGGACGACATCATCGAGGGCACGCTGCCTGAGGAATCCCAGGTGCCTTCGACGAATCAATTCGCGGCGTTTTACCAGATCAACCCGGCGACCGCGGCCAAAGGGGTCAATCTGCTCGTGGAGCAGGGCATCTTGTACAAAAAGCGAGGGATCGGCATGTTCGTAGCGACCGGCGCCAGACAGGCGCTCATCGACAAGCGCAAGGAGCAGTTTTTCGAGCAATACGTGGTGACGATGCTCTCGGAGGCGAGCAAGCTCGACATCGGACGCGAGGAATTGATCGAGATGATTCGGAAGAAAGGGTGAACGACATGGCATGGGTAATCGAAGCGAATCAAATTACGAAGGCGTACGGCGCGACGAAGGCGTTGGATCGAGTATCGTTCCGGCTGGAGGATAACAAAATTTACGGGCTGCTCGGCCGCAACGGCGCGGGGAAGACGACGCTGATGCATATTCTGACCGCGCAGCTGTTCGCGACGAGCGGCGAAGCCCGCTTGTTCGGCGAGGCGCCGTACGAGAACGACGACGTGCTGCGCCGAGTCTGCTTCATTAAGGAAAGCCAAGCGTATCCGAAAGGGCTCACCGCCGGGGAAGTGCTCGACCTGTCGGCGTCGTTCTTCCCAAACTGGGACCGGTCGTACGCGTTGTCGCTCGCCGAGGCGTTCGAGCTGCCGCTCGACCGCAAAATGGGCAAACTGTCGCGCGGCATGCTCAGCACGGTCGGCATTATCGTGGGGCTCGCGAGCCGGGCGCCGGTCACGATCTTCGACGAGCCGTACCTCGGTCTCGACGCCGTCGCGCGGGGGCTGTTTTACGACCGGCTGCTCGCCGATTACGCGGAGCATCCGCGCACGATCGTGCTGTCGACGCATCTCATCGACGAAGTGAACCGCATGCTCGAGCATGTGCTGCTGATCGACAAAGGACGCCTCTTGATCGACGAAGACGCGGAGGCGCTGCGCGGAACGGCGTATACGATCACGGGTCCGAAGGCGAAAGTCGAGGCGTTCGCCGCCGGGCGCGAGACGCTGCACGCGGAGACGATCGGCGGTTTGGCGTCCGCGACGATCCGCGGCTCGCGAGACGCGCAGACGAAGCGGCAAGCCGAGGAGTTGGGCCTCGAGCTCGGCGCCGTATCGCTCCAACAGCTCTTCATCCATCTGACGAATCACTCCCCCGCGGAGGGAAAGGCGGCGATCGCGCAATGAACAAGTCAATCACCGGCGTTTTGAAAATGTTTCTCACCGACATGAAGCTTTCGGTTCTGATCTTCTGGGGAATCATGTTCGCGGTATACGCGATTTTGGTATACGCCGTCCTACAGTTCGGCGACGGCGAGGTCATCTCGGGTAACGTGTCCCCGCTTTATATTTACATGCTCATTCTCGGCATCGTCGGCCTGAAGGAGACGTTCCCCTACGCGCTCGGAATGAACGTGAGGCGCAAGGACTACTTCTTCGGCATCCTGCTCTCGGGGCTCGTCGTCGCGGCGGCGTTCAGCGTCGTCCAGACGCTGCTCGCGCTGCTCGAAAGAGCTGCCTTCGGGCAACTCGGAGACGTCGTCCAGTTTTTCCGCATCCCCGCCTTCGCGGACATCGGCGCGGCGGGCGCGTGGCTGACGCAGTTTTTGATTTTAACGTTCATGTTCGCGCTCGGCTTCCTCATCGCGCTCATATTTAACCGATTCGGGTCTACGGGGTTGTACGCGCTGGCCGGGATCGCCTTGATCGCGATCATCCTCACGCATCTGATGGACGGCTGGAGCCGCGTCTTCGCTTGGCTGTTCGGGCTCGACAGCCTGCTCTCCCTCGCGCTGTGGCTGACTCCCGTCGCCCTGCTTCTCCTTGCGGCCTCGTATGGACTGATTCGCCGCGCGACGGCGTAACCCGACGGGAGCGTCCCCCGACGAAAACGCCCTGCCCTGCCCCGCGAACCGAACGATTCCGGGGCAGGCTGTTTTACCTAGGTTTAACGCCTTCTTAACCCATTTTTAACCTTCGGTCGATGGAGAAATTTTCCCTGCAAAAGCCCTAGTTTCCCAATCCAATCCATGGCATAATGGAACTATATCAACTCATGGATGTGGCGAAAGAAGGGATTTTTAACGTGGCGGTTACCCCGTATGTTCGTTCGATTCCGTTCGGCGATTCGCAGCTGGAGGATCTTGCGCTACAATATTGGCCTACGAATAAACAGCTTGTCATTACGTTTTATTATCAAGGCATTCAGTTCGCCTGCATGTGCATGAAGACGGACGAGGGAATCGTTCCGATCCGAGTCGTCAATCATTTGAAGAAAGACGACAACAACATGCGTGCGCGGTTTTTGGTCAGCGTGCTCAACGACCGCCTGGAGGAATTATACCGGTCGATTTCGACGGCGAGTTCTGCGTTCCAGACGTTCGTACGCCGAGAAATCGGCAACGCGAACTGAGCTATACTTGAGCCGGTTCGGCTTGACCGCCGGGCAAGATCGATTTTACGCGCCCGACCTGACCGTCCGCTAGCCGCACCTTGATGCCGTGCGGGTGATTCGGCGATTTCGTCAAAATATCTTTCACGATCCCCCGCGTCGTCTTCCCGGTTCTTTGGTCTTGCTTCAGCACGATGTCGACTTCGAGCCCCGGGCGAATGTCGGCGCGCCGTTGTCCGTTTCCGTTCATAAGATCGTCTCCATAGTTCAACTTAAGGATGCGCATCGTGCCCCCGCCCCTTCGAGCTCGTGCTCGAAGGGGCTTTCTTCCTGTCACGACCCGATGTACAAGCCTCGCCTCTTGCAACAGGCTCGCCCCGTTCCGCCATTATATCACAGGCTCGCGCCGGGACGCCCATAGGGCATGCCTTTCCACGGCTTTACGTTGCCCAATATGGTGCAGCTACCCTTCTTTATGAAATATAAATTCGGGGACACGGGATCGCGGTCCCGCCGATAGCATTGCGACACATGGGCCGCGAAACCGGTGCGCCAGGCGATCGACTTCGCTTGGTCGGCCGTCGCGATCGGGCGGTCGACGGTGAGCACGGCGGCGAAGCCGCGATTCGGGACCGCGCAAACAAAGCTTGACGGCAGATGTCCCCGCGTCATCTCCGGCAAGAAAAACTGCAGCTCGAACGGCCGGCCGACGCGCTCGTAGTGATGGATCGTCGCGCCGTCGGGCATCGCCGGATGGACGTATTGTCTAGCGGGCTTCACCCAACCGGACTTGCGCAGGTTCGCGACGGCGCGGGCGCGAAGCTGCGCCTCCGTCATTTTCAATTTTTCAAGCAGCGATTTATTCATTAACAGATTTACGCCTTCTTTCCGGATCAAATACAAGGTCGCCAGCTTCGGAACATGTTCATGGAAGACGAGCCTCGAATCGCCGCCGTCCCCGTACGGGACGGGCACCTCGCCCCGGAGCGCGGGCAAAATATCCTGCAGCCGAATGCTCTGAAACAGCTCCTCCTGCTTCTCGACCAAGCGGATCGCTTGCAGTTGGCCGTTCAGGGCGTCGACGGCTTGATTGAGATCTTGCGTGCGGACGTAATTCATCCAGGCGTTGTGCAGGTTGATCTCGCTTTTCCCTGCTAAGCCCTCGAAGAATACTTCCGCATGAAGCGGGTCCCGCCCGTCCCGGACGAGCCTCGCTCCGGGGACCTCCTCCGCCGCATGGCCGAGAATAAAATCGGCGAACTCCTCCTTGCTTTGGAACAACATTGCCGCGGAATGCCTCATCGTCAAAACAGCCTCCTTCAGGTTCGGATATATGGAAAAACAAAAAACACCTCAAGGC
>NZ_DASQMZ010000023.1:0-37950 GCF_035645235.1 Paenibacillus sp.
AGCGACGCGACACGGCGGTCGACCTCGTCCTGCAGCCCGCCGGACGATCCGTAATAATAGCGATGGATGCCGCCGCGCGTCGCGATGCCGCCGAGGGCGGAGTCGCTCTCGACCAATACGACGTCCGCGCCTTCCTCCGCCGCCGCGATCGCCGCCATGCAGCCGGACGTCCCCCCGCCGACGACGAGCACGTCCGCGTCAAGCCGTTCCTCTCTCTTCATGGCTCTTCTCCCCCTTCCGATGTCCTGCACCGTTGGCTACCCCCATCTTATGAAAACGCTCTCTTCGAAAATAGGCGGTACTTCATCGAAAATGTCAGGAAATTCGTCAGCCGAAGCCGACTCACCCTTTAATCGAGCCGAGCAGCGCGCCCTGCGTAAAGTATTTCTGGATGAACGGGTACACGGCGACCATCGGCAGCGCGGTCAGGACGACGGCCGCCATCTGCAGCGTCTCCGTCGGCAGCACCTCCTCGAGCTGCACGTCGGTTTCCATCGAACGCGTCAAGATCGCCTTCAGCACGACCTGCAGCGGATGGAGTCTTGCGTCGTTGATATACATAATCGCAGGAAAGAACGTGTTCCAATGTCCGACCGCGTAGAACAATCCGATCGTCGCGAAGATCGGCATCGAAATCGGGAGCACGACCGACCACAAAATACGCGTCTCGCCGGCGCCGTCGACCCGCGCCGCTTCGTCTATCGCGTCGGGCAAGTTTTCAAAGAACGTCTTCATGATGAGCAAATTGAACGCGGCCACCGCCCCCGGGATAATCATCGCCCATACCGAATTGATCAGCCCCGTCGCCTTGACGATCAAGTACGTCGGGACGACCCCGCCGCTGAACAGCATCGTAAAGACGATCAGGAGCAGCACGCTCGTTCGTCCCGGCAAATACTTCTTGCTGAGCGGATACGCCATGAGCGTCGTGAGCAGCAGATTGACCGCCGTGCCGACGACCGTGACGAAGATCGTGACTTTGTAGGCGTTCATCAGCAGCGAGTCCTGCAAAAACAGCTTGTAGGCGGCGAACGTCACGTTCCTCGGCACGAGCATAAACCCGCCGTGGCGCATGACGTCCTCGTACGGGGTCAGCGACACCGAGACGACGTAGAGCAGCGGGAAGACGGCGACCGCGCCGACGAGCGCGAGGAACGCGTAGACGAGGGCCAGGTACACCTTTTCCGACCATGAAATCACCATAGCTGTCCCCCCCATCGCTTCGCGAGCTGATTCGCGGCCAGCACCAAGACGAGTCCGATCGCCGACTTGAACAGCCCTACGGCCGACGCCAAGCTGAAATTCAGCTGCTCGAGGCCGACCCGGAACACCCACGTATCGATAATGTCCGCCACGGGATATACGTGCACGTTATACATGATGTAAATCTGATCGAAGCCCGCATCCAAAATATGCCCGAGCCGCAGCACCAGCATTAGGATGATGACGGGCGCGATGCCCGGCAGCGTAATATGCCACATCTGGCGGAACCGTCCGGCGCCGTCCATGCGCGACGCCTCGTACAGCTGCGGATCGATGCCGGCGATGGCCGCGAGGTATATAATCGCGCCCCAGCCGATGTCCTTCCAAACCGAGGAGGCGACGAGCATGCTCCGGAACCAATCGAGCGACGTCAGGAACGGCTCCGACGCGCCGGTCCACTGCTTCAAATAGTAGTTCACCAGACCGCCGGTTTCCGAGAAGAACGCGATCAGAATGCCGTAAATAATGACCCAAGACAGAAAATGCGGCAAATAACTGAGCGTCTGCACGGTCCGCTTGAAGAACGCATGGCGCACTTCGTTCAGCAGGATCGCGATGAGGATGTCGGGCGGCATGCCCCAGACGAGCTTGTACAGACTGATGAGGAACGTGTTTCTCAAGATTTCCCAGAAGAACGGCGAATCGTAAAAATACTTGAAATGCTTGAACCACGGATCCGCCCACGGACTCGCCCAGATGCCCTGCAGCACTTGAAAATCCTTGAAGGCGATGAGCGCGCCGTACAACGGAGCGTACTTGTACACAAGAAAGTACGCCAGCCCCGGCAGCAGCATCAAGTACAGCGCCCGGTATCTCCACAGCGTCCGCGCCGCTGCGCGTGCCCGACCGCCGAGTCCGAGACGATAACCGCTTACATTTTCCGCTTGCAACTGATCCACCCCGCCGTCTTTGATTTCGTACCCCCATCTTAGCGCGCCCGCGGCAGGGGAAATAGGCGGAGCGCCGACGATAATGTCAGAAAATCAACGCTTCGCGGTCAAGGCTCGCACGGCAGCGCCAGCTCCACGACGGTGCCTTCGCCCGGGGCGGAGCGGATGCGCAGGCCGTATTCCTCCCCGTACGAAAGCTTCAGCCGCTCGTCGATGTTGGTGAGGCCGATGCCGTTCAAGCCGCCGCGGCGCGACCTGCGCTCGCCGCCCGAGCCGTCGAGAATCGACCGGAGTTTCGATTCGGTCATGCCGATGCCGTTGTCCGCGACCGTCAGCACGAGCTCGTCGCCGACGCGCCTTGAGGCGATCGCGATGACGCCCGCTTCGTTCGTGGCGAGCCCGTGGAACAGCGCGTTCTCTACGAGCGGCTGCAGCAGCATTTTCGGTACCGCATAGTCCAGATGGGCCGCGGGCACGTCGACCTCGAAGCGGAACGTATCGCCGTAGCGCACCTTCAAAATTTGCACGTACGCCCGAAGCGTGTCCAGCTCCTCCTCGAGCGAGACGAGCTCGGTCTTCTTGTCGATGCTGAAGGTCAGGATGACGATCAAGGAGCGAATCGTCTCCTCGACCTCCTGCACCCGGTGCTGCTTGGCGAGGCTCCCGATGCAAGACAACGTGTTATATAGAAAATGAGGCCGGATCTGGCTGAGCAGCAGCTTCAGCTCGATCTCTTTTTTCTTGCTCTCTTTCTCCCGCACGGTCTCGAGCAGCGCGCGAATGCGCTCGATGAGCCGCCGGTAGCTGCGCGTCAAGTCGCCGATCTCGTCGTTGCGCCGCTGATCCGATTCCGGCATGGCGAAGCTTTCGCCGTTGAAGCGCACCATCTGCAGCGCGAGCCGCTTCACCGGACGCACGAAGTGGCGGCTGATCAAATACGTGAAGACCGAGAGAAGGACGAACCAGAGCGCGCTGACGACGATGAAGCGCTGGATGACGAGCTGCGCGCTCTCCCAGAACGACCGCTCCCCGGTCAAGGTGACCAAATACCAGCCAAGCTGATTGCGGTTGCTCTTGATCGTCAGCAGCGTGTCGGAGGCGCCCGTGACGCGGTTCACGCCGTTGCCTATCGCCCACAGCTCCCGCTCGAACGACTCCGTCAGCCGTTTGGGCACAGTGCCCTTGCGGTACGGAAGCAGGCTGCTGTTTCGGTCGTAATCGATGATGTTGCCTTGGTCCGAAAAGAGAACATAGCTCTTCTCTTGCACGTTCAGCAGCTTGCTAAGCTGCGCGGAGAGTCGCGGCGTGTCGATTTCCGCGAGCACCGTGCCGATGCGCCGCCCGGACGGGTCGGCGATGCCGAGCGCGAACGCGACCGTATCGTCGACGAGCATCGGCGAATAATACGGCTGGCTCCAGCCGATCAGCCCCGGATTGTCCTCGACGATGCGGAACGCCTCCATCAGCTGCGGGTGCTCGATGATGTCGTAGAGCAGCCGGTCGCCCGTCAGGATGCGCCCGTCCTCCGTCAGGACGTAAATTTGACTGATAAACTCCCGGTTCAGCTCCAGCACTCGCGACAGCACCGCCTCCGCCTCGTCGGGGCGGCGAAGCTCGTCCTCCCCGAGCGTTCGCGCCGCCTCCAGCAGAATATTCCGCACGTTCTGGAAATACATGTCGAGGAACTGCCCCGTTCGTTCGGTATACAACGTCATGTCGTCCGTCTTCTGGTCGTAGAATGCATCCTTGAACCCGTTTAAACTAAAAAACAGCAACCCTGAAAATAAAATCAGGCTTGCCGCCGTAAGCGCGACGAACAGTTTGCTTTGCATGCTGACGTAAGGACGATTGTGAAGCGCCCGCAGTATTTTCATGTCATGGCGTCCCCCTGTATTCCCGCGGATTGATGCCGTAGTATTTGGTGAAGACTTCCGTGAAGTACCGGTAGTTCCCGATGCCGACCTGCTCGGAGATTTCGTATATCTTGAGCGAGCTGTGCTTTAGCAGCGCGGCCGCCTTTTCCATCCGCAGCTTTTTGACGTAATCTTGAAAATAATGGCCGGTTTCGCGCCGAAACAAAATCCCGAAGTAATTTTGGCTCAGCCCGACATGCTCGGCGACTTCGCCGGCGGCGAAGGGCAGATGGAGATGGCCCTCGATGTACCGGATCGCCTCCCGAATTTCGAAGCGCATCTCGGGGTCGATCGGCGCCGCGTCGCCCATCTTCGACCGCGCCCGCTGTAGCGCCTCCAGCAAGTCGGACTCTCGGTACGTTCCTTTGACCAAATAATCGCAAGCGCCGAGCCGCAGCGCGTCGCGGACGTAATCGTATTCGCTGTGGCAGGTCAGCAGCACGACCTGCGCGTCCGCCGCCTGCTCCTTGAGCTTCCGGGTCAGCTCCAAGCCGTCCATGAACGGCATCGCGACATCGGTCAACACGACGTCGGGACGCAGCGACTCGAACAACGAGAGCGCTTCCAATCCATGGCGCGCTTCGCCCGCCAACTCGAAGCCGTGCAGCTCCCATGGGAACGCCCGCAGCTGCTCGCGCATCGGCACCTCGTCCTCGACGATCAACACCTTGCATCGCTTCAACACGCGACACCCCCTCTCCAACATTCTAGTAGCCGATACGCCGGAAAGATAGAGTCCTTGCACTCAAAATGTCAGAAAATCAACGAAATTAAAAACACGCCTTGCGGCGTCCATGGCGTACACGTGATGGAGTAGCTTGTTGCCGCAAGCAATCACGGCCACCTTATGGGGCTTGCCCTCTTTTCTTTTTTTATCGTAGTACCCTCTAATTCTTTGGTTTGCACTTTTTCGAATGACGCAAATAACTGCTAAAAAATAAAGCTCTCCGCAGCCTCTTTGAGCCTCGCTTCGTGATTCGAGAACTCGTGGCCGTGAACTTTCCCAAGCTGAATATCCCGGGATCTAAGCCGGCAAAGGCTGCGAACCGCTCAGCATCTTTAAAGCCCTTTCATCCCGCGGTTGAGAAAAGGGACGCCCCCGGGGACGTCCCTTCTTCGCTTCTTTGCCGGCTACCCCGCCATGCCCTTCAACCGGTCGCCCATCACCTGCATCATGCTGCGCAAGACGTCCATATTCCGAAAGCACAGCGAAAACACTTGCTCGCGGTGCAGCTCGAGCACGACCGTCGGCGCGGTGGCCGTGCAATCGGCCGAACGCGGCCCGCTGTCGATGATCGCCATCTCGCCGAAGTAGTCGCCTTCGCCCAGCACGGCGAGCGTCTTCCCTTCCCGGTGGATGCGTACGCTGCCCTCGATGATGCCGTACAGCGCTTCGCCGTAATCGCCCAGCGCGCAAATGGTCTCCCCCGCCTCGTATTCCGTCTCGTCCACCAATTGCGCCAGCTGGATGAGATCGCTCTCCGAGAGATGCGAGAATAGGTCGATCTTTTGCAAAATCAGCACCCGTCGCAGCAGCGAGTCGGGCCGTTCCCCGCCCGCGAGCAGCGACGCCGCCGCGGCCTCGCTCCCCGCCGCGATCGCCGCCGCAGCCTTCTCCGGCGAACCGCCGGGAGTCGCGCGCTGCTGCGACAGCACCGCCCGCAGCCTGCGGGACAACAGCCGCATCATTTCAATCGCGATCGACGAACGATCGAACATGACCTCGAAGAAATCTTCCGAGTCCAACCGCCAAAATACGCACGCTTCTTCCGCCAGCGTATCCGCGGAACGCAGCCTTCGCGTCAGCAGTCCGGACTGCCCGAACGATTCGCCCGCCTGCCGTTCGCCGACCTTGACGCCGTCGCGGTAAAAACCTACGCGACCGCTGCGCACAAGGTAGAGCGCATTGTCCGCGGCGCCGCGGGGGAAGATCGGTTCCCCCCGCGCCGCCCGCCGTTCGGTCAGCTTGTGCGCGACGTCGGCGAGCTCCCGGCTCGTCAGCTTCCGGAACAGCTCGTATCCGCGCAGGAGCCGAATCCGCTCCATCAACTCCCGCCGCGCCTCGGACTCCTCCGGGCGCGCGGCGTAGCGGACTACCTCGCGAAGCCATTCGTCCGGCTGCCGCTCCAGCCATTCGAGTCGTTCGGTCCCGTCGGCCTCGGCGGCCGCCGAGCGGTCCGCGGGGCGGCTCCCCTCGCCCATCAGCCGCGCCAACTCCGCACGGACCTCCCCATGCGCCAGCTGATCGACAACCTCCATGGCGTTCGCCTGCTGGCGCGCGTCGCCCTCCCGCCAATTCGCGTATACCGCGCGGATGGTCGCGCCGTCGTACAAGAGCGCCAACCATTGGAATATGCGCTGCACGGTCGCCGCGCGCAGCTGTTCGCCAACCTCCGCCGCTTCCTCGTAGCGCGGAACGGCGGAAAGCCCCGCGAATCGCTCCGACAGCTCTCGATAGAGTCGCGTCTCCCCAAGCAGATACGCTTCGATTCGAGAGGCTTGCCGCGCGTCCGGCTCCACCCGGCGGCGCATTCGGTTTAACGCCTCCAGCACCCCGCCGCGCATCTCGAACCCCGAAGCCTCGTACACGTCGAGCAGCGTCTCGAACGCGGCCGGCGACGCGAGCCGCTCGAACACCTTCGGCAGGTGAAGCGGCGGAGCCGCCCGCTCGAACCACGGCGCCAGTCGCGGAATCGACTCTTTCTCGTCGTATGCCGCAAGCGCCTCGATCGCGTCTTTCCGCGTCCCCCCGGATCGGAGCAGCGGGACGATGTCATCGATCAGCTCGGGCGCCTGCAGGACGCTGGCGGATTGCAGCGCGCTGCGGCGCACCTCCAGCGCGGGATCCCGCAGCAGCTGCCGGAGCGGCTTATAGAACTGCCGAATGCCGATGCTGCCGAATAGTGCCGCCGCGGCCGCCCGCTCCGCTTCGTCCGCGCTTTCGAGCAGCTGCTTCAGCGCGCCTACGGCGCGGAACATGCCCTCGATGCCGTAATGCTTGACGAGGCCGGCGATCGCTCCGCATTTGCGCTCCAAGTCCTCCCCGTCCAGGCAAGCGGAGATGCGCTCCAGATGCGCCTCGTCGGCGTAAGCGGACAACGCCGCAATCGCCCGGGACGCGACGCGGGCGTCCGCATCGTCGAACTTCTCGATCAGCTGCGCTTCGAAGCCCGCGAACGGACGACGCTCCGCATACGCGAGCGCCTCGACGACGACCTCTCGCGCCGGATGCCGCAGCAGCGCCGGCAGGTACGGCGACAGGTCGAAGCCGTCGATCCCTCGCAGCACGCGGAACGCGTAGAGCGCCTGTTGCTTGTCGGCGCTGCGCAGCGCGTCCGTCAGCAGCCGCAAGCTGGCCGGGTCCATCACGTTCAGCTCGGCGTCTTCGATTTTCACCTGATCCGTTTGCAAGGTGGAGACGAGCGTTTTCAAATAAGCCCCCTTCACCTTCATCGCCGCCCCGATGCAGACGACGAGCAGCCCGATGACGATATAACCCAACTCTTGCGGCGACAATATCGGCGATAGCGCGAGCAAGCTGATGGCCGCCAGTCCCTTCGCGCCGTTGCGCACGATGCCGTCGAGGAAGCTCTTGGCACGATTGCGCCACTTGGGCGGCACCGGGAACATGATCAGCTGCTGCACCGAGGAATGGATCGTGTCGCCGACGACCTTGTCGCTGCCCTTCAGCGCGACCGCCATCGCCAGCACGGGCGCGGCCAGCAAGCCGACGCTGCCGACGAGCAGCACGGCCGGAAAGACGAGTATCGCCGTCATGACGCCGAACCGGGTCAGCACCTTCCCGGCGACGAACATTTGCAGCACCAGCGCCAGCAGCCCCGCGAAGCCGTAGAAGCTGCCCATAAAGCCGGCGAGGGCGTCGTTTTGCAGCTCGCTTTTCAGAATGACCTTAAATTGATAATCCACGAACGTGAGGACGAGGATGAGCGCCGCCGACATGACGGCGACGTACTTTAGATGCGGCACGGACGCGAACAGCCCTTCCGCCTGCGCGGCGCGCCGCGCCTTCGCCTTCCCGCCCGCTCCCTGCGCGGATTTGCCCGCCGACGCGAACGTCTCAGCCGGATCGCCGCTGCTCCGAAGCAGCGCGAGCGCCGCTGCGAGCGCGAGGCCCTGCAGGCCCGCGTAGAAATAAATTAAGTTCGCCGTCCCGACCAGCGGCACGACCAGCTTGAGGCCGAAGCCGCTGACGATGCCGCCTACGATACCGCCGCTGCCGACCAGCCCGATCGTCCGTTTGACCTTGCGCTGGTCCAGCACGCAAGTCGCGAATTGCCAGAAGCATACGATCATAAGGAAATTGAAAACGTCGTAAGCGACATAGATCGTCGGGACGACCCAAGCCATCCCCGCGCCGACGCCGAGCCTCGACGCCAGCGCGAGCGCGGCGATCGCCGGAATGAGGCCGACGACCAGCCGGTCGATGCGCAGGCGCTGCCCGTACCGCTGGAAGACGAGGCCCGTCAGGATAAGCGCCGCCGACTGCGGCAAATACATCTTCGACAGCGCCGAGGCGTCGAACGCGGACAAGAATAGCGCATCCGCGGCGGTGCGGCCGACGGTCGAAGCCGAAGCGACGCTAAATAAATAAAAGAATAATAGAAACACCTTATTGTACTCTTCCCGATCCTCCCGGAACCGCGCGAAGAACGCGTCCGGCGATGCCCCCGCAAGCCGTTTCATCCGTCGTGAACGCCCCTATCCGTCAGCCGTCCTTCTTAACTTCCAATCATACCACGCCGGAGGCGGCAAGGGGTCGCGGAACGAAAAAAAGCCGAATCAGGAATTTATGTTGCTCACACGGGGGAGGGGGGGACTTTACGTACGTACGTCGGCGCCCGGCATCTGGCAAGAAACATATAAAAAATAGGGCGTCCCGTAGGACGCCCGTTGCATCTTTGCGGCAATCGCCGCCCCTCCGTCATTAACTCGGCGGCAACGGGAAGAGACGGCTTCGCTTTTATTCGTCTATAAAGCTCGCGTATTGCAGAAAGCGTTTAAGCATAACGGCCGCTTCCGCCCTCGTCGCTTCCGCGCCCGGACGGAACGCCGCACCGGACGCTCCGCTCGCGATCCCGGCCGCCACCGCCGCCGATACGCCTTCCCTTGCCCAAACTCCGATCTCGGAGCCGTCGGGAAAGCGCGGCGCCCCGTTCTTCGCGTCCGGCTGCGGCGCGCCCGCGAACGTCAAGGCGCGGGCGAGCATGACCGCCATGGCTTCCCGCGTGATCCGCTCGCCGGGGCGGAACGTGCCGTCTTCGAAGCCGAATACGAGCTTCGCGCGAACGGCCGCGCCTACCGACCCCGCGTACCAGCTTCCGTCGTCCACGTCGGAGAAGCTCGAATCGATGCTTTCCGTCAGACCTAACGCCCTAACGAGAAGCGCCGCGAATTCCGCACGGGTAATTTCGCGATCCGGGGCATACGCATCGCCGCTCTCTCCCCGCACGAGCAGCTTCGAAGCCAGCAGTTCGATATCGGATTTCGCCCAATGGCCCACTAAGTCGTCGAACGACTTCTTGAGGGCGACTACGACGTATGTGCTGTTCCCGGTCCGCTTGAACGTCGCCTCCGTTACCCCGTCCGCGGTCGTCGCGAATACGGCGGGAACGAACGTCAAAGCGCCTGTCTCGGGATCGTAGAGCGCGACGGTCGCGGCCGCCGGGTCTACCGCCTCCGAGAGCCGGAGCGTTCTAGACACATAAAGATCGCCGAAGTCGTTGACGCTTGCCGCATTCCCGTCCGCTTCGGCCGTAATCGTAAACTCCATCGGCTCGGAGACGACGCTGCCGTTCTCCCGCGCGATCCGATCCCGAATGCTCGCCTTAACGTCTTCGGTCGCGACCGACATGCCGATCGTCAAGCCGATCTCGTCTTCCGCGACGCCCAACCGCGATGCAAGGTCTTCGAAATTCAGCGCGCGAACCGGCACATCGTACGTCGCGCCGTTATGCTCGACGGACAACGTCAGCCCGGGGGCTGCCTCCGCCGCCTCGATCCATGCGCGAGCAGAGATGACGACCTCCGCCGCGGCGGCGTCCCCTTCGACGAGCAGGGCGATCCGTTCGCCGTTCGTCGACGCAAGCTCCCGAATCGCGTCGTTCAACGATTCGACGACGACCTTCGCGACGGTTCTCCCGCCGGCGTCGATCTCCCTTCCCGTAGGCAGCTTCACGCGTACGCCGTCCTCCGTCCGCTCGACGACCGCGCCCTGCGACGGCGTCGACGGCGGCGCGCCCCCGCCTTGGCGAGGCGCCGACGGTCTCGCGTTCGCCTCCTCGGAGGGCTCGCTTTCGCCTTTGGGATTCGCGGCGCCGACGACGTAATAATACGTCGTGCCGTTCGAGAGCCCTTCGTCCGCGTATGCGAGCTCCGCCGTCTCGGCGACCGGCTCGTACGGGCCGCCGGACGTCTCGCTTCTGTACACGCGATAGCGCGTCGCCCCTTCGGCCGCTTCCCAGGCCAGCGCGACCTCGCGGTCGCCCGCTTCGGCGGTCAAGCCCGCCGGCGGCGACGGGACGACGTATCCGTACACGCGCAAGTTATCGACGTAATACTCGTCGGCGTCGCCGTTCGGCGTGAACGACTGCACCAAGGAAATATCCTCGACGGCGTTGAAGAAATCCGCCTGCTCCAGCCTGATTTCTCCGTCGACGTACACATCCGCCTTCCCGGTCGCGACGTTCGCGACGACCTTAATCGTATACCATGTATTCGCCTCGTAGTTCAGCAAGAAAGGCGTGTATCCGCTCGTATTTCGATAAGCCAGATGTCCGCCGTTCGTCTCAATCGCGACGCCGGCTGCCCCGTTGGACGTCGAGCCGAGTCCCGAGCCTTGCGCCAGTCGCAGCACCTTGACGGAATTGCGCTTGGCCGGCTTCATGAAGTCGAACTGCGCGACGACGAGCTCCGGCTGGCTTTCGAACGCCGCGTCCCACTGTACGATGCCGGAGCCCGTATCGTGGAATCGCAAGCTCTTGTCCTCTGCCGAAGGGATGTCCGCGTAACGGATCGTGCCCATCGCTTCGTTCACGGTATAGCCGGAAGGCAATTCGCCCGCCGTGCCTTCGTTGAAATCATCCTCGAGGAGCAGCGTTAACCCCGCTTCGTCTCGCAGCTCGACGAGCGCGCCGCTGACTTGGGCCGAGCGCTCGCTTTCCCCCGCCGCGTTCACGGCGACGACTACATAATAACACGTAACGCCTTCGACGGCTTCCACGTCCTCGTATCGGGTGTCGAATACCTCCCCGGAAATCGTCTCAAAGCCTTCCCCGTCCGTCTCGCTGCGCATCACGAGGTAATAATCCGCGCCTTCGACGGCGTCCCAATCGAGAATCACCTTCGTGCTTGCGCTCGTCAGCGTCACGCCGCTCGGCGCAACCGGCGCCGTCAGCGCGAACGGCGCGGCGGCGACGGCCGAAGACATCGGGCCTTCGCCGTCGGCATTGGCGGCGCTGACCTTATAATAATAAATCGCGCCGTTCGCCAACCCCGTATCCACGTACGTCTCGCCCGTCAAGCCGTCGGCGATCAGCGCATACGCGCCGTCCGCCGACGACGCCCTGTACACGTTATAGGTCGACGCTTGCGACACCGATCCCCAGCGGAGCGCCGCCTGCTCGTCGCCCGCCTTCGCGCGCAATCCGCCGACGACGGTCGGCGCCTCGCCGGAGGTCGTGGCGATCGGACCGGTATAGCCCTCGGTTTTCAGCCAATTGTCCTTGCTCCAGAACACGTTCCCCGCCCCGGCACCGTCCGCCGCGGCGAGCCTCGCCTCGAGCGCCTCCGGCGCGAGCATCGCATGCGGCAAATACGGCAGCTCCGCGATGCCCCCGTATTCGTTGGCCGTCCAGGAGAACGGGATCGCCGCAGCCGGCGCAGGCGCCAGCGGGCTGCCGTCCTCGTCGCTGCCGCCCGTAAACTCCGTCCCGCCGTACGAATAGAGGGTGTTTAACGCGCGTATCTTCCCGGTATAAAACGGGTCGTCCGGGTCGGTCTGATTGTTGCGGATCGGAAACGCGACGTCCCGGATCACCGAGGATTCCACCGACACCGCCCCGTTCTCCGTCGAGATCGCGGCATTGCTCGTCACGTCGAACTTATAGCCGGCCCCGGCGATCGCCTCCCTCATCGCCTCGGTCAATCGCTGCCCCGCTTCGTATGCGTCCGTGCTGTCGACGACGACGTTGTATACGTGCGCATTCCCGCCTCGCAGCCGCGGGATGCGATCCATCAGGTCGTCGTAATAGTTATGGTGCAGCGTAATTTCAAGCGCCGCATTGTCGTTCGTCGTGCCCGAGCCGACCAGATGTCCCTTCTTCTGCCCGGCGGAGATCGCGATTACGTCCTCCTTCGTCAACCCGAGGCCCCGAAGGAATTGATACATCGGGTACTTCGCGGGAAGCCGCTCCAATTCGTCGAATTGCTGCGCGACCCATCCGTCCGCGCCGCCGTCGTCGCCCCGGATGAGGCTCCAAGAAATCGTGACGCCGTTCGATGCGCCCTTCACGTCGACGACCCCGTCGTACGCCTTATTGAACGTCGCGTGATCGATCCAGATGTTCTCGCTGCCGTCCTCGATCGAGATGTAATCCCAGTCGTTCCGGTCGTACTCGCCTTTCGTCGCTTCGTCCCATTCCCACAGCTCGTCGAACTCCAGATTCCGAATAATCACGTTCTTGCTGTTTTTGATGGTAAAGGCGGCATGCCGAATTTCCGCCCCGTGCCTCGAGAACAAGGTAAGCCCGTTGACGCCGGCGATCGTAATTTTGCTGACGCCCGTCTCCAGCAGCACCGGGTGCGTCAGCGGCTCGTTATGCTTCGCGAACGGGGCGCTCCGCGCCGACTCCGGAATCTCCTCCCAGCCCAAGTCTAGATCGTTCATGACCTCGATAACCTTCGTCGCGGGATCGTTCAACGCGGCATGAAGCTCCGCCGCATCGGTCACCTGCTTATATCCCGGATCCGTCTCCGGCAATGCGCCCCCTCCGGTCGTGTACATCGCGAACCCGCCCAGCTCGTATTCGCCCGGCACCGTCAGCCCGGTCGGCGTCCCGAGCACGGGGTCGGAGTCGGCGCTCTCCCCGAACGGATTCGCGGCGCTGACCTTAAAATAGTGCGGCGTGCCGTTGACCAGTTGGCCGATCGTCGTTGTCGTCGCAGGCGCATATACGGTGTCGACCACGGTATAATCGCCCAGCTCCGCAAAGCTCTGCTTGACTTGATAGTAGGTCGCGCCGGTCACCGTATCCCAAGACAAATCGACCGCTTGATCCTTCCCGACGGCGGCGAGACCCGTCGGCGTCGCGGGAGGAATCGGGTCCACGACGGCAGCCTCGGAATCGAATACGACCTGCCCGTCCACCTCGAACACGACCTCGTCGAACGTGACGGAGGCGGTGGCCGCCGCGAACCCGACATAGATCGTATCCAGATCCAAGACGGCGTTCTGCCCGCGCGTATCGTTCTGGTAGGTCGTCCGCGACGCGAACGTTTCGCCGTCGACGGAATACAGATGCTTCAGCTCGTCGCCCACGCGCTGCAGCCGGACGTAGTGCGCGTCTTCGGCGACCGGCGTATTGCCGCCGCCCGTCGTCGGGAGCCTGCGGTAATCGCGGATGCGCTTGCCGTTGTTGTAATCGTACCCGACGGACACGAATTGCGACGTCGGCTCAAGGCCTTCCTTCACCATGAGCAGCGCCCACGCGTCGCTTTCCCCATGCTGGAATTCGCTGATCCTCGCGGTGAGCGTAAAGTCGCTCTGCCCGTTCACCGGCATATACACGAATCCGATGCTGTCTCCGCCGGACTTGATCCCGCCGGCTTCGACGGAAACCGCGAACGCCCCGTCCTCGAAGCCGGCCGACACCGCTCCCGTCCCGTCGCCCCCTTCGATCGCCGCCGCCTGCCATCCAGACGGCAAGACAGCGCTTTCAACCTGCGTCGTAGAAGCCGATGCCCGATCCGCGCCGCCCCAGGGCGCCCCAGCGAACGTTTGCGCCGCAAGCAAGACCGCCATTGCCGCATACAACCTTTTCCTCTTCACCGCATCGCTACCTCCTCTAAGTCTCCTCGGGGGTCAAGCGTAACCGAAACCTTCGAATGATCTCAATAATCATCTCCTCACAAAAAGACCCCGACCCCGCAAAGGGCCAAGGTTCTAAGCTGTTGATTATCGGATTAGCGACGCAACGCGCCTACCCCCTCATCACGACATACACCATATACGCCGCGTACGCCAACACCAGCGCCGTGCCCTCGATGCGCCCGACCCGATAATGGGTACGAGAGACGACGAACAGCAGACCCGTGAGCGCGATCAACACCGCGATATCGACGAGCATCGGGCCGGCGACCGGCAGCGGGGAGATGACGGCGGACACGCCGAGCACGAACAGGATATTGAAAATGTTACTCCCGACGATATTGCCGATCGCGATGTCGTTTTGTTTCTTGACCGCCGCGGCGACGGACGTCACCAGCTCCGGCAGCGAGGTGCCGACCGCTACGATCGTAAGCCCCGCCAACGTCTCGCTCATGCCCAAGCGAAGCGCGATCGCCGTGGCGTGCAGTACGACGAGATGCCCGCCGTAGATGATCGCGCCGAGCCCGGCCGCGGTAAAGAAAATCAGCTTCGCCCAGGACGCCGGCGCCTTCCTCTCCGTTTGCCCGACGGCGGCGTCCGTTCCCTTGCCGTTGCGAGCCGCTTCGAATAAGTAGTACAAGAAGACGGAGAAAAACAGCAGCAGGATCAGCCCGTCGCCGCGCGTAATCCAGCTCGTTGCGGCGCCCTGCAACGCCAGGTCGCCGACCAGTACGAGCAGCGCCGTGCTCGCTAGGAGCGTGAAGGGGATTTCCTTGCGGATCGTCTCGCTTCTCACTTGAATCGCCGCAATGACGGCGACCAACCCGGTGACCAGCGCCGTGTTGAATACATTGCTGCCGATTACGTTGCCTAACGATACGCCCGCATTGTGCTGCAGCGCCGCAATGATGCTGACCGTCGCTTCCGGGGAGCTTGTGCCGAAGGCCACGATCGTCAGCCCGATCAGCATCGGGGACACCCGAAGGCGCGCGGCGATGCTCGAAGCGCCCTCGACGAAATAATTCGCCCCGGCGATCAGCAGCCCGAAGCCGACGAGCAAGAGAATATAGCTCATAGCGTCAACCACCCTACCTCTAGTTGTATACGCTCAGCTTCCGCGATTTCCCGGCGAAATAAACCTGATGCTTCGGGAAAAAGGACCCGCAAAGACGACGAAGAGGAAGCCCCGACGCCCCCGCGCCGATGGCCTCCCCTTCCCTTGCGTTCCCTTCCCTTGCCTTCCCTTCCCTTACCTCCAGCCGCCTTGCGCCGTTATGTCATCCGCCCCTTGCGCGGCGAACGACTCGCAGACGAAGCCGGCGACCTCCGTCCCGTCCTGCAGCTCCACCTTGCCGATGCCGAGCGGCGCCGGAATGCCGGCGACGAAGGCGCCGAACGTCTCGAGCGGCATCTCCCATACCTCGAGCCGCAGCGACGCCCCGCCCTGCGGCGTCTTCACCAATCCCGGCTTCGCCGGGGTCGTCGGCAATTTATACATGCGATATTTCGCGGCCGTCCGGTCCTCCCGTACGAACCGCGCCCGATGCTCGCGCATCTGCTTCTCGAGCGGGAGCCCTCTCATATGCAAGCCGCAGACGGCGACGAGCGTCGTCGGCGCCGGCTGCGCCCACCGGCGGACGACCGATTCCAAAAGCCCTTCGCCGCCGGCGCACGCGAACAGCGTGATGCCGAACGGCAGCGCCGGCGCCGCGGCGCCGCTCGGCACGGCGACCGCGCACAGGTCCAGCAAGTTGCAATGGTTGGTGTACAAACCCATAAGGCTGTTCGTCGCGATCGGATCGTTCCGCACTTGCTCCCGCGTCCACGTGCCTCCGCACGTCGGCATCGCCAATACCCCGCCCGCCAGCAACTTCTTCGCTTCGAGCTTCATCGCCTGCAGCCGGTGCGTCGCCGTAAAGACGGAAGCGGCGTCGTAGGCGCCGCTTGCGCCGGAGCGCAAAATCGCTTCCGTCACCGGGAACGCCGCACCCGGATTCGCCTCGAGGAACGACCCGAGCCCCGCCCAACGTTCGGCGACCCACGGACCGCCGTACAAAATCGAGGCCGCTTGCTTGAACAGTTCGACGTCGACCCGTTCCATCGGCACGCCGAGCGTCTCGAGCTTCGCGACGGCGGCTTCCCATGCGGCTTCGTATTCTGCGGCGTAAGGCCCGTAGAAGGTAAGCGGCCCTTCCGGCACGAGCAGCCTGCTCGGCAGCTCGACCGGCGACCGGGGCACGCTTTTCGACCATGCGTCATCCGCGTCTACGCCGCGAACGGCCGCGTCGACAAGCAGCATGTCCTCCAGCTCATGCGCGAACGCCGTGACGCAGTCCAAGCTGGCGCACGCCGGCACGACGCCCTTCGTCGGCCATGCGCCGACGCTCGGCTTCCAGCCGTACAGCCCGTTCAACGCGGCGGGCACGCGGCCGGAGCCGGCCGTGTCCGTCCCGAGCGCGAACGCCGCTTGGCCGCGGGCGACCGCGACGGCCGAGCCGGAACTCGAGCCGCCGCTGATCAGCTCCGGACGAAGCGCGTTGTGCGTCTCCCCGTACGGGCTCCTGGTCCCGACCAGCCCGGTCGCGAACTGGTCCAGGTTCGTCTTGCCGACCGGGAAGGCGCCGGCGGCGACGAGCCGCTCGACGACGGTCGCATGCCCTTCGGGCTCGTACGCGTACGCGGAGCAGGCCGCCGTCGTCGGCAGGCCGGCCACGTCGATGTTGTCCTTCACCGCGAACGGAATGCCCCACAGCGGCGCGTCCTTCGGGTCCATCGAACGGAGCCGTTCCAAATACGGTCGAATGCGATCCATCGAAGGCGGCGCGATCCATATATTTTTTTCCGCATCCGCGGTCGAACGTCGAACGATCTCTTCCGCGATCGTCTCGGGCGACAGATCCCCCTGCGCGTACCGATCCTTGAGCCATGACATCGTGAGCCGCAACGGTGTCGCTGCCGACATGTCGTATCACCCTTTCTTGTCCTTAATTCCGTCAAACCGATAACGGGATGCCGTTATCCCCGCCCGACACCGCGTTCGGCCGCATCTCTTGCAGCTTCACGGCTAACTGCAGCTGGAAGATGTCGTCTCCGTCGCCGGGGTCGATGCCGAGCAGCTCGCATACGCGTTCGACCCGGTAATTCACGGTGTTGTAGTGCGTAAAGAGCTCCCCCGCCGTCTTCTTGGCGTTGCGGTTGTTTCGAAAATATTTCTTTAACGTCTCCACCAACGTCGTGCCGTGTTTCCGATCGTACTCGAGCAGCGGAACGATGAACCGATCGCGGTACGACTGCACCTCTTCCGACTCCGGCAGCAAATACAACAACTGGAAAGCGCCCAGTCCTCGGTAGTCGATGTACGGCTCCCGCATATCGCAGACGGTGCTGATATGAAGAATTTTGCGCGCCTGCTGGTAGCTGTGCTGCACCTGGTTCGCGCCCTCCACCCGGCCGCCGAGGCAAGCCGAAGGCGTCCCTTCCGAGAGGCCGAGCCCCTTCAGCTCGTGAATCAGCGCCTCGACGGGCTTGCGGGCCTCGCCTTGAGGCGGCGCGGACGCCACGAACGCCAAACCGCCCTCCAGCACCGTCGCTAGGACGCGCTCTCCTGACAGCCGCGCCCGAATCCGCTTGACGGCCAGCTGGAGCTGCTTCAGCGACGGCTTGCCCGACGTCCAGCGCACCGTTCCCGCATGAAAGCCGTGCTCTTCCGCCAGCGGACAGCCGCACGCCTCCGCGCGCAGCTTGACGTCCTCCACCGTGACGATGCGGCCGGACAGCCAATCCTGCAGAAATTGATCGATATATTTCGCCTCGACCTCTTTGCGCGCGTTCGCGTTCATCATCTCGAGCCCGACCAATATCCCGACTCGTTCGATCGTCAGCCGGTCCACGACGGAATACTCCTGATTCCATTCCAGCAGTATTATGAAACAGTTATTGAAATGGTGGTTCACAGCCGAAATATACGCGCGTATCCGACGGTCGCCTACGGTCAGAAAGCTGACGCCGAGCGCGCTCTCCTCCCTGAGCCGCGACCAAGATAACGGCTGCCCGCTCCGGCCGACGGCCTGCGCCGCCTGCGGGGACAACAGCACATGATCCTCGTCGTCGACCAAGACGACCGGATTGTTCACCATGCCGTCGAGCGTTTGCAGAAACTCTTCGATGCCTGCGCCGTACAGCAGCTGCTGCGACAGCTTTTGGAACCGGCTCTGCAGCAAAGATAGCTCGCGCGCCTCCTGCACGAGCACCCGTTCCATAATGTCGCGCACGACGTCCGAGAAGACGGTGGACGCCGGCAGCTCGAAGATCGGAAAGCCGAGCGCTTCCGCCGCCTCGAGCGCCCGTTTCGGAATGGCGTCGATGAACCGCCTCGTCTTGATGCCGATCGCGGCGACGCCCCGGGACGCAAGCGCGGGAATCAGATCCGCGATCGCCTCCGGATCGTCCCGGAACGGAAACCCGCTCGTGATCAGAAACTCTCCGGGACGAACCCAATCGATTACGTCGGGCACTTCCATGACGTTCACGCGGGTAATCGGCCGGTGCAAGCCGTCCGCTCCCGCCAACACAACCGCTTCCTTGAAGTCGGGAATCAGCAAGATATCCCCGCAAGTGAAGCCTGTCTTATTGGAATTCGTCATGGAATCCTCTCCCGGCTATTTTTTGGCGGAGTACACATCTTCCACAAGCGTCGTATTGAAAAAGGCATTCCCCGGCGCGTTCGGATCGACCGGCACGAAGATGCTAATCTGCTCGCTCGGCGTATCGCCCGCGTTCGCAACGGAATGGAGCACTCCGGCCGGTACTTGGAATGTGTCGCCCGCTTGATACGGCTTCCACTCGCCGTTCGGAAGCAGCAGCTTCACCTGCCCGACCGTAATGTGTATGACTTCGACGACATCGTGGTAGTGGGGAAGCACCTGGCCGCCGACGCCGATTTTCTCCCATAAGATCGAACTCATCCGAATGCCCAGCGCATCGGCCTCCTCGGCGGACACGATCTCGCGGTGATACAGCTCGATATGGTTCGGCATCAAATCCCATGTCATGGAATCGCCGGTCAGCACCTTCGTCTCTTTCGCTGCTGTCGTCATATTCGTTTTCCTCCGGTTCTGGGTTATGATTTTCTCTTGAAGACGGCCGCGACCGGTCCGCCGCCCGCGGGGCCTTGGTGCTCCGCGCCGCCGGACACGTAAATCATCGGGTCGCCGCTGACGTAAGCCAGCACGCCGCCGACGACCGCCCGGGCATGCCGGGTATGGTTGATATCCGAGTCGTTCAGCATCGTATGCCGGCGATCCCGGACGAAGCCGGTCGGATCGGCCTCCGCCTTCGCCAGCACCTGTACCAGCTCGGCGTCTCGGTGCGTCTCGAGCAACCGCCGCAGCGCGTCCCCGTCGATCGCATCCTTCATGACGCCGTGGTCGATAAAATACGGCCCCTTCGACTTCGGGGAATTGCCGAACACGATGACCTCGCAGCAGGCCAGCTCGCTGCCCGCCGAGGTGGACGCGACCTCGCTGTATTTCTCCCAAGCATGGCAAATATCCGTTTCCTCGAGCGCTTCCGCGTCGACTTCGCCCAGCGCCGCCGCCGCGCCGAGCGCGGAGGCCCCCCGCGAATACCCCATAGACTTATAGGTATCGTCCGTGACGACCGATGCGCCGCGCGCCTTCGCCTCGCGGATCGCGTCCGTCGTCAGCAGCGGGCACTTGATCTGCACGAAATGCACGTCCGCCGCGCTTTCGATGCCCGCTTCCTGGACGGCGGCGCGCACCGCGTCGGCGACTTCCCGCACCTGCGCCAGCCGCCCGATCTCCTCCGGCCGAAAATCTCTGGTGTGCTTGACGCCGATCGCCAACGACTTCTCGCCGGGCTTCGGCATTCCGCCGGGGGTAAGGCTTCTGCTCATGACGGTCAAGTGAGGACTAAGCACGCCCTCCGTCCCGCCGGACATCACGAAGGAGATGCGGGAGGCGCCGTCGCCGATGCGGCCCGCGAAGAAGTCGCTCATGACGCGCACCGCGTACCCGCGGGTAAAGTCGTTGACGCAGCCGTTCCCTTCCGTCTTCCCCAGCACGGCGACGACGTCCTCCGGCGCGAGCGTTCCGTCTTCGACGAGCGCGCGCAGCGCCGATACGTCGCTGGGCGAGCCGATCGGAACGCGAACAACCGTGCACTTCATGCTTCATCCACCCTTTGCCAGAAAATGACCTTCCTCTCGAGCCAAGCGATAGACCAAAATAGCAGCAGTCCGCAGGCCGCGGAAGCGATAATCGCGGAAAACATGTTCGGCGTATCCATATGATAAGAGGATACAAGCACGACGTAGCCGAGCCCCTTGTTCGCGCCGACGAATTCGCCGACGATCGCGCCGACGATGGCCAGCGAGCTCGATATTTTCAATGCGGACAACACGTACGGCAAACTCGTCGGCAGCCGAAGCTTCCAAAACATATCCCACTTCGACCCCTTATAGGTGGAGAACAGCTCCCACGCCTCGTGCTCGATCGCCTTGAGCCCCTTCACGCTGTTGACGAGAATCGGGAAGAAGCAGATGAGCATCGACGCGACGACCTTCGAGGAGTAGCCCGTTCCCATCCAGACGACGAGCAGCGGCGCCAAGGCGACGAGCGGCGTCGTCTTTAACGCGATCGCGAGGGGGAACGCCCCCTTCTCGATCGGCCGGGAATGGACGAAGATGACGGCGGTCGCGAGGCCGAGCACGTTCGCGATCAGAAACCCGACCAACGCCTCCGTCAATGTGACCATCATATGCGAGCCGAGCGTCGCGTCGATCGAACCGAGGATCGCCGTCGGCGCCGGCAGCAAGTAGACGGGGATTTCGAACAAGCGAACGGCCGCCTCCCACAGCGCCACGAATACGGCTGCGAACCCGATCGGGTATAACCCGTTCTTGAATTGCTCCTTCATTGCTCCTTCTCCCGCTTTCGCAGCTCTTTCACCGTCTGGTAGAACGCCGGATGCTCTTCCATCCCGACCTCGCGCGGGCGCGGGAGCGGCACCGGAACGAGGGCCTCTACGCCGGCCGGCCTCGGGGACATCATGACGACGCGGTCGGACATGATGACGGACTCTTGGATGGAGTGCGTCACCATCACGACGGTGCTCAAGCTATTGCTCGGATCTTCCCAAAGCCGGAGCAATTCGAAATTCAGCTTCTCCCGCGTCAGCTCGTCGAGCGCGCCGAACGGTTCGTCCATCAGCAAAATTTCCGGATCGGCGGCTAGGGCGCGCGCGATGGAGATCCGCTGCTGCATGCCGCCGCTCAGTTGATGCGGGTAATGGTTGCGGAAATCCTGCAAACCGACCAGCCCCAGCGCGTTTTCCGCCTTCTCCCTGCGTTCCTTCTTCGGCATCCGCTTGTTCGGGCCGACGTTCAGCGTCAGTTCGACGTTTTGGATCGCGGTCAGCCACGGCATGAGCACCGGCTTCTGGAACACGATGCCGATCGAAGGCTTCTTCGAGGCGTACGTCACCTCGCCGCCGGTGTCCGGCTTCAGCAGCTCCAGCATCAGCCGGAGCAGCGTCGACTTGCCGCAGCCGCTGGGGCCGAGAATGGAAACAAATTCGTTCTTATAAATATCGAGCGTGACGTCGTTCAGCACCTTCACGCTGCCGAACGAGAGGGAACAATGCTTTAGCGAGACGGCGACGTCCCGGCTCCGCGGCGCCGCCGCCTCGGAAGTCTCTTGCTGTCTGACCGCGCTTCTCTTCAGTTCGCTCACCTTTGCTAACATGCGATCACTCCCCTACTCCAAAAATTCGTTCGTGAAGATGTCCTCCATCGTTTGCGCGTTCTTCAAGAAACCGAGCCCCATCAGGCTGTCTTGCAGCGTGCTCCACGCTTCGGCGTCCATCTTGCCGAGCGGCAAATTTTGCGGCTGCAGCAGCGGCACGCTCGCTTTCATCATGTTCGCTTCATGCTCGAGCTTCAGGTTATCCGCATAGTCGAGGCCGAACGCCGCGACTTCTTCCGGGTTTTCCAGCGCGTACGCCCAGCCCTTCATCGACGCTTGCGTGAAGCTTTTCACCATCTCCGGATCTTTCTCGATTAATTCCTGCGTCGTGAACAGCGTATCCGCATAGAAGTTGATGCCGTAGTCGCTCGGCTTGATCACGTTCACCTCATGCCCCAGCTCTTGAACGGCAAGCACCTCGTTGATCACATAGCCGGGCCATACTTTCACCTGACCGCTGAGCAGCGGGCTTAAGTCGAACTTGATCGGCATCTCTTCGATCGACTTCGGATCGACGCCGGCGCTCGATACCATCGCGCGGAACGTAAGCTCCTCGTTGCCGCCGAGCTTCACGCCCGCCGTCTGCCCGACCAGATCCTCCACCTTCGCGATGCCCGACTCCTTCAAGCTGAAGAGCACGAACGGCGTCTCGCGGTAGATCGTGGAGATCGCCGTCACCGGCACGCCCTTCTCGCGGGCGAGCAAGATTTGATCAGCGCCCGTCACGCCGAACTGCTCGCTGCCGGAGGCGACCATCTGCACGGAAGGGAAGTCCGAGCCGCCCGGGCGAATTTCGACGTCCAATCCCGCTTCTTCGTAGAAGCCTTTCTTCACCGCGGCGTAGAAGCCGGCGAACTGCGCTTGATGCACCCACTTCAGCCGAAGCACGACCTTCTTCAATTCCTTAGGCGCTTCCTCCGATGCCGCCGGCGCCTCCGCCGTCGTTCCGGACGTCGCCGTCTCCGGCGCCGCATTCGACTCGCCCGAGCCGTTCGCGCCGCAAGCCGACAACATCAACAGCATAAGGGCCATAACGATCGAGATCGATTTGTTCGTCAGCGTTATTCTCCGCATGGGTACCACTCCGATGTTTTATATTTTTAGAACTGTTCCAATGCCTTCAAGACGTTCGCCGAATCGCTGACGCTGCCGAACACGCCGCCCTGCATCGTCACCATCTTCAGCGCCGCGCGATGGTTCCCCTCGTCCGTCGCCCCGGTGCAATCCTCGAGGATCAAGCACTCGTAGCCGCGGTCGTTCGCTTCGCGCATCGTCGTATGGACGCATACGTCGGTCGTAATGCCCGTTAGGATCAGATGCGTAATGCCTCTGTTCTTCAGGATGAGGTCGAGGTCGGTCGCGTAGAAGCTCCCTTTCCCGGGCTTATCGATGATCGGCTCGCCCTCGATCGGGCGAAGCTCCTCGATAATGCCCCACCCCGGCTCGCCTCGCACAAGTATGCGTCCGGCCGGTCCGGCCGAGCCGATCTCGGCGCCCGCGTGCTTGCTTCGCCAGCGCTTGTTCGCAGGCAGGTCGGACAAGTCCGGTTTGTGCCCTTCTCTCGTATGGATGACCGTAAACCCCTCGATCTGCCGTACGCGCTCCAGCAGCCCCTTGATCGGCTTGATCGCTCTTGCCGTCAGCGACAGATCGTACCCCATCCGTTCGACGTATCCGCCCTTGCCGCAGAAATCGATTTGCATATCGATAATGACCAATGCCGTCTTCGTGGGAACTATTCTCCCATCATAAGGCCACGCATATGGCGTTGCTTCGACCGTTGTCATCTTCCATCCTCCCCCTCCTGCGCAAATGCGCCTGTTTTGATTCGTTTTCCAGGCTTGATTCTTAGGTATGTGTCATATTATATTACAAAGCTCCAACGATGTCTTTATATTTTTCATAAAGATTATAGGCTTTGCCTTGTGTAGATGAACAAACCATACCACCTATGTTATGTTATATTACATACAATACTCTTCTTTACAGTGATTAGGTTGCCGGCGATGCGTTGCAAGGGGACCTGCCTGCGAAACTCCTAGACAAACAGGAACGACTGTTCAAAAGGGCGACCATGCTAAGCGAATGCACAACCCTCGCAGTACCGGATGAATAAACTGCAGTATGTTGCATGTGGAGGTGAAGGGAAATGAGGATGTTCAAAGCATTCTTGCGAGGACACAAAGAGGTACCTCCCGTCCGAACGATCGCCTTGGGAAGGGCTGCGTTTCGATGGAACGAAGCAGGCTCTCGATTAAGCTTCTTGCTCGTCGTTCGTAATATTAGCCGAATGACGCAAGCGCATATCCACCTCGGCCGAAGAGGGGAGAACGGCCCTGTGGTCGCCTTCCTGTTCGGCCGCTCGAAATTCGGCATCTCCGTCAGACGAGGCGTCGTTCGAGGGGTGCTGACCAACAGCGATTTGACGGGGCCGCTCGAAGGGCGGACCCTCCGCGACCTCGTTCGCGAGATCGAAAACGGCAACGCCTATGTCAACGTTCATACGATCCAACATCCGAACGGGGAAATTCGAGGGCAGATTCGAACATAAAACGAACGCGAAAAGAGACGCCCCGACTGCAGGCGTCTCTTTCCGGTTTCTCCGTATAGCTTTTAAGCGTCGACCGTCGCCTTCACCGGCCCTTTCCATCCTCCCGACACCGCGAGGCGGAGCTTGTTGCCCTCGCATTCGGCCGTCAACCCTTCGGCGCCTTCCGCCTTCATCCATTGGCGTCCGTCCGGCGCGAGCAGGACGACCTCCAACGGTTCCTTCCACGGCCAGTCGATGTGCATATCCAAAGTACCGCCGGCGTAGTCGAACCTCGTGATTTCGGCGGCCCCCATGGAGAAATGTCCGTTCGTGCAAGCGACCACCGGCTGGACGGACGACGCCGGAACGATCTTCAGATGCAGCGAAGCGTGAGGAGGCAGGACGCCGAAATGTAAAGCTTCGCCCGTCCGGACTCCCTCGCGAATGTCGCCGCTCCAAAATTCGGAGACGTGGAACGCTTCGTGCTCCGCGATCGAGGCGCTCGGCAACACATCCTCCAGCCTGATCGTCGCGGGCGCCGGGTCGTCGCTCCAGTTCACGATGCTTACTGTATGCCATCGGGACAGCCCCGCCTTCCCGCCGTCCACTTCCGTGACCATCGTCCGCGGGTAGCGCACTCCGGCATACATATCCCGCGGGACCGCGGGCGCTCCGATCGAGGGAACGATATGGCGCAGCAAGCCGAGCCGGTCGTCGTCGATGTCGTTCATCGGCTCGGAGAAGCACACCAGCCCGCCGCCCCAATATTGGTTCAGCGCAGTAACGCGCGCTTCGTCGTCCGTCAACTTCCCAAGGCTTAGATCGAGAGAGCGCAGCCGGTCATGTTGACGCCGCACCATGAGCGCATCGGGATCGTTATGCCACAGCCGTCCCATCCAATACCGCAGCGTGTTTTGCTTCATCGTGAAGGGCGCTACCTGCCCGCCCTGCTTTCCGTCATGATCGCTCCACATGCTGAGCACGTCCGAACTCGTCCGATGCGCATCCGCAAGTCCGGAAGGCGGGGAGTACAGCCCTCCGCATAGGAGCAAGTACCCTTCCGGTCCGATGCCGCGCCGCACGGCTTCGATCCCCATGCGATACGCTTCCGCCCGCGTCGCGCCCGACCGATAAAATCTAACGTTGGCATCCAAGGCGACCGCCCGCGTAAAGTCGAGCTTATGGTACGTGTAGCCCCATGCGGTCAACTTTCTATAGAGATTTTCAATCCATTGCAGCACTTCCGGGTGGGTAACGTCCCATACGAGATTGTCCGTGTTATTCATATAAAACTTAACAGGCTCGCCGTCTTTTCCCCGCAAAAGCCACTCGTCATGATAAAAGCGCATGTCGCTTCGAGGCTCGACGAGGAACGGCGCTGTCCATATGCCGGGCCGGTACCCCGCCTCCCGGATTCGCCGTGCCGCCGCTTCCATCCCGTCCGGAAACCGGTGGTTCGCCTCCCAGTTTCCAAAGCGCTGCTCCCAGCCTTCGTCGATTTGCACGACATCGATCGGAAGTCCCTTCTTCTTCAAGGCGTCGACATTGGCGTACACATCTTCTTGGCTGACCGTATCCCCATAATAGTACCACGTGCAGTATACGGACGGAGGGTTCGGCATGGCGCTTGTGCCGGTCGCCTGCCGCTTCGCTCGCACATACTCGTCGACCGCCTCGAACGGCGCCCCGACGTCCAGCCGCAGCCAGCTGCCTTCGCGCACGTCCCCCGGCTCCACCCGCACGCCGTCGAACAGACAGGACGCTTCGAGGCGCTCCAACGAGTTCCCGTCCTTGCCTATCCGCAGCCGGCACTCCGCCAGATGCGTCACCGCGTCCACGAAGCCGACCAACAACGAAGGCGCATCCGGTCGCTGCCCCCCGACGATGACGCTTAGTTCGTCGCTTACGATCTCGGCCGCGCCCTCGGCCGCTTCCATCCGCCTGCCGGACTCGCTCATGCCGGCGACCGCGTCCTGATACGCTTCGTCGCGAACGCCGAGCACGCATACGGCCGGTAAATCGTTTTTCTGACGCCCGTTCTTGTAAAAGGTCCATCCGCCCGCCCCGGCGTCCCCGATATGCAGATTTTGGGCGCCTTCGATAAGAAGCGGGACGAGACGACGAAGTTTTAGAGGTTCCTCCCCTGCGTTGCGAAGGATGAGCCGAAGCTCCAACGCGGCCGCCGCGCCGACGGCGTATTTCACTTGCCGTTGCAGCGTTACCGATCCATGCTTGTAAAGGTACGTATGAATCATATATTCCGCGCCGCTCTCGTCGCGAAACCCTTCCCGTTCTTCGCCCGCAGGCCTCCAAGACGCTCCGGCGCGTACCAGACCGTTCTCGTCCTCCCATTCCGCCTCGAAAGACGCTTGCATCTCGATCCCGGGACGGATCCATAAGAGGCTCCCCGTCTCCTCGACGGAAAACAGCCATTCCCGCACACCTGTTTCCATTGAACCCCACTCCTCGATCATTCTTTTCGATTACGGCATTTCGGCTCCCCTGGAAGACACGTACAGTTCATACCATTCGTCGCCCGTGAGCGCGATTCGGGTCGCAGCGGCGCAAGCCGCGATGCGATCGGGATTCGAGGTCCCGACGATCGGTTGAATGCCGGCGGGATGCCTCATCAGCCAGGCCAAGACGATCGCTTCCGGCCGTACCCCGTAATGCGCGGCCAGCTTCTCCACGCACCGAGTCGTCCGCATCGTCCGCTCGTCCCGATGGTCCCCGGCACCGCTCGTGTAAGCTCCTTGCGCCAAGGCTCCCCAAGACTGTAATTGGATTCGTTGCAGGCGACAGTATTCCAGCGTTCCTTCGGGGAAATAGTCGCCTGCCGCAGCCGGTTGGTTCACATGAATCCCCGATTCCAGCCAACCGATATGCCGCAGGCTCAGTTCCAACTGATTGACGAGGAATGGCTCGTCTGTTTCGGACTGCAGCAGTCGGATTTGTCCGGCGCTCATATTGGAGACGCCGAAGTGCCGAACCTTCCCCGCGGCCTTCAAGGTCCGAATCGCTTCCCCGACCTCCTCCGGATCCATCAGCGGATCCGGGCGATGCAGCAGCAACACGTCTAAATAGTCGGTACCCAGCCGCTCCAAGATGCCGTCGACGCTTGCAACGATATGCGAAGCGGAGAAGTCGTACCGCTTGAAGGGAAGTCCGGACCATTCCTTCGCCCGGATGCCGCACTTGGATTGGAGAATGATCTTCTCCCGCAACGAAGCGTCCTCCGACAGGATGCGGCCGAAGACTTGCTCCGCTTTCCCTAGTTTGTAGATGTCTGCATGATCGAACATGTTGATGCCTGCCGCGAGCGCCGCTTCTACGGCTGCCCGACCATGGTTGACGTCCTGCTCTTCGATCGGCGCGACATTCCTTTCGCCGCCAAGCCCCATGCACCCTAGGATCAATCGACTGGCCGCTATTCCCCTCTGCTGCAACGGTATAGGCTTCATCCTCGGCTCCTTCCGCGGCGGTCGCTGATAAGCGGAAATAGCCGGTATCTGGCCGATCCGGCTACTTCCAAGCCACCGTATTTACTTTTTGAAAACTTCGTCGTATTTCTTCTGTTCTTCCTCCATGGCCGCAGCCCAGCGGTTCAGGTAACTCTCTACCGTCTCGGTGCCTGCCATGACCGCTTGCAGCCCTCCGTTGCCGATCTGATCGAGAATCGTCGAGTAGCCCGGCAGATGGAGCGGCGGATTCATGAATTGCGTCGCCGGATCGGACAAGGCATCGGCGGACACTTTAATATGCTGCGTATTTTGTACCCACTCGTTCTCCATCGCCTTTTCGTTCGTCGGCAGCTGGCCGATGTTTTGGTTCCAGAAGCTTTGCACGTCCGCCGAAATCAGGTAACTCATGAAGCGCCACGCTTCGTCCGGGTGCTTCGTCGTGCTGAATACGCCGTACCCCGTCGAGTTCCCGCCCTCGATAATGCGCTTGCCGTTGATCGGGGATGGCGGCAGGGATACGCCTGCGAATTGATGCGGCTCGAGCGTCTTGTCATGCTCGCCGAAGGAGCCGATGTTATGCTGAATCATAGCTGCGATACCGGTATCGAACGCCGCTACCATTTCTTTGTATCCGTTCGTAATATCGCTCTCGGGCGTATTTTTCTTATAGAGCCCCAAGTATTTCTCAAGGAATTCGACATGCAGCGGATCGTTCAAGGTGCTTTTGCCGTTCTCGTCGAAGAACGACGAGATGCCCGAATACGAATACATCATCTTCTTCAGCTGATGCGCTCCGCCCGCACCGCCGCGGATGCTAAAGCCATAACGGCGTTCGTCGGGGTTCGTAAGCGTCTCTACGGCGACGAAGAAATCGTCCCACGTCTCCGGCGCCTTCAGTCCGGCCTCTTGGAACCAATCGGCGCGGTACCAAATCATATCGGCGCTTAGCGTATTCGGGATGAAATACAGCTTGCCGTCCTGCACATAACTCCGCGCTTCGTCCACCGAGGCTGCGTTCATGACCGACTTTTCTCCCCATTGATCGTACATGGGATCCAGCGCAAGCAATTTCTGTCTCGCCACGAAATCCGCAACCCACATAATGTGAAGACCGCCTACGTCCGGCAAGCCGTCTGCCGCGATCGCGACATCGTATTTCTCCTTCGCCGACGCCGACGGAATGCCCACATACTCCACGTCGATATCCGGGTTTTCCGCTTCGAACGCTTCGATCAACTCTTCATAGAAAGGGGTTCGTGCCGGTCCCGCGTTTTCGTCCCAGAACGTAATCGTCACCTTCTCGGGCGGGGTTTGGCCGCCGGCGCCCGTCGTTTGCGAATCCTCGATGACGGTTCCGTTCGGCTGCGTCCCGCAAGCCGTCGCCAGCATGGAAATCGCCAGCAAGCTTGCCCCCAACATCTTTGTTTTTCTCATCTGTAAACCCTCCTAAGGTATGAGTCTTTTTGTATAGGCAACCTCTTGGAAGAGGATGTTCCCTACCCTTTGACGGCGCCGTCGCCGATGCCCTGCACGAGGAATTTCTGGATATACATGAACAGCAGGACCGCCGGCAGCAACGCGATCATACTTCCCGCCGCCAGCGCGCCGTAATTGATGTTGTACTCCCCGAGCATACTGTTTAATCCGACGGGGATCGTAAACATCGTGTGTTTGCTGATAAACATGAGTCCGAATAGGAATTCGTTCCATGCGTAGATGAACGTGAACGATGCCGTCGCGACGATGCCGGGCACGAGCACCGGCAGCACGACGTACAACACGGATTGAAACCTTGTGCACCCGTCCACCATGGCCGCTTCCTCCAACTGCTCGGGAACGTTGGAAATAAAGCTGCTCATGAGAATCGAATTGAACGGGAGCTGGAGCGTCGTGTACGTTAAGATGAGCGAGAAGTAATTGCCGATTAACCCTGCGTTCTTCAGCATAATAAACAGCGGGATGAGCAGCATCGCCGCAGGCACGAACTGCGTGCATAACAGCAGGAGCATAAACCCGGATTTCCCCCGGAACGAAAACCGGCTGAGCGCATACCCGGTGAAAATCGAGATGACGAGCACGAAGACGACCGTGACGCCCGCGACGAGCATGCTGTTCTGGAAATACGTCGAGAACCCGACATTTTTCCAAGCGAACGCGAAGTTTTCGAACGTCAGCGGCGAAGGCCAGTACGCCAAGGGACGCTTTAAGATATCTCCCTCCCTCTTCAAGGCGGTCGCCAGCGTCCAATACAACGGAAGCAGGATGAACGCCATAAACAGCGTCAGGGGCGCATACAACGTCAGGAATCGGTCCGCTCTACGTTTGATGTGCAGCATGTCAGGACTCCTTTCCGAACCGCGAGGCGCATAAATACGTAATCGAAAACAGCATGAGCAGGAAGAAGGAAATGACGGTCAACGCCGAGCCGTATCCGAAATCTCCGCCCTTGACGGCCAGCTCCACGACGTACATGGTCAGCGTCGTCGTCGCGTGCGCCGGGCCGCCGCCCGTCATGTTGAAGATGAGATCCACGTTATTGAACTCCCATGCCGTTCGGAGCAAGGTCGTCAGCACGATCGCGTTCTTCAAATACGGCAACGTGACATAGTAGAACTGCTTGAGTCGGTTCGCCCCGTCCACGCGGCTCGCCTCGTACAACTCGTTCGGAATCGCTTGGAGCGCGGCGAGGAACGTAATGGCGAAGAACGGCAGCCCTCTCCACAGCTCTGCAACGACTACGGCCTTAAATACTGTGGACACATTCGCCGTCCACGCGACGGGACGATCGATCCAACCGAACCTCAGGAACAGATCGTTAATTAGCCCCATGTGTTCGTTAAACATGACCGACCAGATCAGCGACGTAATGACGCCGGAGATCGCCCAAGGGACGAACGCAAGGGATCGGAACAAGCCTCTGAACCGGAACGTCTGGTTCAACAGGAGCGCCAACGCCAAACCTAACACGCATTGCAGAGCGACTTGGCTGAACACCCACTTCGCGCTGATGCCCAAACTTCTGAAAAACAACGGGTCGTCCATTAGCGCTTTCTTGAAATTCGCGAATCCGGCGAAGCCGTTGTAGTATGGCGCGTTAATGTTATAGTTTTGAAAACTGAAATAAAACAAATTGCCGATCGGGTAAATCAGAAACGTCGTTAAAAACAACAAACAAGGAACGATGAACAAGTACGGGACGACGGCCGGGTTCAGCCCGCCTTTGCGGGAGGCGGCTCGCTCCGAACTCGTTGACATGTTGCGCTCTTTCATGTGACGACCTCCCTCGGAACTGATCTCATCATATCGGAAGGAGGCCGCAAGCTGAATGTAATCGCTTTATCATCGTGTTTGAATTTTTTGCGTCTTGGAAAAAGAAAAGAAAGACGCACGAGATTATGCGTCTTTCCGAGCGGCGGCGTTGCGTTATTCCGTCGGAGAATACCCTGTATACTTCTTAAACACGACGCTGAAATACTGCGGATTCGGATATCCCACCTGCTGGGCGACTTCGTAAGACTTCAATTCTCCCTTGCGAATGAGCTGGATCGCCTTCTTCATCCGGACCTCCAATAAATAGTCCGAGAAGTTGATATCCTTCTCCCGCTTAAAGATAATGCTCAGATAGGTCGGGTTTACATGGACGGCTCCCGCCACTTCCTGCAAATATAAATTCTCGTTCGAATAATGTTGATCGATATATTCCATCGCCTTGAGGACGAGTCCCTTCGTTTGCGAATCTCTCACCTTCATGGCGTCTCGGGTGACGGCTTCGACGAAGGCGCGAAGATAACGGAAGATGTCCGATACGGTTTCAAGCTCCTGAAGCTCCTTGCAGACGGTGTAGAAATCCTTGCGGCCCGCGTCCTCTTCCTCCCACTCCTGCATCCCTTGGAAGATTACGACGGCGATTTCCACCGCCAGCAGATGAATTTGGGACCACTCCAGCTGCGCTTCGAACAGCTTCCGCTCCAATAAGTTCACGATCGCCAGGGAGTCTTCCGTCAATCCGAGCTTTACTTTGGCGTACAGCTCCTTCTTCAATCCCGCGAGCTGCAGCTCGTTCATATCCGCGAACAACCCTGTATCGTGGACGGTTATAATTTGGCTCGTACCGGTGTAATGGCGATAGGAGAGCGAGGAACGGGCTTCCTGATACGATTTGGGCAGCATCTCGTGGCCCTCGTACGCCCCGCCCATGCCGACGGTGATCGTCGTCTTCACGTACCGTTTCACCTGATCCAGCAGCTCTTCCGCGAACGCGTACGCGCTCTCGAACAGCCCCTTCGGATCGGCATCTCCCGTAACAATCGCGGCGATTTCGTCGTCCTCGCAATCGAAGGTCAGCCCTCGGTCCCCTAGAAGCTCCCGAGCGATGTTGTGCACGCAATATTTAATAATTTCTTTCTCCGAATACCTCTTCAGGAGCTCCGGGTGATGCAGTCCGTCGATTTTTATCACCATGACGTGAAAGACGGTTTTATCCAGCGGCAGCGCTAGAAATTTTATCTCCGAATGAAAATCCGACCCCGCCGCGCCCGTGACAAGCTTCTGCAAATATCGCTGCCGAAGAAGCGGCATTCCTTCTTGCACCTGTCGGGAATACGTTCGCTCCTGCTCGATTTGAGCGCCGAGCTCGATCACCTTCTGGAGCAGGGCCATGTTATGGATCGGCTTGATTAAATACTCCGACGCCCTCATTTCGATGGCTTTCTTCGCGTATTCATATTCTTGATACCCGGTCAACAGCACGAGCTTCACCCACGGGTACGACTCGTTCATTCGCTCGGCCAGCTCCAGCCCGTCCATGAACGGCATCCGGATGTCCGAGATGACGATGTCCGGCGTCTGCAGCTTCATAAGCTCCAAGGCCTCTTCCCCGTCGCCGGCCGCGCCGATCAATTCGAACCCGTGCCGCGGCCAGTCGATCCCCTCGCTTAGTCCTTTCCGAATAATCACGTCGTCGTCGACGATGAGAATTTTCACGAGTCGCCAACCTCCTGTCTGCGAAGCTTCGGAAGCCTCACCGTCACGACGGTGCCTTCCCCGTATTCGCTTTCGATTTCGATGCCGTACGCGGCGCCGAAGTAGCTTTGGATCCGCGCATGAACGTTGTACAGCCCGAATCCCTTGCCGTGCTCCGGCTCATGCCGCCCCCGGAGCGAAGCTTGGATCGACCGAAGCCGCTCCTCCGGAATCCCCTTGCCGTTGTCCGCGATGCGGAAGATCATGCACTCGCCCTGCACCGTCCCCGTGACCGCGATGTCGGATAACCCTCGCTTTTGTTTGGCGCCATGATAAATCGCGTTTTCCACCAAAGGCTGCAACAGCAGCTTCAACACGACATAACGATTCAGTGCCGGGTCGACCTCGACCGTATACCGCATCGTGTCGCTATACCGCTGACCGACGATGTACAAGTAATGCTGAACGAGCTCGACCTCCTCCTGGACGTCGATCATTTCTTTGCCGTTGCTAAGTCCAAGGCGATAAAACGTCGACAGCGAGTCGACCATCGCCAGCGCCTCCGACTTGCGCTCCATCGCGATCAATTGCCCTAAAGAATGAAGCGTATTATATAGAAAATGCGGCTTGATTTGTTCGTTCAAGACAGCCAACTCGGCCTTTCTTTTTTGTTCTTGCTCCAGACGGATGTCGTGTAACAGCAGTTGGACTCTCTGGATCAGGCTGCCGATCCCCCGGTTCAAAATTCCGATCTCATTGTTCGTGCGGATATCGAATATGGTGTCCAGTTTTCCGCTTTCGACCTGCTTCACTTTCGACGTCAGCGCGGAAATCGGCCGCGTCACCGTACGAAGCAGAATATGCGACATGGCTGCCGCGACGGCGATCACGATGATCATCATGCCGATCGTCAGGTATTTAATATAACCGATCTTCTCCAGAATATCGTTCTCGGGAAAGATCGCCGCGAGCCTCCAGCCGTTGATCGGCAAGGTATCGTAAATGACCACGGTTCGCTCCCCGCCAGTTTTCGTAAATCGGAACGTCCCGGACGCCGCTTCCCGCTGCATTAAGTGGCTCCGAACCTTGTCATCCGGCACGTAGGCGTCGTCTACGTCTTTAAACATCATCAAGCCGTCCGCGCTCGCCAATGCTAAGTAGCCGTTCTCGCTAATTTCTACAAGGCTAAGAATTTGACTGAAGAACGCTTCCTTCAGATGGAATAAGACGATTCCTCTCGCCTGAGACGTGTCCGAGCCGAACAAGCTGAACACGCTGACGACCTTTTCCTTCTCCCCGCCTACATACCGAAAGATATCGTCCTCATGCAGATTTTCCCAGCGATAGTCGAAGGTGGCGTTCGGATATCGGCTCGAATAGTCCTTATACGAAAAGTTTACGTCGCTCAGCAAATAGTTCACTTTCGTATACGACGCTTTCCCGTCATTAAAGTTCATATAGATGGAATCGATCATCGGGTAATGCGTCTGATAAATTCGCTCGAATTGATTGGCGACGGAAAGATATCGGCCGGAGTCCAATCCTTCGTTCGAATGCAAACTGGTCACCATCGCGCCGATGTCGGAGCCGTTCACGACGGCGACCAGCTCCCCGAAGACGACTAACAGCTGTTCGTTCATATGGCTCTTGGTTTGCACCACAAGATCCGTTATGTTTCGATACGCGTTTTCTTCGATTTGCCGAACGGCCAAGAGATACGTAGAAGATCCGCTGAGAATCACGAACACGACGATCAACGGAAGAAATAAAAGCATTATCGTATGTTTCAGCGAGAAGAACTTCGGCACTTTCATCTACGGCGTTCCTCCCCAAAGTTGTCTACCTATTATAACGTTAGGCGCAGCGCTTTAGGGGACTCCGACGCGGTTTCCAGTAAAACGATAAAAATGCAAAACGAAAACCTGAAAAGATAAAACTTTCCTTGCGGTCAAAACAGAAAAGAGCCGTCATCCTTATCCGGATGACGGCTCGCTTATTCACCTACAGGTGCTTGCTCGTGACGATTTACGACTCGAAGGCGATCGGTTCGACCCATTGCAACATTTGCCTCAGATCTTGACCGTCCGCGACGCCATCGCCGTTCAAATCCGGCAAGACATGTCCGCGCAACCAGAAGAGGATATCCCCGATCCCGATGCCGTTCTGATCGGGATCCGATTGCCGCAGGAGCTGACGCACTTGTTCGGATAGCGGAAGCGCCGTCGCATTCGTCACGCTTACGTCGGACGGGGCGCTCGGGTAACCTTCGATTCCTTGGACCGCGCCGTCCTCCGCCGATAACCAAATTTCGTCGTCATATGCCACCGGGTCGGCTAACGTTAAAATCACATTGTACGGAACATTCCCTTCATTTTCGGCTTCGGTTACCGTCGCCGCGACGCCGTTGACGACAACCGAAAATTTCCCCTTGTCGATTGCCGAAGGCTGCAAGGCTTTGTCGTACGTCAAGACGATCCGCGTCCCGTCCGAACTCGTTTGCGCGTTGATCAGCATGGGCTGCAGCGGCAGGACGTACTCCAGTACGACGATCGCCGCCGTCGGATCGCTCTCCAATCCGTTCACCGTCTGAGTCACCGCGAACATATTCCCCGGCGTCAATCCAGCGAAGACGGCGCTGCCGAACGAGTTTGCGTACACCTCGGCGTACACCGCCGAGGTGACCGTATCGTAAAGCCTCAAACCCGCGTCCGGCTCCGCTCCGACGACGATAATGGAGCCGTGCCCGGATACGGCCGTCACCGGGGCGGGCACGACCTGAACGGTTCGGGTTACCGGGGTCGCCTCGTTGCCGGCGGCATCCGTAACATAGTAAATTATTACGAACGTACCGATCGCTTCCGTGCCTACGAACGTACCGCCGGTGACGATACTCCCTGTGAGATCCCCGTCCGCCTCGTCATACGCTGCGGCCCCTTCATCCTCGTACAATTCACCGACCGCGACGCGAACCACGTCCAAGCCGTTCAAGTTCAGGATCGGCGCCTCGGTGTCGCTCTCCGCAACCGCGGCTACCTCGACCGAGGGGTTGCTCTCCACGCCGTTCACCGTTTGCGTCGCGTGGAATGGCTGCCCCGGCGGTACGTTCGCGAATACGGCCGCTCCCTCCTCGTTCGCCGTCGTCTCGCCGAACACTGTCGCTGCGTCGGCATCGTACAACTTTAAGAATGCGCCGGGATACGCTCCGCTGACGGCGATGCTGCCGACGCCGGACGCGACCGTTACCGGTTGCGGCGCGACCTCCACCGTCCGCGTGATTTCCGCCGCGGCGTTGCCGTCCGAATCCGACACGTTATAAGTAATCGTAAAGATGCCCGGGGTCGACGTGTCCGCGAACGTACCGCCGACCGTAATCCACTCGGTAATACTGCCGTCCTCATCGTCGACAGCCGTTGCGCCGTCATCGACGTACACGGCCCCTTCGATCACTCGCACCGTGCTCTCGCCGAGCAGCGAGATCACGGGATTCGGCGCGTCCCCCAGAACGACCGCCGCTTCCGACAGAGCGCTTTCCACGCCGTTAATGGTTTGCGTCGCCCGATACGTCTGTCCGGCCGGCAATGAAGAGAACTCCGCTCCTCCGCTTCCGTCGGCGACGGCTTCCCTGAAAACCGAATTCGTTGCGTCGTACAGCTTTATCGTAGCGCCTGGCTGCGCGCCGGCGACGGTCACTCGGCCGACCCCGGCCGTTACCGTCACTTTCGGGATGAACACGACGGACACTGGCGTCAAACTGGTAACCGTCGTACCATTCCCCAGCTGCCCGGTGTTGTTTCTCCCCCACGCCCATACGTCCCCGTCATGTCCCAACGCTAAGGAGTGAAGGTCCCCTCTCAATCCGATTTCGGTTATGTCGGCCAACGTCTTGCTCCGACTCGGGCTCCAACGATCCGTCGTCGTCCCGTCGCCCAATTGCCCGTAATTGTTCGATCCCCAGGTCCATAGCGTTCCGTCTTCCTTGACTGCGATGGAATGCTGCGACCCGGCTGCGATCCGCTTTACATTCGTAAGACCTAGCGCCATAGCTGGGGAACGCCGGCTCGTCGACGTGCGGTCTCCCAATTGACCGTTGCTGTTATTGCCCCAAGTCCAGACGGTCCCGTCCTGCTTTAACACGAGGATGTGCCTATCGCCTGCGGCAATGGCCGCGCCGTTCGCGAGCCCGCCGACTTGAGTGGGAATCGTCCGGTTCGTTGTCGTCCCGTCGCCTAGTTGTCCATATCCGTTGTAGCCCCAAGTCCACACGGTCCCATCGTGCTTTAGTGCTGCTGCGAAATAGGGCCCGGCCGCAATGGCGATGACATCCGATAACGTTGCGGAGGGAATTTGCATTGGCGCCGTTCGGTTCGTCGTCGTCCCGTCGCCTAGCTGCCCGCTCCCGTTATAGCCCCACGACCAGACATTGCCGCCTGAATCCAAAGCTAACGTAAAGAGATCCCCGGCAGAGACCGCGATGATCTCCGGCAATCCCGTCACAAGCACCGGCGCGTTCCGCTGGGTCGTCGTCGTGTCCCCTAATTGTCCGTAAGCGTTATTGCCCCAAGACCATACCTGACCGTCGGATGTCAGCGCAACGGCATGGTTGGTTCCAGCGGCGACCGAGACCACACCCTGCAGGCCGTTGACCCGCACGGGCGCAGAGTAATGAGAGGTCGATCCGATGCCTAACTGGCCGTTACCGTTGTACCCCCACGACCACGCCGTTCCATCGGGATCGACGTAGAGCGAGAAGTGGCTGCCCGCGGCAAGAACCGTATTCGCAGGCGACATCGTCCAGTCGATGTCCGGCAACTCGAAATCGCTTGTGATATTCATTGCGGAACCAATCGAAATGCCGACTTCGGAAGCCGCTTTATACGGCGCTAAGACGACGGTTACATCGTACACATCCGGCGCCAAATTCCCGAACGCGTAGGTCCCCGTCTCGTCCGTCGTCGCGTACCGCACCCCGTCCGCCGAGAGCAGCGTCACCTCCGCGCCCGGAACCGCTTCGCCGCCGCTCGTCTTCACCGTACCCTCAAGCGTGCTCGGAACCAGCATGACTT
>NZ_DASQMZ010000024.1:0-13871 GCF_035645235.1 Paenibacillus sp.
GCATCTAAGCGTGAAGCCCCCCTCAAGATGAGATTTCCCTGCTTGAAGACCCCATGTAGACGACGTGGTTGATAGGCTCGAGGTGGAAGCGCAGCAATGCGTGCAGCTGACGAGTACTAATCGGTCGAGGACTTATCCAAATCATTGCTCTGCGGCATAAACTTACCGTTTGTGCTGCAGGCCGGATGTGTAGTATACTCAGTTTCGCATCCAGTTTTCAGGGGACAAAGACGCTCCTGTGGCTTTGGAGAGATACCCAAGTGGCTCAAGGGGACCCTCTGCTAAGGGGTTAGACTGCGTAAGCGGTGCGAGGGTTCGAATCCCTCTCTCTCCGCCATTCCCTTCATCATCGAAGGAATGGACAAACTTTATTTCGTGGCGGCGTAGCTCAGCTGGCTAGAGCGTACGGTTCATACCCGTGAGGTCGGGGGTTCGATCCCCTCCGCCGCTACCACTTTCATACCCAGGGCGCTTAGCTCAGCTGGGAGAGCATCTGCCTTACAAGCAGAGGGTCGGCGGTTCGATCCCGTCAGCGCCCACCATGTAACTATCGCGGGGTGGAGCAGTCCGGTAGCTCGTCGGGCTCATAACCCGAAGGTCGTAGGTTCAAATCCTGCCCCCGCAACCAATATTTTATCGCGGAGCCGTGGTGTAGAGGCCTAACATGCCTGCCTGTCACGCAGGAGACCGCGGGTTCGAATCCCGTCGGCTCCGCCATTTTATTTTTTATTACAAGGCTTGGTAGCTCAGTCGGTAGAGCAATGGACTGAAAATCCATGTGTCGGCGGTTCGATTCCGTCCCAAGCCACCATATGTACCATCGTGGAGGATTAGCGAAGTGGCCAAACGCGGGAGACTGTAAATCTCTTCCCTTACGGGTTCGGTGGTTCGAATCCATCATCCTCCACCACCTTTTGAGCCATTAGCTCAGTCGGTAGAGCACCTGACTTTTAATCAGGGTGTCGAAGGTTCGAGTCCTTCATGGCTCACCATAAATATGAATAACGCAATGTAACGCCCTTTCGGTCGACGAAAGGGCGTTTCTTACGTTAATCCTGGCATAACGAATGCGCCCCGACCATCACGGCCGGGGCGCGTCTCTTTTTCAATAGGGCCTTATTCGTAACCGTTGACCAACACGTCTAGTTTGCCTGTTTCGGGATGGATAATCAGGCCGTGCACCGGCGTGCCGGCGGGGAGCAGCGGATGATTGCGGATAATTTGAACGCTCTTCATGACGCCCTGCGTCACATTATCGAAACCGGTCAGCCAGCGCTCCAGGTCGATGCCCGCATGCATTAACGTCTCGATGGTATTGTCGGACACGCCTTGGTGCTTGGCCTTCTCGATAATTTTCGAGGCGTTCAGGCCGGTCATGCCGCACTCGTGGTGCCCGACGACAAAAACCTCTTGCGCGTTGAGTTCGTATAAGGCGACCAGAATGCTTCGCATGATGTTGCCGAACGGCTGGGTTACGATCGCTCCGGCGTTGCGGATGATTTTGGCGTCTCCGTTGCGAAGGTTCATCGCCCGCGGCAGCAAATCGATCAGGCGAGTATCCATGCAGGTGAGGACGACCATTTTCTTGTCCGGAAATTTCGTCGTTAAAAATTCCTCGTACTTCTTCTCTTCGACGAAACTGCGGTTGTGCTCCATAATCGTATCCAGATGATTCATTGCGGTTCCCTCCCATTCTGGAACGATTATACCCGATAACGCTCGGCTTCGCCAAGACTTAAGGGTGCGGGTACGTCAAAGCGGCGCACGGCATCGCGGCCGCGCGGACGCCGGGCCGAACGTGGTGCTCGATCCACCGCTGCACGTCCTCGACCGGTCGGAACCCTAACAGCTCGGCCAAGGGAGCCGGTATGTCCGAATATAAAGAAACGGGATGCTTAGCGACGATGTCATGGAGAATTCGAAGCTTGTGCGCGCCAAGCACGAAGCGTTCCTTCAAGCGCTGTACGGCTCGCTCGCGATCGGCGTGCGTCTCCGCCCACGACTGGAACGTTCCGTTGCCGTAAATTTCTTGGCAGCGGGCGACGAGCAGAATGGGCGCACCGGGCGCGGCGAAGCCGGCGGCGTTTTCCAACGACTTGATCGCCTGATACAGCTGCATATCTTTCGGAGCGCCTCCCGCGCTTGCGACGACCAGTTCGTAACGCCGGCCGATCGGTACGAGAAACTGCTCCCTTGCGAACCGCGCGCCCTGTCGATGCGCCTCCGTAAGGCTGCCGGCAAAGACGCCGAGCAGACGCCGCCGGTGGTCGACGACGACATTACACAGGAAATGAACCGGACACATCGCGACGGCCTCTTCGATATCGCGATGCAACGGGTTGTCGTCGTAGCCGGGGACGGCGGCGAATCGCCGGGACAGCGCATGGTGGCGTTCGATCGACGGCGCGGCGGCGACGCCGGGAAACAACGCTTTCCCGCCCCCGGACAAGCCGACGAGACGGTGCGGCTCGATGTTGCCGACGGCGATGCGCAGATCGGCTTGCGCAACGATTCGATTCAGCGCGATGGGGGTTCCCAGGGCGGTAGTGCCGAGCTCGACGCAATCCTCGGGCGCCGCGGAGTGGTTGACCACGGCGACGCGTCGGAACGCCTCCCCCGCGATGTCCCGGAGCTCCGCTTCCGTCTGCATTCGGTGCGTACCCAGCGCGACGACGACGCGGATGCGCGAATCCGGCAGTCCGCCTTCGTTCAGCGCGTCTAAGAGATGAGGCAAAATTTCGGCCGTCGGGCACAGCCGCGTCACATCGCTCACCAGGATGACCGCCTCGCGCCGACCGGCGGCAAGTCGCGAAAGCGGCTCGGAAGCGACGGGCTCGCGAACCGCCCGGCGGAGCGCGGCTTCGGCGGCCGAAGGGTCAAGGGCGCGCGCCGCGTACGAGATTAGGTCGGGCTCCGCTCCAGCCGGCCATGAGACGAGCAGCTCGCCGGTTCCGTAAGCCAAGTGCACAACGATCAGCCTCCTTATAGCTGTGCCTAATTATTTCCGGTATCCTGCGAAACCATTCCGGTAAACCTAGGCATAACGAAAAGGGGTGAACGCTCTGCGCTATGTGATTGCTCTCTTGACCGCTCTCGGCACCGTATACACCATGGTTCCCCCGATCCGCGAAGCGGCGCTGCGGAGAGGCTTCGTCGATCGGCCGTCGCCGCGGAAAATCCACCGAGAGCCAATACCGCTTATGGGCGGACTGGCGATTTACGCCGGCTGCATGGCAGCTTTATATATCTTAATCGGATGGACGCCGTTGACGGCGGCGCTGGGCATCGGCGGCGCGGCGCTCGTGGCGACGGGTCTCGTCGACGACGCGTATAAAACCAAAGGGCGCGAATTCCCGGTTTGGCCGCGCGTAATCGTTTACGCGGCGGTCTCCGCCGTCCCGCTATGGTTCGGCATCGACATCGCGGGGATCCGGTTCGGAGGCGAAGGGATGTGGATGTTCGGCGATATCGCAAGCGCGGCGGCTACGATGCTCTGGATTTTCGCCATGATCAACATGATGAATTTTATCGACGGGGTCGACGGCCTCGCATCGGGCATCGCGGTAATTTCCTCGCTGACGCTGCTCGTCGTGGCTTTGCTGAAGGGTCAGGACGCTACCGCAGCGGCCGCGGCGATCGTCGCCGGCGGAGCGCTTGGATTTTTAGCGTACAATTTCTATCCCGCCAAGATGTTTATGGGAGACGCCGGGGCGACGTTCCTTGGGTTTGCGCTGGCCGTCATCGCCGTCGACGGGACGCTGAAGAGCGCGACGGTGCTGTCCGTGTTCGTGCCGCTGTTGGCGCTAGGGGTACCGATTATGGATACGGCGATCGTATTCTCCAGAAGGCTGCTCTCCGGACGGGGCCTGCATCGCGCCGATAAGCTGCACACGCATCACAGCTTGCTGCACTGGGGACTGACCCAACGTCAGACGGTCTCGTTCCTGTATCTTATCGGCGCCGTATTTTCGCTGCTCTCGATCCTTTTCCTCCTAACCCTTGGGTAGACGTGCTACAATAAGAGTAAAGAAGAGGCTGGCGAGGAGACGGAGATGGAACTGGAACAGCTGTGCAAGAAGCTCGAGACGATCTTCGGGAAACGGGTGACCGCCGAAGAGGCGGGAGAAGAGCGAACGTACGATGGGGAAAAGGGGACCGTCGTCGCCGCCGGCGTGCGGCTCGTCGTACACGGCGAATTGACGCCCGCCGAGCGGGAGCTCGTGGCCATGCTGCTCGAGATTGAGCGGGGCGGCGCGGTTCGCAAAGGAATAAGCGAGGACGAACGATTGTCCGCGATGCTGTCCGAATGGATTATGGAGCGCATCGAGCAAGGCGATCACGACGCCGACCTGCCGGAGGCGCTGGCGCGTTGGCCGATGTTAAGAGGCGTCAAGGTGCCGCTGCTTATGTACGGCGATCAGACGGAACGGCAGCTCGCGCCTTACGCCGAGCTGATGAAGCTGCTCCGTTCGTTCTTCGAGGCCGACGTCGTCTTAGTCCCATTACATAATCGACAATGGCTGATTTTGGGCGACGAATCGCTGCTGGCCGAGGAGCGGGACGGCGAAGAGGAGTCGTTGGAGGAATCGCTGGCCGCGATCGCGTCGGGGCTGCAGGATATGGCGGCGAGCGAAGGAGTCGGCGAATGTCACGTCGCGGCGACGTACCCGTTCTCCCCGGGCACGTCCCTCATTCAAACCGTCGTTACGTTACGGGAGACGATCGAGCTCGGGCGCGCCTTCCGGCATGCGTCTTATATTCATCTCCCCTGGGAGCTGAGACTTGAGACGCTGCTGGACGCGGTGCCCAAGCGGGCCAAGAGCAAGTTCATGGAAGGGGTGCTTCGCCGGTCGGAGCCGGTGTTCGAACCGGAGATGCTGCAGACGCTCGAAGCGTTCTTTACCGATAATTGCAATGTCAGCGACACCGCTAAGCGCCTTTACATCCACCGGAACACGCTGCTTTACCGGCTGGACAAGTTCAAACAGGAAACCGGCATGGACGTCCGCGACTTCGAGCATGCGGTATTGGTGCGGTTGGCCTTGCTCTTGTATAAAGTAACGAAAAGGAAATAAATTTTTTGTGAACCTTGTGCATAGTCTACTGTCCCTCGCTGAGGTAGAATGAGGGTATCAAGTTAACCAATATGTGCAAGGGGGACTACTGATCATGGCAGGAGTACGCTTGGAACACATTTATAAGAGATACCCAGGGTCCGATACGCCGTCCGTTTCCGATTTCCATCTCGATATCGCGGATAAAGAATTTTTGGTGCTCGTAGGCCCGTCCGGCTGCGGCAAGTCGACGACGCTTCGGATGATCGCCGGCTTGGAAGAAATTTCGGAAGGTACGCTCTACATCGGCGACCGCGTCGTGAACGACGTCGCTCCGAAGGATCGCGACATCGCGATGGTATTCCAATCGTACGCGCTCTACCCGCACATGAACGTATATCAAAACATGGCGTTCGGCCTCAAGCTCCGCAAGTTCAAGAAGGCCGACATCGATAAGCGCGTCCGCGAAGCGGCGAAGATTCTCGACATCGAGCATCTGCTCGATCGCAAGCCGAAAGCGCTCTCCGGCGGTCAGCGTCAGCGTGTCGCCTTGGGCCGCGCGATCGTTCGCGAACCGCAAGTGTTCTTGATGGACGAACCGCTTTCCAACCTCGACGCGAAGCTGCGCGTACAGATGCGCGCCGAAATCTCGAAGCTGCACAAGCGCCTTGAGACGACGGTCGTATACGTAACGCACGACCAGACGGAAGCCATGACGATGGGCAGCCGGATCGTCGTTATGAAGGACGGCTTCATTCAGCAAGCCGCGACGCCGGAAGAAGTTTATAACTACCCGGTGAACATGTTCGTAGCGGGCTTCATCGGCTCGCCGTCGATGAACTTCATCGCCGGTACGTTGTCCGAAGAAGGCGGCGAAGTTCGCTTCAAGGCGAACGGCGTCAACATCGTATTCCCGGAAGGCCGCGCGAAGGTGCTTCGCGAGAAGGGCTATGTCGGTAAGGAAGTCGTCTTCGGCGTTCGCCCGGAAGACATCCACCAAGAGCCGATCTTCCTCGAGGCGTCCCCGAACAGCATCGTGAACGCGAACGTCGAAGTCGCGGAGAACCTCGGTCACGAGATGTTCTTGTACCTTGCAGGCATCGGCAACGAGTCGATCATCGCTCGCGTCGACGGCCGTGCAGGCGTGAAGGAAGGTTCGAACCTGCGCCTTGCGTTCGACATGAACAAAGCGCATGTGTTCGACAAAGAAACGGAAAAGAACGTATTCTTGTAAGAATCGCTTCGAAGCCGTCCCGGGAGGGGCGGCTTCTTTTGCATTTTCGGCAGGGAGAGCAAGAAACATCAAGACGTCGAGCTCGCGAACGGATACGATAAATTCGACCGGGGGAGGAGGGCGTACAATGAACGAAACGTTGGCGCGGCTGTTGGCGGCGAAGCAGTACGTGGACGAACGGCTCGACGAAGACGTCCGCTTGGAGGACGTCGCGGCGGCGGTCGGTTGCTCGGCTTTCCATTTTCACCGATTGTTCCGGGCGTGGATGGGCGTGACGTTGGCCGAGTACGTCAGGGACCGGAGGCTGCAGGCGGCGGGATATGCGTTGAAGCGGACGAACGATAAGCTGATCGATATCGGCCTCTCGTGCGGCTTCGCGTCGCCGGAGACGTTCCTTCGGGCGTTCAAGCGGAAGTACGGCGTCACCCCTGGCGACTATCGGAGAGGTCGAGGAGGAGCGGGTACGATGAAGGTAATCATCAAGGAACGGCAGGCGACGACGGCGGTCGGCGTTGCGGTGCGGACGGACGTCGCGAAGGATCGGAACATCGCGGAGGCGTGGACCCGATGCGCCGCCATGTGCGAAGGCGTGCCGAACGTCAAGCGAGGCGGCATGGCGTTCGGCGTCGAGTTGTACGAACCGGGCATGGAGGGTCGCGCCGGCGCGTTCACGTACGTGGCGTGCATCGAGACGGATGGCGAAGGAATCGCGCCCGAGGGCATGGTCGCGCTGACGATCCCCGGGGGACGTTATGCGGCGGCGACGCATATCGGGTCGACGGAGCGGCTGCAGGAGACGTTCGATTACGTCTATGGCGTCTGGCTGCCGGAGAGCGGGGAGCGCGCGCGGGCGTGGCCGGCGGCCGGCGGGGCGAACGGAACGTTCCCGACGGGGCGGTGCGGCTTCGATGTGGAGGCGTACGATGACCGATACCGCGAGAACGACCCGACGTCGGAGCTGGAAATATGGGTCCCCCTCGAGCCGGAAGCGAAGGAAGGATCCAGGTTCGGTTGATTTCGCGGGGGGTTTCCGATACGATGGGAAAAGGAGTCAACTGCTCATCGTATGGGAGACGTTCACACTATGGCGAAAAAAGTGAAAGCCGCAGACTTGGTAAAGCATTTCGCATTGGAAGTGCTGGCCGGGGAGGCAGGCCTCCAGCGGCCGATCCAAGTGGCCGATTTGCACCGGCCGGGCCTCGTCTTGGCCGGATATTCGAATTATTACGCGAAGGAACGTGTGCAGCTGCTCGGCGTAACGGAAATGTCGTTCTTCGAGACGCTGACGGGCGCGACGCGCCGGGAGCGTTCCGAGGCGCTGTGCCAAAGCGATACCCCGTGCTTGCTCGTGACGCGAGGCCTTGAGGTGCCGGCAGAGCTGTTGGAAGCGGCGAACGCGCACGAGATCCCGCTGCTGCGCAGCCCGATGACGACGACGATGTTCGCGAGCCGCTTGACGGGGTATTTGGAGAACCGGCTGGCGCCGTCCACGACGATTCACGGCGTGCTCGTCGATATTTACGGCGTCGGTATGCTGATCACGGGCTCGAGCGGCATCGGCAAGAGCGAGACGGCGCTGGAGCTCGTGAAGCGCGGCCACCGGCTCGTCGCCGACGACGCGGTGGAAATCCGCCAGACGGCCGATAACGAGCTTCACGGGAACGCGCCGGACTTGATTCGCCACCTGCTGGAGATCCGCGGACTCGGCATCATTAACGTCATGACGCTGTTCGGGGCGGGCGCCGTGCGCAATTTCAAGAAAATTTCCGTCGTCGCGCGGCTCGAGACGTGGCAGCAGGACAAGCAATACGACCGGCTCGGCCTCGACGAGGAGAAGACGCGCATCATCGACACCGATCTGCCGCTGGTGACGATCCCGGTACGCCCGGGCAGGAACCTTGCGGTCATTATCGAGGTGGCGGCGATGAACTACCGGTTGAAGCGAATGGGCTACAACGCCGCGCAGCAATTTACGAACCGACTTACGGAGACGATCGCGGAAGACTACGACGAAGTGGAATAACGAGGGGAGAATCTTGGCATGATTCACACGTTGGCGCTTGATCCGATCGCGTTCCGTCTAGGGCCGATTACGGTGCATTGGTACGGCATTATTCTCGGCACGGCCGCCTTGGTCGGATTGGCGTTGGCCGTACGCGAGGGGAAGCGGTTCGGCATCGTGCCCGATTTCTTCATGGATCTGCTCTTGATCGGCGTCCCTTCGTCGGTCATCTTCGCAAGAATTTATTACGTGGCGTTCCGTTGGCAGGACTATCAGCACGATCCGCTCTCGGTCTTTCGCATTTGGGAGGGCGGCATCGCGATCTACGGCGCGTTGATCGGGGCGTTGCTTTCAGGATATCTTTATATCCGGCATAAGGGATACAGCTTCTGGCGCATCGCCGACATCTGCGCGCCGAGCTTGATCGTCGGTCAAGCGATCGGACGCTGGGGCAACTTCGTCAATCAGGAGGCGTACGGCAGCCCGGTGACGGAGGCGTTCTTGCGGGAGGCGCTGCGTCTGCCGAATTTCATCGTCGAGCAGATGTACATTCAAGAAGTGTATCGTCATCCTACGTTCTTATATGAATCCATATGGAATGTTGCCGGGCTGCTGCTGTTGTTCGGCTTGCGGCGGCTGCCGTTCGTCCGGTCGGGCGAGCTGCTGCTCAGTTATTTTATTTGGTACTCGATCGGACGGTTCTTTATTGAGGGGCTGCGGACCGATTCCTTGGCGTTCGACGGCCCGAAGTGGCTGGAAAACTTGCTGGAAGCTTTATGGTCCCCGATGCTGCTGATGGCGCCTCCGGGAAAGATGGACTACGGCAACATCCGGATTTCGCAGCTCGTAGCGGTATTATGCGTGCTCGGCGCGATCGCGTTGATCCTGTTCCGCAGGGCGAAGGGCTATTCGGCGGAGCGGTATTCGGATCCGATCCGCTCGACGAAGGACGTCGCCGCGGCGCCGAACGCCGAGACGGGCACGGAGCATGCGGCGGAGGAAGCCGGCGAAGCGGGCGCGACGACGGGAGAAAGACGGGAGCGAAGCGATACGCATGATTCGAACGGTTCTGTTTGATTTGGACGGCACGATATTGGATACGAACGAATTGATTTTCCGTTCGTTCGAGTACGTATGGGAGCGCAAAGGCTGGCCGATGATCTCCCGGGAGACGCTGACGCCGTACATGGGCAATAAGCTCCACGATATGTTTCGGGAGACGGCAGGGATGTCGGGGGACGAAGACGTCGAAGAGCTGATCGGCTTGTACCGGGAATACAACTGGGCGCATCACGACGCGCTCGTCCGCGGCTACCCGCACGTCGTCGAGGTGATGGCCGAGCTTCGCGGGGCCGGCGTGCGGATGGGCGTCGTCACGACGAAGATTCGCAAGACGTCGGAGATGGGCCTGAAGCTGTGCGGCATGGACGGCTTCATCGAGCACATCGTCTCCTTGGACGACGTGACGCACGCGAAGCCGCATCCGGAGCCCGTGCAGAAGGCGCTTGCCGCTATGGGCGCGGCGCCGGAAGAGACGCTCATGGTCGGGGACAGCGCGGGAGATTTGCTCGCGGCGCGGGCGGCCGGCGTCCGCTCGGCGGCGGTCGCGTGGTCGATCAAGAGCAAGGAAGACCTAATGCGCTGCGAGCCGGATTATTGGATCGAAGATATTCGGGAGCTGCCGGCGATCGTAAGCCGGGCGAAGGATGAAGCGCGATGAGACGATTGGAACGTTATCCGGCGCCCTCGGGGGCGGCGAACGCGTTATGGCATGTGTACCGCACGGTGAGCTTCGTCAAAGCCGTGCGGAATTTTGTTTTTATCCAGCTTTCCCGGTATACGCCTTTGTTGTCGGTGAAGCGGTGGATTTACCGCCGGGTGCTCGGCATGCAGGTCGGCGAAAAGACATCGTTCGCGCTGATGGTGATGCCCGATGTGTTTTTCCCGGAGCGGATCAAGGTCGGGCGCAATTGCATCATCGGATACAATACGACCATTCTGACGCATGAGTACCTGATCCGGGAATATCGGCTCGGCGACGTCGTCATCGGCGACGAGGTGATGATCGGCGCGAACTGTACGATTTTGCCCGGCGTCGTCATCGGCGATGGGGCGGTCGTAGCGGCGGGCTCGGTCGTACATAAGGACGTAGAGCCCGGCGCCTTCGTCGGCGGCAACCCGCTGCGTCCCCTGGGGACGATGCGGGACGCCGCGGAAGGCCGATCCGAATAAGGCGTTCGCAGGATTGAAAGAGGGCGGCTGTGCGGTTGACGCCTCCCATGCCGCGTGATAATATAACGAATAAACGCTTTCGTTTGCTAATATGGTAGCACTTTAATGTGGTGAAGCGAGTGGCGGCCGGAGCGGGTCCGACGAATGCACGCGGACTCGGGCGGCAGGCCGCTTCACCGCCGCGATGGGAACGAAACGAGAAGGAGCGGGACGGACGTGTCGAAACCGAAGGTGTTCGAGAAGCCGGTCGGCGTCACCGACTATTTGCCGGAGGCGGTGGAGCGGCTCCGCCGCATTGAATCGAACGTAATGGCGTGCATGCGGCGCTGGGGTTACCGCGAAATTATGACGCCGACGTTAGAATTTTACGATACCGTAGGCGTGGCGAGCGCGACGAGCGATAAGAAGCTGTTTAAGCTGTTGGATCGATGGGGGACGACGCTCGTCATGCGCTCCGATATGACGGCGCCGATCGCGCGCGTCGTCTCTTCGCTGCTAAGGGATGAGCCGCTGCCGATTCGGCTCGCGTACCACGCCAACGTGTTCCGCGCGATCGAAGAAGAAGCGGGACGCAACTCGGAGTTTTTCCAGACGGGGGTCGAGCTTGTCGGGGACGCGAGCGCGGAGGCGGACGCGGAAGCGATCGCGCTGTCGATCGCTTGCCTGAAAGCGGCGGGCGTGCGGAAATTCCGCGTCGCGATCGGCCATGTCGGCTTCCTGCACGGCCTGTTCGACGAGACGCTGCCGGGTCAGGTCGAGGCGCAGGAAGCGCTGAAAAACCATCTTCTGCGCAGGGATTACGTCGGGTACCGGGAAGCGCTGCGCGCGTTGGACGTTCCGGAGGCCGTTCGGCGGGAGCTCGAAGGGATTTTGCGGCTTCGGGGCGGCCAGGAGGTGTGCGAGCAGGCGCTCGCGCTGTCGGGAAGTCCGACGGCGCAGGCCGCGATCCGGCATCTATGCGACGTCTGGGCGGTGCTCAGCGCGTACGAGGCGGTCAGCGACGTGCTGATCGATCTGACGATGACGGGCGATTTTAATTATTATACGGGACTGACGTTCGAGGGCTACGCTTCCGACTTGGGTTTCCCAGTGCTCAGCGGGGGCCGGTACGATAATCTGCTCGGCCAGTTCGGGCGGCCGGCGCCGGCGACGGGGTTTTCGCTGAAGACGAATCGAATCTTGGAGTACGTCGCGGCGAACGGCGCGGGCGACGCGGGCGCGGCGCCTCGCGTGTTGGTCGCGTACGCGACGGCGAAGCGCGAGGAGGCGCTGCGCCACGCGAGCGAGCTGCGCGCGCGCGGGGACGGCGCCGCGGTGACGACGGCGAAGGTGGACGACGCGGCGGAGCTGCGCGACGTGACGTCGGGCGCGGACGGACGCTTCGCGTTCCGGGGACAGCTGTACGAACAGGTGATTACGTTCGGGTGAGGGGGCCTTTTCGAACATGAAGAAGGAAGAGACGTTGCGCATCGCGATGCCCAAGGGGCGCATCTATAAGAAGGCCGCCGAGCTGTTCCGCGAAGCGGGCTTCGAATTGCCGGACGATCTCGACGACTCGCGCAAGCTGATCATTCCGGTGCCGGAGCTCGCGATGGAGTTCATTATGGCGAAGCCGGTCGACGTGCCGACGTACGTGGAGTACGGGGTGACGGATCTCGGCATCGTCGGGAAGGACGTGCTCGTCGAGGACAATCGGGACGTCTACGAGCTGCTCGATCTCGGCATCGCGCGCTGCCGCATGTCGGTCATCGGGCTGCCGGACTGGAAGCCTACGCTGCATCCGCGCGTGGCGACGAAATATCCGGTCGTGGCGTCGAAGTATTTCCGCGAGCGGGGGCAGCAGGTCGAGGTCATTAAGCTGAACGGCTCGATCGAGCTGGCGCCGCTCATCGGGCTCGCCGACCGAATCGTCGACATGGTGGAAACGGGCACGACGCTGCGGGAAAACGGGCTCGTCGAGATGGAAAAGATGTTCGACATTACGAGCCGCTTGATCGCGAACCGCGTCAGCTACCGGATGAAGAGCGAAGCGGTGCAGTCGCTGTGCGACCGGCTGTCGTCGGCGATCGCGGTACGGGCGTGACAGGGGGCGTGTGGGCATGAATTTACGGATATTGCGACCGGAGGAGTTTCGGCTCGATCGGCGCATCGATACGGAAAACGAAGCGCAGCAGGCGGCGGCGCGCGATATCGTCGAGCGGGTGCGCTCCGAAGGCGACCGGGCGGTGCTGGCGTTCACGGCGGAGCACGACCGCGTCTCGCTGACGGCGGACCGGCTGCGGGTAACGCCGGAGGAGATCGCGGCGGCGTACGCGGACGTGGACGAGGCGTTCCTCGACGCGATTCGGGCGGCGGCGGCGAACATTCGCGCGTATCACGAGAAGCAGCGGAAGCAGTCGTGGGTCGACGTCCAGCCGGACGGCACGACGCTCGGCCAGCTGGTACGGCCGCTTGGGCGGGTAGGCGTCTACGTTCCTGGCGGGAAGGCGGCGTATCCGTCTTCGGTGCTGATGAATATTATTCCGGCCGCGGTCGCGGGGGTGCGCGAGATCGTGATGGTGACGCCGCCGGCGACGGGCGGGAAGGAAGGCATCGACCCGTATATTTTGGTCGCGGCTTCCGAAGCGGGCGTCACCGAGGTGTACCGCGTCGGCGGGGCGCAGGCGATCGCCGCGCTCGCGTACGGCACGGAGACGATTCCGGCGGTCGACAAGGTCGTCGGGCCGGGCAACATTTACGTCGCGCTGGCGAAGCGGCTCGTGTACGGCGTCGTCGACATCGATTCGATCGCCGGGCCGAGCGAGATCGTCGTCATCGCCGACGAGGGGGCGAACGCCGCCTATATCGCGGCGGATTTGCTTTCGCAATCGGAGCATGACGAGATGGCGTCGGCGGTGCTGCTGACGCCGTCGCGCGCGCTCGCGGAAGCGGTGCAGGCGGAGGTCGAGCGCCAGCTGGCGCTGCTGCCGCGGCGGGACATCGCGGAGGCGTCGATCCGGCAGCACGGCGCGGTGCTGCTGACGGCGTCGCTCGAGGAAGCGGCGGCGATCAGCAATCGGCTGGCGCCGGAGCATCTCGAGCTGATGGTGGCCGATCCGCTCGGGTTTCTGGGGCGCATCGAGCATGCGGGCGCGATTTTCCTCGGGCCGTACAGCGCGGAGTCGGTCGGCGATTATTTCGCCGGGCCGAACCATGTGCTGCCGACGAGCGGGACGGCGCGGTTCTTTTCGCCGCTCGGCGTCGATACGTTCCTGAAGCGCTCGAGCCTCATCTCGTACAGCCGCGAGGCGCTCCTGCGGGACGGGGAGCGCATTATGACGCTGGCGCGCCGCGAGGGGCTCGAGGGCCA
>NZ_DASQMZ010000025.1:0-30217 GCF_035645235.1 Paenibacillus sp.
CCACTCTTGGGGCAGTGGACCAAACTAACGAGTCGCAGAAACGTCGTGAAACTTCACACGCAAATCGTGATTGAAGACGCAGGGACCGTTTACCCTGAGAGAGTGATTGCAACTACTGCGAAAGTGTCCGACGGAGAAATATCCGTCGAATTGGTGAAGCCCGATGACGCCATCTATGTAATGGACCGGGGCTACGTGAACTACAGACACTACAAGCGGTGGTCGGACGACAAGGCCAGATTTGTTGGGCGAATTCGGGACAACAATCGAGTCGAAGTCATCTGCGAGCGCCCTCTCAAGGACGATGCTATGATTCAACGAGATGCCGATGTCATCGTGCGGTTTCAAAACGAGCAAAGGGATATGGTTCCCGTCAGATTGCGCTTGGTGGAGTATGAGGATGATAAAGGCCGCTGGTTTCGGTTGTTGACGAATGTGTGGGATCTTCCTGCCGAGAAGATTAGTGAAATTTATCGATATCGCTGGCAAATCGAGTTGTTCTTCAAATGGATAAAGCAACACTTGAACCTGGTGAAGCTCCACAGCTCGAAGCCGGAATCGATATGGAATCAGATCTTCTTGGCGCTCATCTCGTATTGCTTGGTCCTCCTTGTGCACCAGACTCTTGTCACAAAGCTCACGCCTTGGGAAGTACAAAGCAAATTAAAGTTCTATGTTACGGCCAAGTGGAGCGAGTTCGTGGAAGTTATACATAAGCCTCCACGCCGAAAGAGCAAAGGTCGACGGAAAGTGACAGAGGAACAACCCAGAGCAGGAGTTAAGGAAGTCCGAATCGTGGTGAGATAGTTTATATGGAAAAAATTAGGCATACAGCTACGCTTAATCCTGCATGTACCGTTTTAGGGCACAACCCCACAGTTTGAATTCAGAATATTTCGAACAGTTGAATGTTAGGTTGTTTGCAAGCGTAGTGCAAAATCTGCGCTTATCTCGCCGTTATGATCAAAATTTGCGCTTATCTCGCCGTTATGATCAAATTTTGAACTAAAAGACATTGAAAATAAAAAAAGAAGCGAGGTCGCCCTCGCTTCTTCGGATGCATTTTCCTATCCTTACTCCCACTGACGGCGCGGCTTGTAGCCCGCCCGTTCGAGGAAGTCCTTCTCTACGTCGCGCGGAATGCCGTTCAGTCCGATGTCGGACCCTCGCGAGACGACCAGCATCTTGCACGCCATCTCGAGCGTCTGCAGCGCCATCCGCGCCTCCCGGATCGTCGTGTCGTATACGAGGACACCATGGTTTTCGAGCAGCAGAATGTTGGCGGCCTTCGCCTTCTCCCGCACGCCCTCGCCCAGCGCCTCCGTGCCCGGATGGAAATACGGCACTCGCTCCACGCGCTCGAGATAATACATCGTCTCCACGAACCAATTCGACGGAATGTCGATCGAGGAGCAGGCCACGAGCGTGCTGTAGAACGGCGATGCGTGCAGCACCGCGCCGATCTCCGGACGGTTCTCGTACACCGCGCGGTGCATCGGCGTCTCCTTGGACGGCTTGCGCCCCTCCGCGCCGTAGACGCCCCCGGCCAGGTCGCATTCGATCAGGTCCGCGTCGTCCAGCTCGCCGAGGAACGTGCCGCTTGCCGTAATCATGTAGCGGTCTCCCTCGGTTCTCGCGCTGATGTTGCCCGCGTTGCCCCATGCGAGGCCGTATTGCATCATATATTTTCCGGTGTGCTGCAGTTCCGCGCGCACCGATGCTGCCGTCGGCATAGCGCCGCCCCCTTCCGTTGCCCTATATGCTTAATTATTTAAACAGCTGCGGAACGCCCACCGAAAGTTGCGGCACGAACGTGATAATAAGCAGCGTGACCAGCAGCGCCAGGTAGAACGGGATCATGCCCCGCGTAATTTCCTCCAAGCGAATCTTCGCGATTTGCGCGGAGATAAACAGGTTGATGCCGAGCGGCGGGGTGCACATGCCGAGCGCCAGGTTGACGATCATAATGATCCCGAAGTGCACCGGATCGATGCCGAGCTGTACCGCGACCGGCACCAACAGCGGAGCCAAGATGATAATCGACGCGTTCGTCTCCATGAACATGCCGACGACGAGCAGGAACAAGTTAATCAGGAGCAAGAAGACGATCGGATTGTCGGAGATGCCCATGAAGAAGCCCGCGACAAGTTGCGGAATGCCTTCCCTTGTCAGGATCCAGCCGAACAAGCCCGCGCTCGCCAAGATGAACATGATGATCGCGGTCGTAATCGACGAGTTGAGCAGCACTTGATACAGCTGCTTTAGCTTGATTTCCCGATAGGCGAGGAACCCGACCAAGAACGAATACAATACCGCGACGCCCGCCGCCTCCGTAGGCGTAAAGACGCCTCCATAGATGCCGCCGAGGATGATGACCGGCATCAGCAGCGCAAGGAACGATTCCTTGAACGCTTTCCATAGCTCCGCGCCGGACTTCGCCTGCTCCTTCGCGTAGTTCCGCTTCTTCGCGATCACGACGACCGTAAGAATCAGGGATAAGCCGATCAATAACCCGGGCACCATGCCGGCCATGAACAAATCGCCGATCGACGTGTTCGTCGCCACGCCGTACAGGATGAGCGGGATGCTTGGCGGGATAATGACGCCGAGCTCGCCGGATACCGATTGCACGGCGCCGGAGAAGTTTTTGTGATACCCGCGCGAAATCATCGCCGGGATCAAGATGCTGCCGAGCGCGGCCGTCGTCGCGGCGCTCGAGCCGGAGATGGCCGCGAAGAACATCGACGTCACGACGGTGACGATCGCGAGCCCGCCGGAGAAGTGACCCGTCAGCGCGTTGGCGAACGCTACCAGCCTTTTCGAGATGCCGCCGAATTCCATCAAGGTGCCCGCGAGCACGAAGAACGGAATGGCCATGAGGGGGAACGAATCGATCGACGTGAACGAACGCTGCGCCAGAACGATGAGCGGCGTGCCGCCGTCGTACCAGATCGCGACGGCCGACGCGAGTCCCATTGACACGGCGATCGGTACGCCGAGGGCGAAGAACAACAGGAGGAACGCGAATAGTATGACACCCATTACAGTCTCTCCTCCAGTTGCGTATTTTGCTCCGTTGCCGGCGTCGTCAGCGATTCCATAATGACGGCGATCGCATTGAGCAGCAACAGCGCCGCGCCGATCGGGATGGCCGCGTACGGGATCGACATCGGAATGCCGAGGCCTGCGGCCGTTTGGCGGCTGACGACGCTTTGAATGTCGATGCCCTGCTTTAAGAGCACGACGAAGAAGACGATCGAGACGAGCATGACGACGATCTTCAGCCACTTTCTTGCCTTGGGCTTCAGCGCCTCCGCCACCGCCTCGATGGCTACAAGCTTACTATGGCGCAGCGCGAGCGCCGAGCCCAAAAACACGACATAGACCATCAAGTATCTGGCTAGCTCCTCGGTCCAATGCAGAGGATAGTTGATGACAAACCGGCAAAACACTTGCACGATGATCAAGATCGCCATCGTGCCGAGCATGACGGCGACGGCGGCGCCTACGAGCTTGTTCAGCCCGTCGACGAGTTTCACGGCTGTTCGCATGACATCGCAGCCTCCTTCGCTTCCAGAATCGATCATAGAAAGACCGGCGCAGCGATCAAGTTGCGCCGGTCGCAAATTTCTTATTGCACGTTCACGATGCTGTCATAGAGCTCTTGGCCGAATTTCGCAGCGAATTCGCCGTGCACCGTTTTCGCCTTCTCCATGAACGGAGCCGGGTCGACCTCGATGATCGTCGTACCGTTATCCTTAAACTTCTGCAGCAACGCCGCCTCTTGTTCCATGACGAGGTTGTTTTCGAACGTCGTCGCTTCTTTCGCCGCTTCTTGCACTGCAGCTTGCTGCTCGGGCGAAAGCTTCTGGAACGTAATATCGCTCATCGTCAACAACACGTAGCCGTACACATGGTTCGTCATCGTGACGTACTTTTGTACCTCGAGCAGCTTGTTGCTGTCGATGAACGCCAGCGGGTTTTCTTGCGCGTCGATGACGCCCGTCTGCAAGGAGGAGTATACTTCGCCGAACGCCATCGGCGTCGGCGTCGCGCCCATCGCTTCCCATGCCGCGATCGACGCCGGGATTTCCGGCACGCGAATCTTGAGGCCGCTCAAGTCTTCGACCTTCTCGATCGGACGGTTGGACGTCAATTCGCGAGGGCCGCGAACCCAAAACTCCAAGCCGCGAATTTGCGCGTTGTCGAGCAAGTCTTGCTTCAACTGCGTTCCGACTTCTCCGTACAACACCTTCTCAAGGTGCGTTTGATCCCGGAACAGGTATGGCAATTCAAGGATGGAGAACGGCTGGTGGAAGTTCGACAATACGCCCGCCACGAGCGCGAAGTCGACGGAGCCGAGCTGCATGCCTTCGATCAGGTCGCGGTCGTTGCCGAGCGTGGAGCTCGGGAATACTTCGACCTCGACGGTGCCGTTCGACTTTTCTTTCACGAGCTCCGCGAATTTCATCGCGCCGAGATGCCAAGCGTCCGTTTCGCCGGTAATATGGCCGAGGCGAAGCTTCACGACGTCCTGCGCCGCCGCGCCCTCGTTGGACGCGCCGCCGCCGCATGCCGCCGCAGTCAAGAACAGGACCGAAGTGATAGCCGTAAGTGCAAGCTTCTTAAACATTTGTAGTATCCCCCAAGATGTCAATTTTTGATTTCTCGATTTCTATTGCTTTATTTAAAAGGTGACAAGCACCTTCATCGAGCGGTCTTCTTTCTTGTCGACGAGGCGGAAGCCTTCCGCCGCTTGCTCGTACGTCAGTCGGTGCGAGATGATGGCGTCTTCCTTCACGGCGCCGGCGGCGATCAGATCGATGGCCGAGATCGTGTCTTCCCGGGTGTAGGTCATGCAGCCGACGATTTCCTTCTCCTGATTTTGCAGGTTGTGAATGTCGAACGTCTGCGTCCCGTGGAACATGGCGATGGTCACCGTACGTCCGCCGCGGCGAAGCAGCTGCAGCGATTGGTCGATGATGCCCGGAACGCCGGCGGCGATCAACACCTTGTCGAACTCCCCGCCGACGAGCGACTTCGCCTCGGCCGTCCAGCTTTCTTTGTTCATAATGTTCATCGTATGGGTCGCGCCCATGTTCTCCGCCGTCTCCAGGGCGTAGTCCATGACGTCCGAGACGAACAGCGTCGTCGCGCCCGCCGCCTTCGCGGCCGCCATCGCAAGCAGACCGATCGGCCCCGCGCCGAGTACGGCGACTTTGTCGCCGACCCCGATGCGGGCTTTGCGCACCGCATGGACGCCGACCGCGAACGGCTCGACCAAGACGCCTTGCTCGTACGTCATGCCTTCGGGGAGCTTAAATACGGTCTGCTCCGGCGCGGCGAAATATTCCGCCATCGTACCGTACCAGCCGTTGATGCCGGGGGCGCCGCGCGAGCCGCAGTAGTTGACGTTGCCGGTCAGGCACGCTTCGCAGCGACCGCAGCCGGTTTGCGGCTCGACGGTGACGCGGTCGCCGATTTGGAAACGAGTGACCTCCGCGCCGACCGCCACGACCTCGCCGGCCACCTCATGGCCGATAATGACAGGGGGTTTGCGGAACGGGTGGAGCCCCTTGTAGGTATGGATGTCGGACCCGCATATGCCGGCCACCTTCACCTGAATCAACACTTCGTTCGCGGCGATGACAGGGACCTCGACTTCCTTGACCACGACCTTGTATGCGTCGTCTACGTAAACCGCTTTCATATCGGTTCCTCCGCTTCTAAGATGTTTGCTCTCATCCGATAATTTTTTATCTCTATAACTGCTCTTGCGTCTTGACGGCCGTTCGCCCGGCCGCGCGGTCAAGCGAACAGCTTTCTCTTCGAATTTTGCAGATGCTCGCGCATCCGTTCGACCGCGTCCGCGCTGCCGCGCTTCAGCGCTTCGAAGATGTCGAGGTGGTCCCGGTAAAATTGCTTCATCCGGTGCGGGTCCTTCTTGAGGTGCCGCAGCGTGATGCGAAGCAAGTGGTCGTGATAGTTCAACAGCACGCGATATACCTCTTGGTTGCCCGCGAACTCGCAAATCGCGAGGTGAAACTCGTGATCCGCCTTCGCGAACGCCCGAATGTCGAGCCGCTCGACGATGCCCTCCGTCTCGCGGAGATTTTGTTCGAGCCGCGCGAACTGCGCGTCGACCAGCTTGCCGAGCACCGACTCGCAGTTGTACACCTCAAGCACCGTTCGCAAATCATAGATGTCCATAATTCGCTGCAGCGTCAAGTCGTTAATGAAAATTCCATGCTTGGAGGCGACTGTCAGAAACCCTTCGGATTCCAACCGGGTGAGCGCCGCCTTGATCGGCGTCTTGCTCATCGCGAGCAGCGCGATCAGCTCCCGCTCCGATAGAAACCGTCCCGGCTCGAAGTGCTCCTCGAGAATCAATTCCTTGATCTTCTCGTAAGCGACCTCTTTCAGCAACGGGTTCGTCGACCCTTTGTTCCCCTCTTCCACAAGCCATGTCTCCTCTCGCGGCGGTTACGGCGTCGCGCTGGTTTTCACTTTGCGGAAATAATCGGGACTGCCGAACTGTCCGCCCTTCAGGGCGATCTCCAGGCCGTCCATCGCCTCGTCTTCCGAGTACATCCGGCACAGCGGCGCGCCCGGGGACACCGGCATGAGCATCTCGAGGCCGTAGCCGCCGAGCTGCTTCATCACGAAGCCCGACGTGTCGCCGCCGGCGATGACGACCCGGCGCAGCCCCGCCTCTTGCACGATCCGCTTCGTCCAGCGGCCAAGCTGTCCGCCGATAAACTCGCCGGATTCGTTGCCGCGCAATCCGCGCTCCGAAAGCAAGCGGCGCGTCGCCTCGATATCCGGGTCTTCCGGGCCGAGCGCGGTGTACAGAACGACGTCCTGCCCGGCGGACAGCCGGCGGACGGCTTCTTCGAGTACCGCGGCCGGCGGCTCGGCGTCGTTCGCGATCATGGCCGGCGTCAGCTTCATGCCGTGGAAGCCTTGCTCGATCGCCGTCTCGACTTGCTGCCGGCTGATCGGCGACGCGCTGCCCGACACGGCGAGGATGCGGTCCGCCGCGGCGATGCCGCTTTTCGCTTGGGTATCGCCCAGCATGCCCCGACTGCGCCAATACGAAACCAAAGCGTATTCGATGCCGGAGGAACCGACGACGAATTGCGAAGCTTCGCGCGACGTCTCCCAGAGCAAGCCGCCGCTCGTCGAGAGCCGCTCGTCGTCGAGGACGTCCAGCAGCAGCAGCGTGTCCGCTCCTTCGAGCCGCGACCGGTAAGCCGCGAGCACGTCGTCGAAGGCGCCCTCGAGCTCCAAGATGTTCATCGAGCCGATCGGCTCGTCGATTTGGCGCGACAGATGCTTTCGCAAATCGGCTTCGTCCATCGGCGTGATCGGATGACGGGACATGACCGGATGGCGGTCCAGCCGGTACACGTCGCCTTTCATCTTGGCGAAGTGGTTTCCGAACAGCGTGTATCGGCCTAACGCCGGCGCGCCGACCAGCAGCGGCACGACGCGCTGGTTCGGGAAGAACGGCCTCGACACGCGGATGGCGTGGCCGATGCTGCCGACCTCCGGCGCCGAATCGAACGTCGAGCACGTCTTATAATGCACGATCGGCGCGCCGGAGGCGGACAAACGCTCCATCACGGGGCGAAGCTCCTTCTCCATCTCGGCCGGCGACTTCGCCCGGCTCGTGCCCGCGACGCCGATGCACCGGATGCCCTCGAATTTCGCCAGCATCTCGCCGGACGGCGGCTCGAGGAACAGCACCGTGCGGTACCCCTGATTGGCAAGCGCTTCCATCGCGTCCGTAGAACCAGTAAAATCATCGCCATAAAAGGCTAATAACAAGTCGCTTCCCTTCATCAACGGGATCTCCTTCCCGGTCAACACCATAAATTTATTATGTGTTCTCAAATAGATCTATCATGGAATCTATCTTAGGACGACAGCTATGGATTGTCAACCCTTTTTCGAAACCAAGACGCAAGAAAGGCCGCCCCTCCGCCATTAGTTCATGACTTTGGGGCAGCCTCTCCGCCGAGATGCTTGCGAATAAACAACCACGAGAAGATCGGCGCCGAGCCGAGAATCAACATCAGCGTCGTGATGTGCGCCGGTTTCTTCGTGTACGACACGACGGCGATGAAGGCGATCGTCCCGAGAATGCGGCCCAGGTTCAGGGCGGACTCGCGAAGCACGACGTATTCGACGCGATGCTCCGCGCTCTCCGTGTTTTGCCCGATCATATCGAAAATCGTCGACGTAATCGGAATCGAGTACAGCGGGTAGAACAACGCCACGACGATCCCGAAGAAAATCAGCGTCGAATAGCTGACCTGCCAGAAGAACGGCAAGATGACAAGCGTCATCGCCAGCGCGCCTACCAGCATCGGGATCGACCTGCGCCCCGGCTTAATGAGTCTGCCCGCCAAGAAAAACGCGACGAGCGACACGGCGGACGTCATGAGCGCGAAATTGCCGAGCTGCAGCTCGTTCTTCGTCGCGATATACACCATCAGCCCGATCAGGAAGCCGAATACGCCTTCCCGAATGCCCTGCGCGAACAAGGCGGGATATGCGCTGCGCCAACAGTTGTCCTTCTCCCGAAGCTGCTTGATGCCGTACAGCCACTCGTAGTGCTTCAGCGCGGGGCGCCGCTTCAGGAAGAAGCTGACGATCGCGCCGACGACGAACACGCCCAAAGAGATGGAAAAGATGAGGCGGTAACCGGTCGTATTCGGCATGCTCGTGATGAGAAAGCCCGAAATCCACGGCGCGGCCATGCCGACCGCCGAGCCGAGCAGGCCCGCCCAGCCGTTGAACCGGTCCCGATTGTCGCGGTCCGTCACCTCGAAATAGACGACGTTGAAGGCCAGCCAGAAGAAGGCCGAAGACAAGCCCTGGACGCCGCCGAGCAAGAACACCCAATGAGGAGCGCTCTTCCCGAGCAGCAGCACGAGCAAATAGAACAGCGCCGCCAGCGCGACGCCGAGCCGCAGCGAGTTCATCTTGTTGCCTTCCTTCACCCACTTGCCGGCAATGACGAACGTCGTCGCCATAACGATCTGGTGCGACAGCGCGAACCACCCGATCATCGCGAAATCTTGTTTGGCTTTCCACAAATACACGTTAACGAACGCCCCGGAGAGCGCGTTCGCGCAGGCGAACAAGGCGTTGACGAGGAGAAGCAGCCGGGTCTGACCGTCGAGACGGCCTCTCGAGCGTTGTGTCGGATGCGGCATGATTCGTACTCCTTTGCTTCCACGCGTTTAAGGGTGTGTTTCGCTCCCCGTAGGTTACCCAAAACCCGCCGGGGGAAACGCCGTGGAAAAAAGAGGATTCGCCCGCTCCGCCGCGCTTACTCGTCCGCGTCCGCTTCCGCCAGCCTCGCGATCAGCGCCTTCTTATCCTTCTCGGCGAGCCGCTGATGCGCCGTGAAACAGTGCGCGCAGACGAACGTCTCCAGGCGGAACGGCGCCCGCAGGAAAGGCGGCAGCGCCGGAGACGGCGTGCGAGGCGCGAAATGCGCCTCGCCGATCAGCTGATCGCCCGCGAAAACCATGTACTCTTGGCATTGCGGGCATTCCGGCACGTCCTCCTGCGCATCGAGGTATTTCTCCGCCGCGCGGGTGTAGCGGCTCCAAGCGTCGTCGTCCTCTTCGTCGAAGGCGAGCGCCGCGTCCCGCTTCACCGTCACCGTACGGTATTCCGCAAGCTCGTTATAACAATGCGGACAATTCGGCTCGGGCCCGAGCTCCTCGTCCCACGTAATCTCCATCTGGCACCACGGACATACTTGCTGCTGCGACAATTCGGCCGACTCCCCTTCTATAAGGTGCTAAAATAATAAATTCCGGCGATCAAGAAAATCAGGGCGAAGACGAACAGCGTGCCCCATAAATATTTCACGACAATTCTCCCCCTTACCTTCCCCTATTGTAACGAAAACCGATGCCGGAAAAAAGCGCGCCGCCCCGTTACCCTTCCATCGCCGGTTCGTTTACAATAAAGGAAATCCGATAAACGGAGGGGAAAGCGGCATGCGCGTATTCGTGACGGGCGGCACCGGATATATCGGCTCCGCGGTCGTTGAAGCGTTGGAGAAGGAAGGGCATGAGACGATCGGCTTGGTTCGAAAAGGAAGCGCCCGCCGCGGGCCGCTCGCGCGGCGCGGCATGCGGACGGTGGAGGGCGACCTGCTGGCGCCCGAGACGTATCGATCCGCCCTAGCGGAGGCGGATGCGGTCATCCACCTCGTCGGCATCATCCGCGAGGCGCCGTCCCGGGACTTGACGTTCGACCGGGTGCATGTGGAGGGGACGCGCGCGCTCGTCGACGCTTGCGTCGCCGCCGGCTTCGCCGAAGCGGGCAAGCGCTTCGTTCATATGAGCGCGCTCGGCGCCCGCCCCGCCGCGACGACGGCGTATTTCCGCACGAAGTGGGCGGCGGAGGAGCTGCTGCGGAACAGCGGGCTTACGCATGTGATCTTCCGGCCGTCCGTCGTGTTCGGGCCGGACGACGCGTTCGTCAACATGCTCGCCGGACTCGTCCGCGCGCCGCTGACGCCGGTCATCGGCGACGGCCGCTACCGGATGCAGCCGGTATCGCTTCGCACGGTGGCGGACGTCTTCGTCAAGGCGCTGACGTACGATCCGGTCGACGTCGCCTTCGACGTCGGCGGTCCGGAGCAGCTCCCCTACAACGACATGCTGCGCGAGATCGGCGATGCGCTGCAGCGGCGCGTCCGGCTCGCGCACGTCCCGCTCGCGCTCATGAAGCCGGTCGTGGCCGCGATGGAGCGCTTCCCGTTCTTTCCGATCACGACCAATCAGCTGACGATGCTGCTCGAGGAAAACATCTGCCGCAGCGGCACGCCGTTCTACGACGCCTATGGCACGCCGCCGATCCGGTTCGCCGACGGCATCCGCGAGTACCTCCGGACGTAGCCGCGGGACGGAAACGCAGGCGGCCGCCCCCGATTCGCCGGGAGCGGCCGCCTGCGTTTATTTCAGCTCCGCGACGGTGACGCCGTGGCCGCCTTCGTTGAAGGCGCCGATGCGAAACGTGCGGACGTGCTTGTGCCGGCGCAAATACTCCTGGATGCCGGTGCGCAGCACGCCCGTTCCTTTGCCGTGGATAATATACACCTGCGATAAGTTCGCCATGATCGCTTCGTCGAGGAATCGGTCGACCTCGACGATCGCCTCCTCCACGTTCGAGCCGCGCAGGTCGAGCTCGGTGCGCACGTTCTCGTCCCGCGTGCGCTTCACGGTCGCGACGCTGCGCTGCGCCGCGCCCTTCGCCGGCGCCGACGCGCCGACGGGCTCGAGGTCGGTCAGCGCGACCTTCATCTTAATGATGCCGAGCTGCACGACCGCTTCGTTCCCGTGCCGCTCGACGACGTGCCCGCGCTGACCGAGCGAGACGACCTTCACCTCGTCGCCCGCCGCCACCTGCGCCTTCGCCCGCCCCCCGCCGGTTGCAGCGGCCGACGGCTTGCGCGGCTTCGGCGCCGCCTCCTCGAGCCGCCGCTTCGCTTCGATCAGCTTATGCTCCTTGATCGACGCGCCTTCTTCCAGCGCCTGACGCCGCAGGTCGGCGATGATCGTCTCCGCCTCCCGCCGCGCCTTCGACAGCGCCTCGACCGCTTCGCGTTCCGCCTCCGCCATCAGCTTGTCGCGCTGCTCGGCGAGCCTCCGCTTCTCCTCCGTCAGCTCGCGCCGCAGTTCCTCGGACTCTCGCCGCAGCCGCTCCGCCTCCCGCCGCTCCGCCTCCGCCGCGAGCCGATGCTCCTCGAGCTTCGCGATCATCGACTCGACGCGCTGATCCTCCTCGGTCACCTGCACGCGCGCGTCCTCGATGACGCGCTTCGACAGGCCGAGCCGCTCCGCGATCGCGAACGCGTTGCTTCGTCCCGGCACGCCGACGAGCAGCCGGTACGTCGGACGCAGCGTCTCGACGTCGAACTCCATGCTCGCGTTAATGACGCCCGGCCGATCGTACGCATACGCCTTCAGCTCGCTGTAATGCGTCGTCGCGACGAGCCGGCAGCCCATCGCGCGGATGTGCTCGAGGATGGCGATTGCGAGCGCCGAGCCCTCCGCCGGATCCGTGCCCGCGCCGACCTCGTCGAGCAGCACGAGCGAGCGCGGCGTCATTTTCTTAAGGATGCTTATAATATTAGTCATGTGGCTAGAGAACGTACTGAGGTTCTGCTCGATGCTTTGCTCGTCGCCGATATCGGCGAACACCGCGTCGAACACGCACAGCTCGCTGCCGTCCTCGGCCGGCACGAACAGCCCCGTCATCGCCATGAGGCTGAGCAGGCCGATCGTCTTGAGCGACACCGTCTTGCCGCCCGTATTCGGGCCGGTGACGATAATCGCCGTATACGAACCGCCCAGCTCGACGTCGAGCGGCACCGCATCCTCCATCGGAAGGAGCGGATGGCGGCCGCGCCGGATGCGCAGATAGCCTCTATCGTTCATCGCCGGCAGGCTCGCCTTCATCTCGCGGGCGAGCCGCGCTTTCGCGAACAGGAAATCCAGCTGCCCGAGCAGGTCGACGTTGACGCCCAGCGGTTCCGTCTCCTCGGCCACCGCCGCGGTCAGCTTCTGGAGAATTTTCTCGATCTCCCGCTCCTCGGCGATCCGAAGCTCGCGCAGCTTGTTGTTCATCTGCACGACCTGCTCCGGCTCGATGAACATCGTCGCGCCCGAGGACGACTGGTCATGCACGATGCCGCCGAAGGAGCTCCGATATTCGCTCTTCACCGGAATGACGAAGCGGTCGTTCCGCACGGTAATGAGCGCCTCCTGCAGCATCTTCTGCGTCGACGAGCTGCGGATCATCGATTCTAATTTTTCCCGCACCCGCGCTTCGCCGCCGCGCAGCTCGCGCCGAATGCGGTACAGCTCGTCGGACGCCGTATCGACGACGACGCCGTTCTCGTCGATGCAGCGCCGGATCGCCTCCTCGAGCGGACGAAGCTCGAGAATGCCCTCCGCCAGCGCGCCGAGAATCGGAGCGTCATGCTTCTCTTGATACGCTTCGATGTGGCGCTTCACCCGACGGCCGCCCAGCACCGTATCGGCGACGCCGAGCAGCTCGAAGGCGCTGAGCGTGCCGCCGATCGCGGAGCGCTTGAGGCTCGCGCGAATGTCGACGATGCCTCCGAACGGGGCCGCCCCTTTCATCCGATCGACGGCCGCGGCCTCGTCCGTGCCGGCGAGACGATGGCGAACTTCTTCCAATTCGCCGCTCGGCACGGCGGCGGCGGCGAACGCTTTTCCGACGGATGTGGCCGCGAAAGATTCTAATTTATTTATGATTTTTGGGTATTCGAGTTTCTCCAATAATTTCTTATCCATGCGTCGCACGCTCCTCACGTCTGTATTATATCCAATGCGACGGGGCAAAACTAGAAAACGCACCGAAAACGTCACATCAGCGTGCGACTACACTGTAACGAGGAGGACGGAAAAACATGCATTTCTTAGGCCATGTGGTCAGATTCGTGGTTTCGGCACTCGTCTTATTGTTGGTCGGCGCCCTCGTTCCCCAGTTCGAGGTGGGCGGCTTCTGGAGCGCGCTGTTCCTGGCGCTGGTGATCGCGCTGTTCGGCTGGGTCGTCGAAGGCATCTTCGGCAAGCGCATTAACCCGTTCGGTCGGGGCATTGTCGGCTTCCTGGTGAGTGCGCTGGTCATCTACCTGGCGCAGTTCATCGTCGGAGGGGTCGACGTCTCGGTCATCGGCGCGATTCTCGCGGCGCTCGTGATCGGCATCATCGACTTGTTCCTGCCGGTCGGCTCCCCGTTCGATCGCGGCGAACGCCGCCGGGCGGACTAAGTCGGGAACGAAAAATCAGTCTGCACGCCTCTTGTGCGGGCTGGTTTTCCCCCGTACATAATTCACGGTTCCGTCATGGACTTCCTCCGGATTCGGAGTACAATGGGTGTAGTAGAGACTGCTTGATCTACCTCATTTATTCTTACGAAACCCGGGGGGTTATTTTTTATGATGAAAAGGTTACTCGGTACGTGCTTCGTCCTCATCGCGGTCGTCGCCGCGCTCGCGGCGTGCGGCGGAGGCGGCGGCGCGTCGTCGTCCGCGCCCGCGGTCGAACCGACGGGCAACACGGTGGAGCTGAAGATCGAAGCGACCGACTTCGACTTCAACGAGAAGGAATACCGCGTGAAGGCGGGCGACACGGTCAACGTGACGTTCGCGAACGTCCAGGGCATGCACGGCATCGACATCCCGGGCGTGGACGTCCGGCTGAAGGACGGCGCCACCGCCACCTTCGTCGCGCAGCCGGGCGAATACGATATTATCTGCAACATCATGTGCGGCACCGGCCACTCGTCGATGCGCTCGAAGCTGATCGTGGAGTAACTGTTGGTTTTAATAAAACGAGCGAGCCGGGAAGTTCCGGCTCGCTCGTTCGCGTTACTGCGTCTCCGACTGGGTCAACTGAATCCACTCGTTGAACTCCGTCTGGAGCTTTGCATACTCTTCCTGCAGCTTATGGTACTTCTCGAGCAGCGACGGGTCCGCCGGCTCGTCGCCCGCCGCGGCGGAAGGCGCCGCGGGAGCCGGCGCGGCCGGCCCCTCGGCCTTGCGCTCTTCGGCCGACGCCGCCTCGCTCGCCGCGAGCGCCTCCTCGCGACGCACCCGCTCCGCCTCGAGCTCCGCGATGCGCGCCTCCAGCGCGGCGATCGTCGACGCCGACACGCTGGCGGCTGCGTTGTACTTCGCCTCCCATTCGGCGACCCGCTCCGCCCACGACATGCTCGCGAGCTCGGCCTCCTCGACCAGCCGCTCGTTCTCCGCCGACAACGCGTCGATCCGCTGCTGCAGCTTCGCGACCTGCCCCGACATGCCGCGCTCCTTCTCCTCCGTCAGCTCGAACGCCTTGCGAAGCTCTTCGATGCGCTGCTTCGACTGCGAATGCTCGCTCTCGTACGCGTCCCACTTCGCCTGAAGCCGGAAAAATTCGTCGGCCATCGAGATCAACGCCAACACGGCGACCTTCTGGGAGTCGAGCCGCGGGTTCGCTTTGGCGATCGACTCCATATTTTCGTTCACGTAGGCGGAGATGCGCTTCATGTACGTCTGGCTGAACGTGCCGACCATCTTATAAGTGGTTCCGAATATATCTACGGTGGTCCGAATTTTATCCTCCGGCATCATGCGATAGGTTCCGCTCCTTTCGACAGCGTTCTGCCGAACGTCTCGACAGCGTTCAACAAAAACGCCGTCGCATCGTCAACTTTCGTACGTATTCGATGCGGCCGGCGCAGTTTCCTGCTATTCGATTATACAACTTTGTGTTTTTCTTGCTTTACTTCCGAAGCTCCGCGCCGTGGCGTTCGGCGAGCGCCGCGACGACCCGCTCGTGCGCGCCCGCGACCTCCTCGTCGGTGAGCGTTCGTTCGCCGTGACGGTAGACGAGCGCCAGCGCGACGCTCTTCTTGTCCGCGCCGAGCCGCTCGCCCGTGTACACGTCGAAGACGCGGACCGACTCGAGGAACGCGCCGCCCGCGGCCCGCACCGTCGCGACGAGATCGCCCGCAGGCACGCCCCCGCCGACGACGACCGCGATGTCGCGGGAAGCCGCCGGGTAACGCGGCAGCGGATCGTAATTCGCCCGCAGCACCGCCGCTTCCGCCAGCGCCTCGAAGTCCAGCTCGAACGCGTACGTGTCGTCGAGCTCCCACTCCGCCTGCAGCGCCGGGTGAATTTGGCCGATGCGGCCCAGCTTCGTGCGCGAGCCGTCCGCGCCTGCCGCGTACACATCGGCGGTACGCCCCGGATGGAAGCCCTCCGGCGAGGAACGCTCGTACACGGCTTCGATGCCGAGGTGCGCCGTCAGCCGCTCGAGCTTGCCCTTCAGGTCGTAGAAGTCGACCTTCGCGCGGCCGCTCTCCGACCAGTTCGGCTCCGCCTTCGCCCCCGTCGCGACAGCCGCCAGCGTCCGCCGCTCTCGCGGCAGCGACGTGATCGCGTCCGTCTCGTCGGTCAGAAAGACGCTGCCGAGCTCGAACAACGCCACGTCGTCGATGCCGCGGTTGCGGTTATGCATGACCGCTTCGATCAAGTGCGGCAGCACGCTCGTGCGCAGGACGCTGCGCTCCTCGCTCATCGGCATCGAGAGGCGCACGCGGCCGCGGCTTTCGAACAACCCGCCCAGCGCGCCGATTCGGTTTTCCGCCGTCAGCGAGTACGTGATCGCCTCATGCAGCCCCGCGCCGGTCAGGACGCGGCGCGCCTCGCGCGCGACGCGCTGATGCTTCGTCAAGGCGCCGGGCGTCGTCGCGCCGCGGACGAGCGTAATCGGAATGTTGTCGTAGCCGTACAGCCGCGCCACCTCTTCGATCAGGTCGACGTCGCGCGTCATGTCGCCGCGGCGCAGCGGCGCCGTCACCTCGAGCGCGTCCCCGTCGCCGGCGACCGCGAAGCCGAGCCGCGCGAAGATCGCGCGCAGCTCGTCGCTCGAAAGCGACGTTCCGAGCGTATCGTTGACGCGCGCGACCGTCAGCGGCACCGTGCGCGGCCGTGGCGCGTCGAGCAGCGCCTCGGCGTGCCCGGGCGCCGCGCGGCCGCCCGCGATCGCGCACAGCAGCGCCGTCGCGCGGTTCAGCGCCGGAATGACCGCTTCCGGATTCACTTCCTTCTCGAATCGAAGCGACGCCTCCGAGCGAAGGCCGAGCTCGCGCGACGTGCGGCGCACCGAGCGGCCCGCGAAACGCGCCGATTCGAGCAAAATCCGCGTCGTGCCGGCCGTCACCTCGGTCGCGAGGCCGCCCATGACGCCCGCGAGGGCGATCGGCTTCTCGCCGTCCGTAATGAGCAGCATATGCGGCTCGAGCGCGCGGTCCTGGCCGTCCAGCGTCGTCAGCCGCTCGCCTTCGCGCGCGCGGCGCACTCGCACGACGGCGCCGCCGCCGGCGAGCGTATCCGCGTCGAACGCGTGGAGCGGCTGCCCGTACTCGAGCATGACGAAATTCGTCACGTCGACGACGTTGTTGATCGGGCGCACGCCCGCCGCCATCAGCCGGTTTTGCAGCCAGAGCGGCGACGGCGCGACGGTCACGCCTTCGATGAGGCGCGCCGCGTAATGCGGGCAATCGTCCGCCGCATCGATCTCCACGCGCACGCGCGCCGCGGCCGGCGCGCACGCCTCGTCGACGACGATGCCTTCGTTCTCCTCGGGCAGCCGCACCGGCCGATCGAGCAAGGCGCCGACCTCGTACGCGACGCCGATCATGCTTAACGCATCGCTGCGGTTCGGCGTCAAATCGAGATCGAGCACCGCGTCGTCGATGCCGAGCAGAGATACCGCGTCGGTCCCGACGTCGGTGCCGGCCGGCAGCACGAGAATGCCTTCCTGAATTTCTTTCGGCAGCAGCTTATCGTTCAGCCCCAGCTCCTTCGCCGAGCAGATCATGCCCATCGACTCGACGCCGCGCAGCTTCGCCCGCTTGATCGCAAGGCCGCCCGGCAGCGACGCGCCCACGAGCGCGACCGGCACCTTCTGTCCCGCGTCCACGTTCGCCGCGCCGCAGACGATTTGCAGATGCTCCGCCCCGCCGACGTCCACCTTGCACACGTTCAGCTTATCCGCGTCCGGGTGCTTCTCCTTCGAGACGACATGCCCGACGACGACCTTCGCGACGCCGAGATTGCGCGGCGCCACGCCGTCGACCTCGATGCCGCCGCGGGTCAGCTTCTCCGCCAGCTCCTCCGGCGACACGCCGGCCAGATCGACGTATTGCGACAACCATTGATAAGAAACATACATCGCTCGTTCTCCCCCTTACCCTCGCGCGAACTGACGCAAGAACCGCACGTCGTTCGTATAGAAATGCCGAATGTCCTCGATCCCGTACCGCAGCATCGCGATCCGCTCGACGCCCATGCCGAACGCGAAGCCGCTCACCTCGTTCGGATCGTACCCGCTCATCTCGAGCACGCGAGGATGCACCATGCCCGAGCCGAGAATTTCAAGCCAGCCCGACTGCTTGCACACGCGGCAGCCGCTGCCGCCGCATACCGCGCACGTGACGTCGACCTCGGCGCTCGGCTCCGTGAACGGGAAGAAGCTCGGCCGCATCCGAATGTTGACGTTCGGGCCGAACATCTCGCGCGCGAATTGCAGCAGCGTCCCCTTCAAATCGCTCATACGAATGCCCTTGTCGATGACGAGCCCCTCGATCTGCATGAATTGATGCGAATGCGTCGGGTCGTCGTCGTCGCGGCGGTACACCTTGCCCGGGCAGATCACCTTGACCGGCGCCCGCCCCGCGCGCGCTTCCATCGTTCGCGCCTGCACCGGCGACGTATGCGTCCGAAGCAGGATGTCGTCGGTAATGAAGAACGAGTCCTGCATATCCCGCGCCGGGTGATCCTTCGGCAGGTTCATCGCCTCGAAATTATAATAGTCGGTCTCGACCTCCGGCCCCTCGGCGACCGTGAAGCCCATCCCGATGAAGATGTCCTCGATTTCCTGCACGATCTTCGTCAGCGGATGCAGCGCCCCGCCCGGCGCCGGCCGGCCCGGCAGCGTCACGTCGATCGTCTCCGTCGCGAGGCGCCGCTCGGTCTCGGCCCGCGCGAACGCCGCGGACTTCTCCTCGATCACCGCCTCGATCGCGCCGCGCACGTCGTTGGCGACCTGCCCGATAATCGGCCGCTCCTCGGCGGACAGCGCCCCCATGCCGCGCAATATTTCCGTCAGCAGCCCCTTCTTGCCTAAATACTTCACCCGCAGCTCTCCGAGCGCGGCCGGATCGCCGACGCCCGCGAGCTCCTGCAGCGCTTCCGCGCGCAGCGCCTCTAATCTGTCCTTCATCCCGCATCCTCCTTGGTCGATCGTTTCTTACCCATAAAAAAAAAGACCTCTTCTCCCTAGCCTAAGGGACGAAAAGGTCGCGGTACCACCCTCATTCGCAGCTGACGCGGCGATGAGAACATTTTCCGAATTCGGAAAACGATCCTCCCCCGCGCGCAGCGCTGCGCACTCGAACGGCGAATAACGGCCGCCTGCCGGTCCACCTTACGCGCGCGCCCTTCGGCGCGGTTCGGGTCGACTGCTCGGGAGCGAAGGTTCGGCGTCGCTGCGCGGCGGAGCGGCTCTCAATCTGCGGCCGTTCCTCCCTGTGCTGCGCGAATTCGCGCGCCTACTGGACTCCTTCATTGCATGTCATATCCATGTTCTGCTTATTATAGCCGACCGTTACAGCAACTTCAAGCCGCTGATCAGGATCAGCGTCGCCATGACCGTCCGCAGCGGCCGCCCCGGCACCTTCGCCGACAACCGGCTGCCGAGCACGACGCCGGGCACCGAACCGACGAGCAAATTCGCCGCCAGCAAATAATCGATATTGCCGTAGATCGCGTGAATCGAGCCCGCCGCCGTAACGAGAAGGAACGCATGCAAAATATCGGTTCCGACGAGCTGCGCCGCCTTAAGGCGATACAGGTAGATCATGGCGAGGGCGAACAAGCTGCCCGAACCGATCGACGTGAGTCCGACGACGAAGCCGAGCGCGGCTCCGACCGCGATCGTCAACCCTTTCTTGCTTTCCGTCGGCATATCCTGCCATCGGTTCGACCCCAGCTTCGTGAAAAACTGCTTCACGATCGTCGCCAGCGCCACGATAATAAGCACGACGCCCAGCGCATGCTTCATGATGGCGTCTTGGTGGGCCGCCAGCGGAGGATACGCCTGAACGAGCAGTACGGCCCCGATCGCGCTCGGTACGCTGCCGATCGCCAAATATTTTGTAAGCGTCAAGTCGATCGTCCTCTGGCGGATATGCTGAATGCTGCCGAAGAGCTTCGTGACCGAGTTATAAAATAAATCCGTCGCAACGGCGACGCTCGGGCTAATGCCGATCAACATCAGTACGGGCGTAAGCAACGCCGCGCCGCCGACGCCGGTAAGACCGACGAGCCCTCCGACCAAGAAACCCATCACTACGATTTCCAATTCCAAGCTTATCACCCGCCTTCCATAAGCGATGCTTATCGGTAGCATCAAAACCTATGATAGTGTATTCGCGGAACCTAGACGGGTGATGGAGGCAATCGATAAAGTATTTCTGGGAAAAAGAGAGACGCCCGTCACGCCGCGGCCGGTTCTGGGCCTGGGCGGACGGGCGGCAGGGCGGGGGATTGCGGAGAAGACGCTGAGGAAAAACCCATCATTTCGCACGCAGGGCCGCCGGAACGTTCGGAAGTGAGCGGTTGCTTTCCGCCGAAACGGTAAAAACCGCCAGCGGGCGGCATCGTCAGCCGAAAACGTCTTCCGACAAACCTAAAAAAGTTGCGAAACGGCTTGCATAGCATTTTCTGAATTGTCTAACAATAAAACCAACAACGATGGAGGTGATATCGAATGAGCAAACACTCGAGCCCTAGCAGCCTGATCGTCCCGCAAGCGAATGCAGCCATGGACCAGCTGAAGCACCAAGTCGCTCAAGAAGTCGGCGTGCAGCTGCCGCCGGACGGATATTACGGGTACGTCTCCAGTCGCGACACGGGCGCCATCGGCGGACATATGGTCCGCAGGATGGTTCAAATCGCGGAAGAAACGCTCGCTCGCGGCGGCCGCGTCTAACCGGACGGCGCGTCCGGTACATAATCCCCGTCGGCCCTACCGGTCGGCGGGGATTGTCGCGTCCGCGGGGCCGGCGAAGCCGCTCGCGCCGGGTGCGGCGCGGAACGACCGCTTCGGGAGCCGCCAGCGCAGTCGTACGGACAGCATGCGAAGCGCGAGCAGCGCCGCGAACAACGCATACATCTCGGCGCCGCCCCGTCCGAAGCCCATCGCGACGGCCAGCCCGGCGAGCATCGCCCAGACGCCGTAAACCTCTTCGCGGAAGACGAGCGGCTTGCGCCGCGCCAGAATGTCGCGGATGACGCCGCCGCCGCAGCCGGTCAAGAGCGCCGCGACGACGATAGCCGGCAGCGGCAGCTGCTTCTCGGCGGCGACGAGCGCGCCTTGGATCGCAAACGCCGCGAGACCGATCGCGTCGAAGAACACCCAGGTCTTCGCGTAATTCGCCCACAGGCGCGGCACGAAATAGACGATGGAGCTCGCCGTCAGCGCGATCAGCAGCAAGTCGCCTTGCTGCCACAGCGCATAAGCAGAGGCGTCCGCGTCGATCAGCATATTGCGCACGATGCCTCCGCCGAACGCGGTGACGAGCCCTAGCGCGTATACGCCGAGGATATCGTACTCTTCTTCCATCGCCGAGATCGATCCACTCATCGCGAACGCGACCGTGCCGACCCACGTCAGCAGTTCCCATGCAACCATGCTTCTCGTTCCTCCCCGCGCATCGTTCGCGCAAAAAAAAGAAGCGCCCGAAACGGAACCCCCGCTTCAAACCCTTCGCCCAGGCGTACGGCTATCCCCCGCGCGCTCCCTCGTGGTCCCCCACGCTTCGCCAGTTACGCGCGTTCGATTGCAATTATGAGTATAAGATACCATCGGCTATCGGGAATGTCTAGACCCGATATTTGCCGGATCCTCCGCCGGCTTCGCCGAAACTTCGTCGGCCGCCGGCTCGGCCGGTTGGGCGAGCCTCTCCGCTTCGACGGCCTCCCGAACCTCCCGTTCGACTTGCTTCGGCACGATCTCCCGAAGCTCCTCCTTCACCTTGCGCTCGATCGTGTTTTTAATGCCGGAATGCGCGCCGATCGCCGACAAGCCGAGAACGACGCCGACGAGCGCCGCACGCTTCGGGTCGTCCGGCGCGAGATAGACGAAGCCGCCGACGAGGCCGAGCGCCAGCGCGACGGCCGGCAGCAGCCGCGAAGGAACGCCCATGCTCCCCGCGAGGCGAACGAGCGCAATGACGATCGGAATAAGCGCGATGTCGTATACCTCGAAGTCCATCTGCTACACCTCCTCCCTGCCAGTCTATGCAGGAAGGGCGCCGGACGGGACGGCGGGGTAGAATCGCCGCTCGAGAGAGATAAGGCGATCCGGCGCAAATTTAGATGTAACGCGAAGGCCGAGCGGTCAAGCGCCGAACGTGAACGCCGTCTTGCCCGCTTTGCCGAGCGGCTCCGCCGCTAGCACGGACGCCGTCAGGAACGTCCGGGGAGCCCCCTTTTCCAAACAAAACGCCTGAATGCGATCTTCCTCCACCGCCAGCAGCCTTACCCGCCGCTTCGTCATGCGATGCCGGCGGTCGGCATAGATGATTACGACCGCTTGCCCCGCGTATTTCTCAAGCGTCTTTCGCATATCGCCCATCACTTCCCGGTAACGAATGTATGTTCTCATTATACCCCAAACATTCGTTCTTATTCCATCCTAAATTTTCTGATTCCTGCAAGCGAAAGAAGCCTAACGCGAACGCGCAGGCTTGCAGGGCACTCGATTTTCTTACGAACGGGACACTAACGCTTCCCGATCGGCGGCCTCCGGCGGCTTCTCCATCCAACCGGCGTCGATCATCATTTTTGCGCCGTCCTCGGCGTATTTCCCGACCTCGAGCATCAATCGTCCGTAGGTCGCGGCCAAATCGTGCCTCGGACTGACCGCCATCGAGTTGGCGTACGAACGAATGCGCATCGCAAACATGTCGAGCTTGTGGAATACCATGAGTTTGTCCGAAAAGGGCGACACGGTCGACTCCGTGACCAGGTGATTCAACGTGGGAGGCGTCGGCAGCTGCTCGTTCCCCATAATTTCGCCGAAAATTTGGACATGCTTCTCCGCGATCTCCCCGCCCCGAATAAAATACCGCCTCGCCTTGTCCGTTCCCGCGACCTGCGCGAACCCGGCGAGCACCGTCCTGCTCGTTAAATTATTTTCCAAGTTGTCGTGCAGGTGCGCGATCTCCAGCGCCTGAAGCGGCCGCTTCGGTCCTCCGAAGAACCCGCTGAGATACTTCTCGCTCTCCACGATTTCGGAACGCGGCGGCAGCGGAATGAGCGGCGGCCGGACGAGGAAGCTTTTCTCCTCCAGCACGAAATTGATCTCTCGCATCAAATCGACGGTCGAGCGCAGAATATGCGTGAAGAAATCCAGCATATCCGATCGCGTGACGAGCGGTACGGCGATGCCGTAGAGGCTTAGGCCCGCCTTCGCCACATATTTTAAATAGTGTAAATAAAATTTGTCCTCGAACAGCCGTGGGGCGTCGGCATGGAAATCTTGATCCGTGAACCCGATTGGTACCGGCATCCCCGCCTCTTCCATGACGGACTTACACCCCTGCTTGAACTCCTTGCACAGCCCGAATGCCTTTTGCAACGTGTTTCGGATTTGCTCGTCCTCTACATGTTGCAAGAAATGCTGCAATACGCAAACGGCCATGCTGTTTCCCATGTACGTCGCCCAAAGCTTTCCCATTTCGGCGGAAGTAAGCGGCTCCTTCATCGACATATCCGATTAGCCCCATTTCGCGGGATGATACCCGTAGCATGCGCTTCCCGTTCCAAGATTATTAAACGTAACTCAACAAATTTTTGGATAAATTTACCCAAAGCGAGGAATTCTCTTGATAACAAGGGAGGCGCTCGTCGATGTCGGACAAACAAGAAGCGATGTTGAAAAGGTTAGGGGACGTGCTGGCGGAAAATACGCAGGACCGTTTGCAATATTGGCTGGAGTTTTCCAATGCGGGCACTTGGCAGTTCTGGTTTAACGTCTTCATCATCGTCGCGCCGCTGATCCTTCTCGCCTTCGCGCTCGAGAGGCGGCAGGCGTTCCGGATTTCGTTCTACGGCTTGCTCGTTCACATGGTCTTCACGTATATCGACGCCTTCGGCACGCTGCACGGGTTTTGGGAATATCCTTATAAATTTTTCCCCTTCCTGACCGTCAGTATCGGCTTGGACTCATCGCTTGTGCCTGTCGTTTATATGCTGTTGTATCAGTGGGTCTTGAACCGGAAGAAAAACTACTATTTTTGGTTCTTCCTGCTCTCCCTCGCCTTCGCCTTCGGGCTCAAGCCGATCATGACGGCCTTGGATCTGTTTCAATTTTATAGAGGCGCAAACTTCCTTCATCTGTTCGCAGGGTACTACTTCATCGCCTTGACGTCCAAGTGGATTACCGACCTGTTCGCGCGCCACCAAGGCGCCGCCGAGCCCGCGGCGTGAGCGAGGGGGCGGGCGCGTATGCGGCACGATTCGTCGTTCGCTGCCGCAAATGCGCCTTGTACGATTCGAGGTCCATTCCGCCTATCGTTCGCAAAACGAACGAAGGCGCTTTGTTAGTTCGCAAATAGAACTTAGCAGCAAAAATGCCGGCGGGGTGTGCGACCCGATGGAATAATCGGAAAGAACATTCTCCTCTAAATCTAAACCTAAGTATTAAAGGCAAAAAACTTTATCGAAAATTTTTCGATGAAAAGGATCATATTGATTTATCAAAAGCCCTTTTTAAACTCTCCTCCCCGTGGCTTTTGAGCTATGATAATTGCAATTTCATTTCTCATCTTTACGGAAGTTCAAATAAGGATATAAAACAGCAATCATTGTTTTTCGATTACTCCGCGGGCGGTTCGAAAAAGCAAAGGAACTTCTAATTTCAAATCTTGAGATCCCACCGATCGAAGGAGTTAAAAAAAATCCTTTTGCTGTTTCTTCTTAATACAAAAGGCACTCATCTGCTAGGGAGAGTGTCCTTTGTACATTTTATCTTCAGTCGTAATCTACTTCGCCTCCCTAAACTTTTGCTTCTCTCCAGCCAACCACCCCGCATCCCACCGCTGGTGCTCCAGCCGGCGCTGCTGGATCGCGGCGGCGACGTCACCGGAACAGCCCCCACCTCTTCTCGTCCACAAACGGCTTCGACGCCTCCCGCGCTACCGCCTCACGCCGAACGGCCGTGGCGGCGCGTGTGTGTCACACCCGCCGCCCCACCTTCGCCTCCTTCTCTTTCTGCTTCTCCCCAGCCAACCACGCCGCATCCCGCCGCCAATAACCCAACCAGAGCTTCTGGATCGAAATATCGTCCCAAGACGCACCAAATTGCGCGAATGCACTACTTTTAGTCATCTCGTTACAACAACAATGTATCTAATTAATATCCCGTGTTTTTTGGTAGTATCGACCTAATGAACTCGTTTTTTTATCAATACTTATTGACTACGATTAAGAAAATCTTTACAATTAAATTAGAACTTTCGACATTTTTTCTTAGAAAAATACATTCATAATATCTCACTTCGACAATGGCAAACCCGCCTAAAGGCGGGGACGCAAAGCTTCAGACCTAATGGTTTATTTATAACCTATGGTGGCTGGGTTACCGAAAAGTGGGGATTCCTTAGACTGACTATCCCTATTATTCGGGATAGTCTATTTTTATTTGGGAAGGAAGGTGTACTCAATGGCGCTCTCGGAGCAAGAAATTCTGAAATTGATAAACACCTTACAACTGGTACCCCCAACGGAAATTGTCGATGAGCCCCCTTCTGAAGTAAAACAAATCGATTCCGATTGCATACAAATTCATGGAAATAAGATCATCATCCATCCATCAGTGGAATCCCCGCTCCACTTCGAAGCCATCGACCCGCTAACCCTTATCGTGAACGGATTTAGTAAATCCGGTCGAATCACGGTCATTCCCGGGGATGATGTTGCATGGGCAGCGCCTGTACCCCCGATGTTTCGCATTGATGTCGCCGAGGACCGAATGCTCGCATGGTTTTGCCTGTTTTCCAAGGAGCAGCATGCCCAGAAACTCGTTGTCACCCCCTCCGAATACAATACCTTCCGTATCGAGGTCGTGCCGGATCCCGAACGGATAGAACGGACACTCGAGCTCAGAGACGTCCAATTGGCACTGCACGAAATTATGCTTTTCAAATATGACGGCAAGAAGCTCGCGGACGAATTGGAACACCCCACTTTCGAGAAAATTGTTATCGCCGAAGGCATACACCCGGTTCCGACGATCGACGGCTCATTGGAGCTTCTTTTTAACGAAAGTATCGAGAGTTGCTACGAAGAAGTGAACGGCCAGGTTGATTTTCGTAATCATCTTAGGATCCCTTCGGCCAAGGCGGGGGACCTTGTCGCCCGGAAAATTCCGCCGGTGAAAGGCGCCAGGGGATACGACATCTTCGGAGGCGTAATCGAGCCTGCGGCACCTAGGGATATTATCCTCGTCCCGAAGCAATACATTCAGGTTACACCTTCCGGTGATGTGATTGCATTGAAGGAAGGCAGGCCCCGAATTACAGGGGATCGGGTGAAATTCATTAGTATTAATCCATCCTACGTCGTCTCCAACGACGTAGATTTGAAGACGGGGAACATCTTCTTTGCCGGAGATGTAATCGTCTACGGGAATGTAACCGACGGGATGACGATCGAAGCTCTGGGGAACGTTTATATCTCGGGCAGCGTGTACAATGCGACCATTACGGCTACCGGCAGCATCCTGGTGAAGGGAAATGTGATCGGAGGCAAGCTGTACTCCGGACACTTCGGCGTGTTATATAACCGTCTGTTCAACCACTCTAAGAAGCTGAACGAACAACTGCAGAACCTTAGGAACGCAGCCAAGATTTTACTAACTAAGCTGGAGGCCCAGGGGAAATCCGTACCGATCTCGCAAGCGTATCAATTGCTCGCCGAGACGAAGTTCAAGGAAATTCCGGGCACGGCGAAGGAGATTCTCGCCAGCATTGTGACCATCCAAAACATACAGAGAGATCAACTGGAGGATCTAAAACAAAAACTGATGTCGCTGCTCTTGCCCTCGTGCTATATGAAGGTTGACCCCGTGTCGTTCTTGAACGGTTTACAGCAGCATTTAATCGAGACCACCGAATCAATCCAACGATGCGAGGAAACCGACGTACGAATGGATATTCCGAAATGCCAATTATCGACGTTAATGTCGAACGGGGATATTCTCGTCCGGCAAGAAGGTGTAGTCCAATGCCATCTTTACGCGAAGAAAAACATAGTATTTTATCAAAAAAACGCGGTTTGCAGGGGCTCTACGCTGGAGTCCGGAGAAACCATCTCCGCGATGACCGTCGGAGGCACGTCGGGAGGCGCCTGCAACCTGAAAGCGGGAACCAAGGTGATGGTCGCGAAGATGTACGACGGGCGCGTGTTCGTCGGCCGGTACTTGAAAGAAATCTTAGAACCCATTGAACACACAAAATTCCTGATACGCGACAACCGGTTGACAATGGAATCCATTCAACCTTAATGGACCATGGAGGGTAGAGCAATGAACAGCCAGTTGACGAACAGCCGATTATTGGGGAAGAAGCTTAATAAAAACATTTTAAACCGTTCGGGAATTCTCTACCTTCCTCAAGACGTAGTGCTGAACGAAAAGCATCTCGCGAGCCTCAGCAGCCAAGGCATCGTCATCGCAGAAGACGACGTCGAGGACGTCGAGCCGGTCGAAATCGTGATTGCCAAGGCGGTACAAGAATGGAAGGACATTTTTCAAAACGCAAAAAACTCGAACCAGATCTTTATACGAGGGATTACGGAGTACGCCGTCCCTCTGATCCGACAACTCTCGGAAGATTATGACCTGCATACCGTTTTAACCGGACTGCTTAAAATCGATGACTACACCTACCATCATAGCATTGCCGTTGCTTCCCTCTCTACGCTCATCGGCAAATGGCTGGATCTCCCCTCGGAGCAATTGCACACTTTAACAGTAGCAGCACTGCTTCATGATATCGGGAAATCAAAAATACCATCGCATATTATAAATAAAACCGGCAGACTCATGCCTGAAGAGTACGAACTTGTCAAAATGCACACTTCCTTTGGGTACGAACTAATACGCAACACCGAAGGTCTATCGATCGAACACGCTTTGGTTGCGCTTCAGCATCATGAGAGGCTAGACGGTAGTGGCTATCCGAACCACTTGAAATACGAAACAACCTTACATAGTCGAATTGTGGCTATTGCAGATGTATTCCATGCCATGCTCTCTAGACGCCCCTACAAAGAGGCATCTCCATTTTACCAGGCCATAAGGGAGGTCTATGACGGAGCATACGGTTCTTATGACCCCGGAATAGTTACAGTATTCACACAAAAATCAATGGAGGCGCTCATCGGTAGCGAAGTGCGGCTTACAGACGGTCGAAAAGGGAGAATTGTTCAAATCCACCCCCATGACCTTTGTAACCCGTTGATAATGTGCGAAGATCAGTTCATCGACTTAGCCCAAGAACCCTCAATACGTATTGAACAAATATAACTCCTGACGGCGGGCGACATGTAAAATCGCCCGCCAACTCCGCTATCGCTTCCGATAGGAACCGCAGTAGCCCGGCTCCGCCTCTCTTCGCCGGCTAAACGTGTCACGTAAACCGCGTTATTTCGTGGATGTTGTCGGGTTGAGTCGCAGTATCGGGTGCATGTGACAAGCTTTCCTTCGCGCTGCGGCAATTGTGTCACACACTTTCCCCGATCCCGACGAGCAGGTCCAGCATCAACGGCGAGAGTTACATGAGCAGGTACCCGATCGCCGCGTTCTGCAGCAGCTGCATTCCACGATCGCGGTTGCCATCATAATGAACAGGCAACTGCCCGCGATCATGACGTCTGCCACCGGATACGAGAGCGACACGAATAGATCGATGAGCGGGTCGAACGCATGCATGATCTTTCCCTTGATCGCACCGCCGGGCGTCCGGAGACGTGACGGCGACACGATGGCAGAAATCAAAGCCATACGCGGCCGTCTTGTGCTTCGTCGAGTCGCTCAGCTAGCGGCCCTCACGCCACCACTTCGGGTGCTTCGTCTCGAAAATCGTGCGCGCCTCTTCCGCGTCTCTGACCATTGTTGATTATCATTGGGTTCCAGATGAGCATGGGTAAACAGGACCTACGTCGCAGTTATCATGGGCGGAGCGTTCCTGGTGCCGGCTCCCCTGACACCCATCGCGATTATCAGGCAATGATATCCAGCACGCCCCATTGCAAAGCCAAGTCTTGTATCAATAAACTAGCAGGGTCGAGGCGTCACCGCTCGCGACCAACGCTGAGCTCTTCGTAAACATGTTTCGCTCATCGACAAAAAAGGTATTTAAAGTTAATTACTCTCGAAGTTGCAGTGACGGACGACAGGATCGTTAATTCACGATTCAAAGTAATTTAACTTTTCCTTAAGAGCCAACATGTGAACAAAATAGAGATCCCAGATGTAAATCAAATGATGACCTTGCTACATTCAACTGGCCTGAGTGTAAAAACAGCGGCCGCCAAGAACCGAAAATCAAGTCCTTGACTGCCGCCATCCTTAATCAATAATCCTGCTTATTGGGAATGTTTCCAAATTGATACGCATCAATCAATGCTATTTCATTCTCAAACTGATATAGATTATAGAAGAAAGGTATAATATTGATGCAACGATGGCAACAAAGTGAGAGTGCTCATTTGTAGTTGAAAAAATCGTTGACATTATTAGCACTAAGACCCAACCGATTATGAAAACTATTAGTCCACCTAAAAAATGCTTTAACAAAAAAAACTTCCTTTCTTAATAGGCGAAATCATCATAGGCAGGGGAAGCTTTCTCAAGATTAGACTGGAAACCAACGGACATACTGACGCTCGGCGGTGTGGAGCTAAAGCCTAAACCAATAGAACTCGCCATGATTTCAACATGGCCATATTCTCCGACCACATTAGCAGTACCAGTAGTGGCATTTTTATATACTGTGGCTACAAGGAATACAGCATCGTCGTCTGTCCCTACTTGAAGGTCAACATCATAACCAACTCCACCCTCTGGGACGACAGCATTTAAGCTAGTCCTACTGTAGTCATACCAGTTTCCTGAAATAATATACGAGTAATCATCATACACAGTAAATTCATCTGACCAAGCTAAAGCGATAGCGTCTGTAAACTCATAGTTTGGGTTAACAATCCAATCTCCTTCAGTTATGAACTGGAAGTTATCATAGGAAGTCGATAATTCATAAATTCTTTGTGCAACTGTTGTCATTTTAAATTCTGAAGTAGGCATAGTGTAAGCGCTAAAATCAGAATCAGTTCCCTCGTTTGAGTTAAAATTACTTTCGGCTTGAGATTCTTACAACTTCTCCATCTTGTTTACTTAATTCCATAATCATTGCGTCACTGAGTAAGTCAATTTGTTCCTGAGTAATGTCTTTGGAAAATTTCATTTTTTTCAGCTTTTCCTCACGTTCTTCCTTCGTTATTTTCTTTACGTAAACCTTCCCCACTTTTTTTTCA
>NZ_DASQMZ010000026.1:0-29139 GCF_035645235.1 Paenibacillus sp.
GCATGCACCGCGTCGAAGATGACCGCGGCCGGGTCGGCGCCCTGGCCTTGGCGAATAACGTCGACGCCGGCGCGCTGCCCCCACACCTCGAGCTGCTCGATGGCCGCCGCGCGGAACGTATCGCCCGCCGCCAGCAGCACCGACTTGCCGTCCTTCTTGAGCCGATGCGCCAGCTTGCCGATCGTTGTCGTCTTGCCGACGCCGTTCACGCCTACGATTAAGTAAATCGTAAGACCCTGCTCCGCGGTCCGCAGCCGCTGCGCTTCCTCTCCGCCGCTCTCGAGGAGGGCGACGAGCTTCTCCGACAGCACGGGCCGCAGCTCGGCCGGGTCCTCGATTTTGCGTTTGCGCACTTCCGTCCGCAGCTCGTCGATCAGCGTAAGCACGGTGTTCACGCCGACGTCGGCGCCGATTAAAATTTCCTCGAGCTCCTCGTAGAACGCCTCGTCGATCTTCTTCCGCCGGGAAAACAAATCCTCCACGCGGCCGACGAACGCTTCGCGCGTCTTGGACAGCCCTTCTTTAAATTTATTCGTGACCTCCTCGGCTTTCGAGGAGATGCTTTCGCGCAACCGTTTGAAAAAGCTCATCGGTCGTATTTCACGCTCCTTACGCCGTCATCGGCTGTTCGTCTTGGTCGAGGCGCACCGAGACGAGCTTCGATACGCCGCCTTCTTCCATCGTGACGCCGTACAGCACGTCCGCTTCCTCCATCGTGCCCTTGCGGTGCGTCACGACGATAAACTGCGTATGCATCGAGAATTCGCGCAAATATTGCGCGAAGCGCGCCACGTTCGCCTCGTCGAGCGCCGCCTCGACCTCGTCGAGCACGCAGAACGGCACCGGCTTAATGCGGAGAATCGCGAACAGCAGCGCGATCGCCGTCAGCGCCCGCTCGCCGCCCGAGAGCAGCTGCAGGTTTTGCAGCTTCTTGCCCGGCGGCTGCGCGACGATCTCGATACCCGTCTCGAGCAAATTGTTCGGCTCCGACAGCACGAGATCCGCCCGACCGCCGCCGAACAAGCGCGAAAACACGTCCGTGAATTGCTCGCGGATCGCTTGGAACGACTGCAGGAACCGCTTCGACATTTCGTCCTCGATTTCCTTAATTACGCCGTACAGCGTCGTCTTCGCCTCGATCAAGTCGTTCTTCTGCCCGGAGAGGAATTCGTACCGCTCCGAGACGCGGGCGTATTCCTCGATGGCGCCGAGGTTCACTTCGCCGAGCGCGGCGACGGCGCGTTTGAGATCCCGCACCTCGTCCTGGACGGCGGGCACGTCGTCCGGCACCGCGTAGCGTTCCTTCGCCAGCTCGTAGCTCAGCTCGTAATCCTCGGACAGCTTGCGCAGGAGGCTCTCCAGCTCGACGTCCAGCCGGTTCACCCGAATATCCGTCTGCCGCGTTTGCTCCTCGAGGGCGCGCAGCCGGTTACGCTCCTCGCGCGTGGCGTTCTCCTCGCGCTCGAGCGCGGCGGTCTTTTCGGCCCGCTCCGCCCTCGCGAAGTCCAGCGCCTCGGCGCAGCGATCCTTCTTGATGCGCAGCGCGTTCGCCTGCTCCGTCCGTTCGGTCAGCTCACGCTCGTACCCGGCGAGCTCCTCCGCAAGGCGCGCTTCCGCGGCGAGCGCGGCTTCGCGCTCGGCTTCCAGCGCGTCGACGTCGATGCCGAGGCGCGACAGCTGCGAAGCAATCGCCATCTTGTCCTGCGCGACCGCCGCCGCCTTCACCTTCCAATCGGTAAGCTGCTGCTGCGTCTCTTCCTTCGCCGATTGCGCCGCCTTCCGCAGCGACTCCGCTTCCCGGATCGCCTCCGTCAGCGCGAGCTCTTCCGCGGCGAGCCGCGCGATGCGCTCCCCGAGCTCGACCCGCTTCTCCTGCTCGTCCGCCGCTTCGCGCTCAAGCGCCGCCGCGTCCTCGTCCAAGATCGACAGCTGCTCCTTCGCGCCGCGCAGCTCCGAGTCGATCCGGTTCAGCTCCGCCTTCGCCACGGTTTCTTCCCCGCGCTTCTTCTCGCCCGCGTCGCGGCACGCCTCGAGCTGCTTCTGCGCCGCGGCCGCATCCGCGCGCACGGCGTCCACCGATTCGCGCAGCTTCGCGATATTGCCCTCGGCGGCCTCGATCTCCTTCGTCAGCTCGTCGATCTGCCGGCTCCGTCCGAGAAGTGAGACGTTCTTCTTCTGCAGGCTGCCGCCTGTCATCGAGCCGCCGGCGTTCACGACGTCGCCTTCGAGCGTCACGACGCGGTACCGGTATTGCAGCTTCGCCGCGATTCGGTTCGCGTGCTCGAGCGTCTCCGCGACGACGACGTTGCCGAGGAGGCTTTGCACGATCGCCGCGTACGGCGCATCAAACGAGACGAGCTCCGCGGCGACGCCGACGAAGCCGTCCGCGGCGGACGCCGCGCGGCGTTCGCCTTCCGGAATCGAGCGCGGCTTAATGACGTCGAGCGGCAAGAACGTCGCCCGGCCGAGCTGACGCGACTTCAAATATTGAATCGCCTCGCGCGCCCGCGCCTCGTTCTCGACGACGATATGCTGCACCGCCGCGCCGAGCGACGTCTCGATCGCTTGCTCGTACGCCCCCGGCACGCGGATGAGCTCCGCCACCGCGCCGCGGATGCCGTGCAAGTTAGACTTCTGCTTCGCCTTGAGCACCTCGCGCACGCCGAGCGCGAAGCCGTCGTAGTCGTCTTGCAGGTCTTGAATCGTCTGCTTCCGCGAGACGAGCGCGTCGACCTTCTGCTCCCACTTGCGCACCGTCGATTGCGTCTCCTCGAGCAGCCCTTGCTTCTCGTGGATGAGCTGGCTCAGCTCCATGTACCGGTTGCGCTCGCCCTCGATTTGGGCCTTCAAGCTTTCCAATCGGGACAGCCAGTCCTCGCGGCACGCCTCGAGCTCCTTCGCGCGCACCGCCGCCTTCGCGCGCTCCTCCGCGAGCCGCGCGGTGCGGCGCCCGTATTGCTCGGACTGCGCATCCACGTATTTCAGCTCGTTCCGGGCGGACGCCAGCTCGTTCAGCTTGTCCAGCAGCTCGGCCTTGAGCCGCTCCTCCGCCTCGAAGGTCGCGCCGCCCGCCTCGGCGAGCAGCCGTTCCTCCTCGAGCCGGATGCGCCGGTTCAGCTCGTTCAGCTCCTTCGCAAGCGCGTCGTTTTGCTCCCGGAGACCCGACGCCTCCGCGCCGCGCTCCTCGACCTTGCGCAGCAGCGTGCGGGCGGATTCGCGCTGCGTCTCGACGTTTTCCTCCGCATGCTTCTTTCGTTCCTTGAGCACCTCGGCCGCGCTGATCGTCTTCTCGAGCTCCTCGCTCGTATGTAACAGCTCGGTTTGCAGCGTTTCCAGCGTCTCGTCCAGCCTGCGAAGGGCGAGGCGCTGCCCCTCCAGCTCCGCGTCGTGCGCCGAGACGACCGCCGAGAGCCGCAGCTCCTCGTCGCGAAGGCGCGCCAGGGCCGCCGTCGCTTCCGTCCACGTCCGGTGCAGCTCCCCGATGCCGTGCACGTACAGCGAAATTTCCCGGGACTTTAACAGCTCCTTCAACCGCTTGAATTCCACCGCTTTGGCGGACTGTTTCTTGAGCGGCTCCAGCTGGTCCTCCAGCTCCGAGGCCAAATCGTGGATCCGGACGAGATTCGCCTCCGTCTCCTCGAGCCGCTTCGTCGCCTCTCGTTTCCTTGACTTATATTTGACGATGCCGGACGCTTCCTCGAAAATGGCCCTGCGATCCTCCGACCGCGTGCTGAGGATCTCTTCGATTCGCCCTTGTCCGATAATCGAGTACGCTTCTTTCCCGATGCCCGTGTCCATGAACAGCTCGGTGATGTCCTTCAGACGGCACGGCTGCTTGTTGATGAAATATTCGCTCTCTCCGCTGCGGTGCAGCCGGCGGGTGACCGTCACTTCGCTGAAGTCGAGCGCGAGCGCGTTGTCGCCGTTGTCCAGCGTCAGCGACACCTCGCTGAAATTGACCGCCTTGCGCGAATCGCTGCCGGCGAAGATAATGTCCTGCATATTGCCGCCCCGCAGGCTCTTCGCGCTCTGTTCGCCGAGCACCCAACGGATCGAGTCCGAGATGTTGCTCTTGCCGCTGCCGTTCGGCCCGACGACCGCCGTAATACCGGAGACGAATTCGAGCTCCGTCCGGTCGGCGAACGATTTAAAGCCCGCAAGTTCTAGTCTTTTAAGAAACAAGTGGAATCACCCCAGCCTATTGTAGCACAATCCGCGACGATCTCGCAGAGCAAAAAAGACGAGCCGCCCGGCCGCCCGAAGCGAGCGTCCTGCACGCCCGCCGCCGGCTTCCCGCGTCTCGCCTTCCCGTTCGTTCCGGCCGCCGCCGGACTACGTATCCAACCGCCGCAGCGCCTCCGCCGCGGCTTCCTGCTCCGCTTCCTTCTTCGTTCGCCCCGTGCCCGAGCCGTACGTCTCGCCGCCGATGCGCGCTTCGATGACGAACTCCCGATCGTTGGCGGGGCCGCGCGTGTCGACGACGACGTACTCGACGGCCTCCAGCGACAGCCGATGCGCCCGCTCGTGCAGCCGCGACTTGGCGTCGATGACGCCCCGCTCGACGTATGCCTCGATTTCGGGGAACATATGCGCCGACAAGAAGTCGATAACGGCGTCCCAGCCCGCGTCGAGATACAGCGCGCCGACGAACGCTTCGAACGCGTCCGCCAGCAGCGACGGGCGCTCCCGGCCGCCGGACAAGTCTTCGCCGCGGCCGAGGCGCAGGTACTCGCCGAACGACAGCTGCTTCGCCAGCTTGCTGAGCGCCTGCTCGCGGACGATGGCGGCGCGCACGAACGTCAGCTTGCCTTCGGGCCACGCCGGATACACCCGGTACAGATGCTGGGAGACGGCGAGCTGGAGCACCGCGTCCCCCAGAAACTCGATACGCTCGTTGTGCGTCGCGTCTTTATGCTCGTTCACGTAGGAAGAATGGGTGAACGCCTCGCGTAAGAGCGAAGCGTTCCGGAAGGTAATGTTCAATTGGCGCTCCAGCGCGGAGAAATCGCTCATGCCGATTCCGCCTACGCCTCTTCGTACTTGCGCATAATGATCGTCGCGTTATGGCCGCCGAAGCCGAACGAGTTCGACAGCGCCACGCGAATCGCCTGCTCCCGCGGGACGTTCGGCACGTAATCGAGGTCGCACGCCGGATCTTGTTCGTCGAGGTTAATCGTCGGCGGCAGCTTGCCGCGCGTCAGCGCGAGCGCGCAGATGACCGCCTCGACGCCGCCGGCCGCGCCGAGCAGATGGCCCGTCATCGACTTCGTCGACGAAACCGCCAGCTTATACGCATGATCGCCGAACGCCGTCTTAATCGCGGTCGTCTCGGAGACGTCGCCGACCGGCGTCGACGTGCCGTGCGCGTTAATGTAGTCGACGTCCTCCGGGGCGAGCCCGGCGTCCGCGAGCGCCTTCTTCATGCAGCGGGCCGCGCCGTTCGGATCCGGCTCCGTCATGTGATGCGCGTCGCCGCTCATGCCGTAGCCGACCACTTCGCCGTAGATGCGAGCGCCGCGCTTTTGCGCGTGCTCGAGCGTCTCGAGTATGAGCACGCCCGCGCCCTCGCCCATGACGAAGCCGTCCCGGCCGACGTCGAACGGCCGGCTCGCGCGCTCCGGCTCGTCGTTGCGCGTCGACATCGCCCGCATCGAGCAGAAGCCCGCGAGCCCCGTCGGCCGGATCGTCGCCTCCGCGCCGCCGCAAATCATGACGTCCGTCTCGCCGTTTTGCAGGAGGCGGAACGAATCGCCGATCGTGTGCGTGCCCGTCGCGCAGGCGGTCACCGTCGTCGAGTTCGGCCCCTTCGCGCCGGTGAGAATCGAAACGTGGCCCGACGCCATGTTGGCGATCATCATCGGGATGAAGAACGGGGACACCCGTTTCGGACCCTTTTCGAGTAACGTCCTATACTGCTCTTCGAACGTGCCGAGGCCGCCGATGCCCGAACCGATGTATACGCCTACGCGCTCCGGATCGGTATCGTCACGCACCGACAAGTTCGCGTCCTTCAGCGCCAGCTCGGCCGCCGCCACCGCGAACTGCACGTACCGGTCCATCCGGCGCGCTTCCTTGCGGTCCATGTACGCCTCCGGATCCCAGTCCTTGATTTCCGCGGCGATGCGGGTCGGGTATTCGCCGACGTCGAACGATTCGATCGCCGACACGCCCGACTTGCCTTCCATCAGGTTGTTCCAAAACGTATCCAAATCGCGGCCGAGCGACGTAATCGCGCTCATGCCCGTAATAACGACTCTATGCTTCATCATGACCCACCTCGACGTCTCACGATAATGGTAATTAGGCCTCGCTATGTCATAACGCGGACGCGCCGCGTTCGATAGATGTGGAGAAGTCCCGCTTCCGGAAGAAACGGGACCTTGGTTTGTTTCCGCTTTAATTACGTATGAGCTTGTATGTAATTCACTACTTCGCCTACCGTAGTGATTTTCTCCGCATCTTCATCGGAGATTTCCATATCGAACTCATCTTCCAGCTCCATAACCAATTCGACGACGTCAAGCGAGTCGGCGCCCAAGTCCTCCTTGAAAGAAGCTTCAAGAGTTACTTCAGCCTCGTCTACGCCAAGGCGGTCGACGATAATTTTCTTCACGCGATCCAATACGTCGGACATCCGGTTCACCTCCTCACTTGGTATTATACGAGACGGACAAGCAAAAAGCCATATCTTGCATGACTTACATGTACATGCCGCCGTCGACGTGCAGCGTCTGGCCCGTCATATACGACGATTCGTCGGAAGCGAGGAACCGAACGACCCGGGCGATTTGCTCCGGCGCGCCGAGGGTGCCGAGCGGAATTTGCTTGAGCATCGCGTCCTTCAGCTCCGGCGTCAGCTTGTCGGTCATGTCGGTTTCGATGAAGCCCGGCGCGACGCAATTGACCGTAATGCCGCGCGACGCCAGCTCCCTCGCGACCGACTTCGTCATGCCGATGACGCCGGCCTTGGCGGCGACGTAATTCGCCTGCCCTGGATTGCCCATCGCCCCTACGACGGAGGAGATGTTGACGATGCGCCCGCTACGCTGCTTCATCATCGGACGGGTGACCGCCTTGATGCAGTTGAAGACGCCCTTGAGGTTCGTGTCGATGACCTCGTCGAACTCCTCTTCCTTCATCCGCATCAACAAATTGTCGCGGGTAATGCCCGCATTGTTGACGAGTATGTCGATCTTCCCGAATCGTTCGATCGCTCCGGCGACCATCGCGTCCACCTCCGCCGCCGACGCGACGTTGCACTTGACCGCCGCCGCCGCGCGGCCCATCGCCTCGATCTCGGCGACGACCGCGAGCGCCGCCGCTTCGTTGCCGGCGTAGTTGACGACGACGTCCGCGCCGTGCTTCGCCAGCTCGAGCGCGATCGCCCGGCCGATGCCGCGGGACGCGCCGGTGACGAGCGCCACCTTGCCTTCCAGCATGTTCCGACTCCTCCTTCGTTCCGCTTGTTTGTTCCGTCACAGCAGCGCCGGCACGGCGGCCGCGGCCGCCTCCGCGCTATTGACCGTCACGAGGCGCACGTCTTTGTTGATTTTCTTGATGAGACCGCTGAGCACGGCGCCCGGACCGAACTCGACGAACGTATCGACGCCGAGCGCGACGAGCCGATGCACGCTGTCCTCCCAAAGCACGGGCGCGCATACTTGCCTTACAAGCAAGCTGCGGATCGCTTCCGGGTCGCTCGCGACGTCGGCCGTCACGTTCGCGACGAGCGGCACCGCCGGCGCCGCGAGAGGCGTCTCCCGCAGCAGCGCCTCGAGGCGGTCCGCCGCCGGCTGCATGAGCGAGGAATGGAACGGCCCGCTTACCTCGAGCGGAATGACGCGCTTCGCGCCTGCTTCCTTGCCCCGCTGCACCACCGCATCGACGCCCTCGCGCGTGCCGGAGACGACGATTTGCCCGGGGCAATTGACGTTCGCGAGCTCGACGCGCCCCGCCTCGGCGCTGACCGTTTCGCACAGCGCGCGGAGCGCCTCGCGCTCCGCGCCGAGCACGGCCGCCATCGCGCCGCGTCCGCCGGGAACCGCTTCTTCCATGAAGCGCCCCCGCAGATGGACGAGCTTCGCCGCCGCCGCGGGCGTGAGCGCGCCGGCGGCCGCCAGCGCCGTCCATTCGCCGAGGCTGTGCCCCGCGACGTAATCCGGCGCGAGCTTCGCGCCGCCCGCTTCGCGGAACGCCTCAAGGTAAGCGAGGCTCGTCGTCAGCAGGGCGGGCTGCGTGTTCGCCGTGCTCTTGAGCGCCTCCTCCGGCCCTTCGAAAACGATGTCCGACAGCGCGTACCCGACCGCTTCGTCGGCGCCCTCGAATAACGCCTTCACGGCGGGGATGTGTAATGCGTCTTTCCCCATGCCGACCGCTTGCGCGCCTTGGCCGGGGAAGACGAATGCGATTTTGCCCATCGTACGTGTCCTCCTGTCCCTTAACTCTTGCGTTGTTGGCGCCGAAGCGTCCGCTCCGCCGTCACCACGTCAGCACCGCGCCGCCCCAGGTGAGGCCGCCGCCGAAGCCGACGAGCACGATCGTGTCGCCCTGCTTGACCCTTCCGGCCTCCACCGCCTCGGACAGCGCGATCGGAATCGTCGCCGCCGAGATGTTGCCGTACCGGTCGACGTTGATCATGACCTCGTTCTCGGTCAGCTCGAGCTTCTCCATCGCCGCTTGAATGATGCGGATATTCGCCTGATGCGGCACGAGCAGGTTAATGTCCCGCTTCGACTTGCCCGCCTTCGCGAGCACGCTCTCCGTCAAGCTGTCCATGATCCGCACCGCGAACTTAAACACCTCGCGCCCGTTCTGCCAAATATGGTGCGTGACACCCTCCGGCAGGCAATCTGCGTTCGGGTAACGGGAGCCGCCGACGCAGCCGCCGCGCAAGAGCGGGCCGCCGGCGCCGTCCGCGCCGAGCTCGAACGCTTCGAAGCCGCGACCTTCCTCCGTGACCCCGAGCACGACGGCGCCCGCGCCGTCGCCGAACAGGACGCACGTATTGCGGTCGGTGTAATCGGTAACTCGGGAGAGCACCTCGGCGCCGACGACGAGCACGTAGTCGTACATGCCGGAAGCGACGAAATTCGCCCCGTTCGCAAGGCCGTATACGAAGCCAGAGCATGCCGCGACGAGATCGAACGCGGCCGCCTTCTTCGCGCCGAGCTTCTCTTGCAAAATGCACGCCGTCGAAGGACACATCACGTCCGGCGTCATCGTCGCGACGATAATGAGGCCCAGCTGCTCCGCCGAGATGCCTGCGCTCTTCAGCGCCGCGACCGACGCCTCGTACGCGAGATCCGACGTCGCCTCGTGCTCGGCGGCGATGCGCCGCTCCTTAATTCCCGTGCGGGTGACGATCCACTCGTCGTTCGTCTCCACTATCGCTTCCAAATCCGCGTTCGTGAGCACCTTCTCCGGCACGTAGTGTCCCGTGCCGACGATGCCGACCGGTCTGCCCATCCTCATGAAGTCATTCCCCTTTCCCCAGCTCCGCGTGGATCGTGCCGACGACGTCCGAGCGCAGCGCGGACACCGTCTGCTTCACTGCATTCTTGATCGCGCGCGCGTCGCTCGAGCCGTGGCTCTTCATGACGACGCCGGAGAGCCCCAGCATCGGCGCCGCGCCGACTTCCTTGTAATCCATCTTGTCGCGAAATTTCTTCAGCCCCGGCTTTAAGATCGCCGCCGCCAGCTTGCTGATCGTATTTCGCGTAAATTCTTGCTTCAGCGCGCCGAACAGCGCCGCCGCGGTGCCTTCGAGCGACTTCAGCATGACGTTGCCGACGAAGCCGTCGCAGACGAGCACGTCGCAGACGCCGTTCAGCACGTCGCGCGCCTCGACATTGCCGACGAACCGAATCGGCGCCGCTTCGAGCAGCGGATACGCCGCCTTCGTCACCTCGTTGCCCTTGCCGGGCTCCGTGCCGACGTTGAGCAGGCCGACGCGCGGCTCCCGGATGCCGTGCACCTTGCTCCGATAGACGCTGCCCATCACGGCGTACTGCGCCAGCTGCTCCGCCGTCGCGTCCATGTTCGCGCCGAGATCGAGCGCCAGGACGCCGACGCCGTCCATCGTCGGGATCATCGGCGCCAGCGCCGGCCGTTCGATGCCTTTCATCCGGCCGACGACGAGCAGCCCGGCCGTCATCAACGCGCCGGTGTTGCCTGCGGAGATGACCGCGTCCGCTTCGCCGTCCTTCACCAAGGCGGCCGCCACGACCATGGAAGCGTCCTTCTTGCGCCGAACGGCGCGCACGGGCTCTTCGTCGGCCGCGATGACGTCCGGCGCGTGCCGCACGGCTACGTTCGCAAGCCCCGCGGCGCCGTTCGCCTCCAGCAGCGCGCGAATCCGCGCTTCGTCCCCGACCAAAATCAGCTGCGCATCCGCGTATTCCTTCGCCGCCTCGACGGCGCCCGCTACGATGCCTTCCGGCGCGTTGTCGCCGCCGAAGGCGTCAATGGCGATTCGCATCGCTCGATTCTCCTCCTGTTTCGGCCTTCTTCCCCGACCGATAAACTACGAAGTGCCCTTGGAACACCAGATCGTCCCCGACATACGTAAAAATTTCGACCTTCGCCTTCCCCTTATCGCCCGGCGCCGACTTGACGTACCCCTTCGCGACGCACCGTTCGCCGAGGCGCACCGATCGCAAGTACCGAATGTCGGCGGACGCGGTCAGCGCGACCTCGTCGTTGATGAGCGCGACCGCCAGCGAATTCGCCTGCGCGAAGATGTGATGGCCGCGCGCGATGCCGGTGCGAGAAAAGACGTGCTCGCCGCCGATTTCAAGGATCGAGATGCCCGACTTGTCCAGCTGCAGGTCGATGACGTCGCCGATCACTTCGTCCATGGGCAGCGACCGTACGATCGATTGCGAGACGGCGGCCATCTGCTTTATTCTTTCCCGAACCTCGGGAATGCCGAGCTCCATCCGGTCGAGCCGAATCGTCTGGATACTGACGCCGAAAGCGGCGGCAAGCTCCTCGTCCGTGACGAACGGGTTCGTCTTTAAGGTTTCCGCCAGCCGCTCCTGGCGTTTGGGTTTCGGTAATCGCTCCAAGACGAACGCCCCCTCGCGATACAAGGTTAATCATGAATGCCGTTAATGATTAGTACCTAGTCATAATACTAGTATATAGTAGTTACCCAAAAACATGCAACAAAAAAAGCGCCCCGAATACATTCGGGCCGCTTCTCGGTCGCGCCTATTAGCCTTGCTTCACGATGTCGCGGGATTTGTACGTTCCGCACACTCCGCATACGTGATGGGCCAGCTTCAATTCGCCGCAGTGATCGCACTTCACCATGCCCGGAACTTCCAACTTAAAGTGAGTCCGGCGCTTGTTCTTGCGCATCTTCGACGTCTTTGCAAATGGTACTGCCATGTTCCCACCTCCTTGCGAGCGTGTACGCGTAACGACACAAATTTTTAAGAATCGAAAAAATCTTTGAGACCGGCGAATCGAGGATCGAGCCGCTCCTGAACGCAGCCGCATGCTTCCGCGTTCCGGTCTTTGCCGCAGACGGGACACAGCCCCTTGCACGCTTCGCCGCAGACGGCCGCCATCGGCAGCTGCACGACGAACGCTTCGCGCAAGTACGGGGACAGATCGACGACTTCCTCCTCGACGAAATGAATGTCGTCGTCCCGCTCGGCGATTCCGCGCTGCAACGTGAACATCTCCGTTACCGGAACCTCCGCCTTCTCCTTCGAGGTTCGAAGACACTTCGAGCAGACGAACTCGAGCTCCGCCGACAGCGTGCCGTCGACGATCGCCGTATCGGATTCGGATCTGGCGGTCAAGCTCGCGTCGATGCCGCCCACGATTCGAATGTCCTCGCGACCGGTCGCGGAAGCCTCCGCACTCAACCGCCCGCGCAATTCGACGGGGGAACCTCGCTGCGCAAGCTCGCGCAAATTGACGTTCACGAAGCATCACCTCAAACACACAAAATTTATTATATCCAGTTTCAAGTCGCTTTGTCAATCGTTAATCCTCTTATTGCGGAATCGACAACGTCTCCGTCTCGCCCTGCACCGTGGAGTAAAGACGCCACTGCCCGTTAGGCAGCCGCCGAAGGGTGTGAATCGATTCGGTCCGTACGTCGGCCAGCTTCGGACCGGCCGACTTGCGAAGGGCTTGCACGGTATACACGTACAGCTCGTCCGCCGTACGATCGAGCACGCGAACGGTCTCGAGCTCATGCGACAACGCATAGGCGTCGAACATCCAGCGCAGCGTCGATTCCGTCGAGGCGCGCATCGGCGAATCGGGGTGCACGACCGTGAGGGCGCCTTGCAAATCCTCTTGATTTAAGGCTTCCATATATGCGGCAATCGTATTCCGAGCCGCCTCCTCGTCTTCGGGGGAAATCGCCGCATCGGGCGCGGCGGCGCCGAACGGCGAAAGCCACTCTTGCGCCAGCACGTCGACGTCGTACAGCGCCCAAGCGCCGGCGGCGGTCGTCCGCATCGTCGCCTTCACGTCGACCCGATTATCCACGTAGTACGCGCCGCTCGTCCGCACGTTCGATTCGGTAACGTAAAGCGTCGCGACGCCCCCCTGCACGGCGTCGACGACCAGCGAGTCGATGGTCGTCTCGACGTCGCGACGGGCGAACGCGTCGGCCATCGCCGCGTTCAGCGCCGTGCGCAGCGGAGATTCGGGATGGACCCAGCGTAGCGCGGCGCGCGCGTCCTCCCGGTTCGACGCCGCGACGTACCCCTCGTAAGCCGCTCTTGCCGCCGCCTCCTGCTCCGCGATCGACGGACCGGTCGTCACGGTCACCGTACGGGACGCTTGGTCCCAGCCGACCGTCGCGCCGGCGTTCTCGCTCACGAAGCGCAACGGCACGAACGTCCGGCCCCCCGCGACCGCCGGCGGCTCGAGCAGCGTCTTCGTCTCCCCGTCGACGGTCGCCGTTACGCTGCCGACGCGAAGCGATACGTTCACGCTTCCCGTTCCGGTCGCCGTCTTCGTCGCCGCGTCCCAGCCGACCGTCAAGCCGAGCCGTTCGAACAGCGCGCGGAACGGCACGAACGTCGTGCCGTTGCGGATGAACGGCGCTGCGTCCAAGGCGAGCGTCTCCCCGTCGAATACGATGCGGATGGGCTGCTCGGCCGCGGCGGCGCCGCCTCCCCCGTGGCCGAACGGCGAAGCGAGCGGCGCCGCGGCCAGCGCGCAAGCGATCGCGATCCTCGTCCAAGCTTTCCTAGCCATATATCATCGTTCCTTTTTTATGTAGAAATGAATGGAATGCCGCGGTATGCGACGCGGCATTCCTCATTGTACCAAAACCCGGCTTCAAGTACTAGGCATTCCCGTTCGACCCGCTTCGCGTCCGCGGGGGACGCCCCCCGTCCGCGAGAAATTTCGCGTAACGAACGGGATTTTCGTACGTGCGGCGGAACGCAGCCGGCATGCCCGCTTTCTCGAACCCGTACCGCTGATCGCGGCAGTTCAGCTCGATCAGGTACGGCGCCCCGCCGGCATCGACGCCGACGTCGAGCCCGAGGTCGGCCAGCCCCGGCCACCGGTCGCCCGCGTACCGGGCCACGTCGAGGCTCAGCCTCTCGATCGCGGCGGCAACATCTCCCGGTTTCGCGAAGCTCGGCCCCAGCAGCGCCGAGGCGCGCATCGCCCGGCCGCCGCGGCCGAGATTCGTCACGCGGCCCCCCGCCTTCGCGACGCGACCGAACATGCCGGTCACCTGCCATTCCCCGGTGCCGTCCCGTTGGACCGACACGCGGAAGTCGAACGGCCGGCCCCGCCAGCGCGCCAGCTCGATGCCCCGTTGAACGATATACGACCTGCCCCGGGCGAGCCGGTCGATCGCGGCCGCGGCCGACGCGAACGACATCCGCCGGCGCTTCCCGCCAGGCAGCCGCACGTCCCACCGTCCGGACGAGGTCCGCTTGACGCTCGCGACGCCTCGCCCGACGCTCCCGCGCTGCGGCTTTGCGAAGACGTCGCCGTACCGGCGCATCAATTCGAGCAGCGCGCCCTTCGAATACGCCTTCGTTTCCGGCAGCCACCGGTCGAATCGGGCGCGAAGCCGCCGGTGAACCTCGTATTTCGGAATGCGCGGCCGAGGATTGAACACCTGCGCTCGCCGCGCCAGCCGCTTCAGCTCCTGGCGGTCGCGCGACGACGCCGGGAACGCGCGGTTATGCACCGCTCTCGGAAGACCGGTGCGAACCCGGGCGTACCTCCCGTTCGTCCGCCGAATTCCTTCGATCGTCCCCTTCGCGAGCCGCATCCGCCGCAGCGAGAAGTAGATCGGCCTCGCCCCGGCCTCCGCCGCCGCCCGCTCGTAGAGCGAAATGCGCTCGTCCGCCCCGCGCTCGGCGCCTTTGCCGCCCGCCTTTCGCCCCGAGCGCCGCTCGAGCGCGCGGTACGCGCGTTCGCCCAATAAAATTCCGATGTCCGTCGTCTCGTGCGCCATGTTCTCCCTCCGAATCGGACGCTCCGTCCTTCGCTTGCTTCACGCAATAACGTATACACTCGGGGGCGATTGCGTCCGTGCCCTTGCCCAGTTCGTCCGAAAATACCGGCCGCCGCGGGCGGGCGCACAGACTCACGACGATCGCGCGCATACGATGGTAAAGCGTATGACGCAATTACGTTTTCCGAAGGAGGAACTGCGATGGAGGGGCCGATTCGAGTCGTATGCGCGGCGAACGACGCATACGCGAAACATCTGGCCGTGATGCTTACGTCCTTGTTGCGCAATCGCAAGTCCGCGACGCCGATCGCCATATCCGTCATCGACGGCGGCGGATTGTCCCCCAAAAACAAAGCGAGACTGCGCCGGGCCGTAAAGCCATACGGCGCGCCGCTCGACTTCCTTCGTTTCGACAACGCGAAGCTCAAGGGGGTAACCCGCGCCAAGGTGTATAAGAGATACGGTAAAGAGGCGTTTTACCGCATTTTCATTCCGGAGCTGTTCGGCCGTCACGTGAAGAAGGCGATTTACTTGGACAGCGATATGATCGTCAAAGGGGACATCGCCCGCTTATGGCGCGTCCCGCTCGGCGGCGCCTTCGTCGCCGCCGCCGACGATCCGTCCGCCGCGAAGATGTCCCGCAAGCTGGGACTTCCCCCCGGCCGGTATTTCAACTCGGGCGTCCTCGTGATCGACGTCGAGCGATGGAGGCGTCACCGCATCGCGACGAAGGTCATCCGGTATATTTTGCGGCACGCGAAGGACATCCGCTTCCCCGATCAAGACGGTCTGAACGCGGTCCTGCACGGGAAGACGAAGCGGCTGCCGATCGAGTGGAACTGCCCTGCCTTCCGCTCGCACCTGCATCCGAAGCTGCGCATCCTGCATTTTATGACGCCGAAGAAGCCTTGGAACCGAAATCCGAGAGGGAAACGGCTGTACCTGCAGTACGCGGCAAAGACCGTCTGGACCGACGGCGCCGCCGAGGGGGCGGCATTCTAAATGAACATTCACATTTTGCCCGTGCCTTCCCGGTTCCGTCCCGAGCGGCAGAAGCGGCGCTTCCCCGTGCATAACGAGGATTACGGCATCGAACAAGATTTCCTCGCTTATCTAAAGCGCAGCCCGGCGGTTCGGCTCGTCGGACCGAAAGAAGCGCAGTGGCATTACCTTCCGGTCTATTGGACTCGATGGGCCGTAAACACCGGGCTTACGAAGCGAGCCCGCCGCGACTTGTCGCGGACGCTGCGGCGCATCGTCCTCGACGAAGCCAAGACGTTCACCGTCTGCCAGCATAAAGATGCGCCGTTCGTCCCGATCGGACGCGTGCGCGCGTTCCTTGCCTCCCGCAAAGGCCGATTCGGCCTCGACGCGCCCCTGCTGTCCACGCCCCACCGGCTGCCGCGGCGGCCTCCCGCCAAGAAGCATCTGGCTTCCTTCGTCGGCAACGTGCACAGCCACCCGCTGCGCCGTCGAATGTTTCGCATCCTGCGCGGGCGGAAGGACGTCTATCTGCAGGCCGGCAACAAGGGCGAGCGCTTCTTCGTCCGCAAGACGCTGGAGTCGTACGCGACCCTGTGCCCCCGCGGCATGGGCGGCAGCTCCTTCCGCTTCTTCGAGTCGCTGCAGCTCGGCGTCGCGCCGATCATGATCGGCGACCTCGACACGCGGCCCTTCAAGCGGCACATCGACTGGTCGAAGGTCAGCTTCCGCGTGCGGACGCCGGGCGAAGCGGCCGCTTTGCTTCGAACCGTCGGCAAACGCCGACTTCTCGCCATGGGACGGAGCGGCGCGAAGCTGTGGCGGGAGCGGCTCACCTACGGGAAGTGGTGTCCGCTCGTGCTCCGCGAATTACAAGCACTGCGCCGCCGGTAGCCCGGCCTCCCTCCCCGCCGACCGACGGCGGGGAATTTCTTTACAAAACATCCAATTCGCGAAAACATAGCGAAAACATTCGCCCCCTAAGCTTGTCCTCGAAACCATCTTTCGCTTAGGAGTGAGCAACGTTGGAGAAGAAATTGGATCGACGCGCGTTTTTGTCTTATATGGGGAAAGGCGCCGCCGCCCTGGCCGCCGCATCCGCAGGCCTCGGCGCGCTCGAAGGGAAAGCGTCGGCGATGTCGCCGACCGCGGATCATCTGTTCGGCTTCAAGACCAACCGAGTGAGCGGCTATTTTCAGCCGATTTCCCCTTCGACCGAGGACGAGCTGGTCCTCCCGCAGGGCTACCGTTACGACGTCGTGGCGGCGTTCGACGACGTTATCAACGGCGCCGGCGAGCGCTTCGGCCAAGGCGCCGACTACAACGCTTACTTCCCGCTCTTCGATTCGAACGCGCGCGGTTTGCTCGTAACGAACCATGAATATACGAATATTTTCGCCCTGGGTCCGATCGCCGAGGGCGGCAAAACCAAGGAGCAAAAAGAGAAAGACTTGTACTACCAAGGCATGTCCGTCATCGAGGTGTTCCGGGACAAAGAAGGCGTATGGAAAATGGACGCCTCCTCGCGGTACGCCCGCCGCATCAACGGCTTCTCCCCGTTCGAATTGACGGGACCGGCGAAGGGCATTGCGGCACTGAACGGCGCGACGAAGGCGCAAGGCACGTTCGCGAATTGCTCGGGCGGCGTCACGCTGTGGAACACCGTCCTCTCGTGCGAGGAGAACTTCAGCGATACGGCCGAAGAGAACGGCCTGCCGGTTACGCACTACGGCTGGGTCGTCGAGGTCGATCCGTTCGACAGCACGTACCTGAAGAAGCATACCGCCCTCGGCCGGTTCAATCATGAAAACACGGCGATGGGCCTCTCCGCGGACAAGCGCGTCGTCGTATATATGGGCGACGACAAGAAGGATGCTTGCGTCTATAAATTCATCTCTTCCGGAAAATACGACCCGGCGAAGGGCCGCGCCAACGCCGCGCTGCTCGAAGAGGGAACGCTGTACGTCGCGAATCTCAAGAAGGGCGAATGGGTCCCCGTCACGTTCGAGGCGGTTTCCAAGGCGCTTGCGAACAAGTCCTTCAAGGCGCCGACCGGCGTGAAGGGCACGCGCGAGGAGCTGCTCGAGAAATTCCAAAGCCAGGGCGACGTCGTAACCCATTGCCACGAGGCCGCGCTCATTCTGGGCGGCACGCCGACCGACCGGCCGGAGGACATCGAAATTTCGCCGTTCGACAACACCGTTTTCATTTGCCATACGAACAACGATTCGCACGGCAATATTCACGGGCACATTACGCGTATTTTCGAAAACGGCGACGATCTCGGCGCCCTCGGCTTCGACTTCGAAATTTTCGCGGCGGGCGGCCGCCAGTCCGGCTTCTCGTCTCCGGATAACCTGGCGTTCGACTCGAACGGCAACCTGTGGGTCGTAACGGATATCTCGACATCGAGCCACAATAAAGGCGTGTATAAATCCTTCATGAACAACGGCTTGTTCGTCATCCCGACGGCGGGTCCCGGCAAAGGCGACGCGCTGCAATTCGCATCCGGCCCGAAGGACAGCGAGCTGACGGGGCCGTACTTTACGCCGGACGAGCGCACGCTGTTCCTCTCCGTGCAGCATCCGGGCGAGATGACGACCGATCTTTCCAAGCCGACCAGCACGTGGCCGCACCGCCCGGGCGATACGAAAGCGCGCTGCGGCGTCGTCGCGATCAGCGGCTTCCGCCTCGGTTAATCGGGCTCGCGCCTCCTCGAAGGTTGCTATTCCACATCGGGCTTCGAATTTGCTATAATCGATAGAGTCTGGTTTTCGCTTCGAACGCGCGGCGGGGCGCCGGGTACCGGCCCTCGCCCGCGATTTCTTTCATACGGGGAGTTGTACGCATATGCCGTTCAGCAGCATCGGGATTCCCGGGCTTATTCTAATTTTACTCATCGCGCTCATTATTTTCGGTCCGTCCAAGCTGCCGGAGCTCGGCCGCGCCTTCGGACGTACGCTCAGCGAGTTCAAGGCGTCGACCCGCGGCCTCGTCTCCGGCGACGAGAAGCCGGACGAGAAAGACGCGCCGTCCGCGTCCGCCGACAAAAAGTAAACGGGAGCTGCCATGAGCGAACAAGAGATGCATCTTACGGAACACCTTGCGGAGCTGCGCAAGCGCCTTATCATCACATTGAGCGTCTTTCTGGCCGCTCTCTGTGGTGCTTTTATTTTTGTGGAAGACATTTACGCTTGGCTGACGCGCGACTTGGACGGCAAGCTGCAGGTGCTCAGCCCCTCGGACCCGCTCTGGGTATATTTGATGATCGCGGGCGTCTTCGCGATCGCCGTCACGATTCCGGTCGCCGGCTTTCAGGTGTGGCGCTTCGTCGCCCCCGGGCTTCGCCCGGCCGAACGCCGCACGTCGCTCGCGTACATCCCGGCGCTCGCCGTCCTGTTTCTCCTCGGGCTCGCCTTCGGCTATCTGGTCATCTACCCGATGGTGCTCCAGTTTTTGGCCGGATTGTCCGGCCCCTTCACGACTTCGTACACGGCGGATAAATACTTCCGCTTCATGATCAACATGACGGTGCCGTTCGGCATCTTGTTCGAGATGCCCGTCATCGTGATGTTCTTGACGTCGCTCGGCGTCCTGAACCCGCTGCGCCTCGCCAAGATGCGCCGCGTCGCCTATCTGGTGCTGACCGTCACGGCCGTCACGATTACGCCGCCGGATCCCGTGTCGGACATTCTCGTCATTATACCGCTCTTCTTGCTGTACGAAATCAGCGTCGGTTTGTCCCGGTTCGTCTATCGCAAACGGCTCGCGAAGCTCGAAGCGGCTTAAAGTCTGGCACGTTCGGAGGGATTGGCATGGGCAGGACGGTAGGCGTCATCGTCGAATATAACCCGCTGCACAACGGCCACGCCTATCATCTGGCCGCCTCGAAGCAAGCGGCCGGCGCGGAGACGGTCGTCGCCGTCATGAGCGGCCATTGGCTGCAGCGCGGCGAGCCGGCGCTGATGAGCAAGTGGGCGCGCGCCGAGGCCGCCCTGCTCGCCGGCGTGGACCTCGTGCTGGAGCTGCCGGTCGTCTTCAGCGCGCAGCCGGCGGAGCGATTCGCCTTCGGCGCGGTATCGGCGCTCGAGGCGACCGGCGTCGTGGACGCGTTTTGCTTCGGCAGCGAGAGCGGCGATCTCGAGTCGCTGCGCGCGCTCGCCTCGCGCCTCGCCGAGGAGCCCGACGCGTTCGCCGCCCTGCTCCGCGCGCGCCTGAAGACCGGCGCTCCGTACCCGGCCGCCTACGCCGACGCCTGCGCCGATCTGATCGGCTCCCGGGACGTCGCGGCCGCGTTGATGCAGCCGAACAATTCGCTCGGCTTTCATTATTTGCTCGCGCACGCGCGGCTTCGCGGCCGCTCGACGCCGCTGACGATTCGCCGCGCGAAGGCGGGCTTTCACGACGTCGAGCTGCGCGACGACGCGATCGCCAGCGCGACCGCGATTCGTAAGCGCTTGCTCGAATCGAAGGGCGACCCCGCGGCCGCGCTCGAGGCGATCTCGCCGTACGCGCCGCCCGGTACCATACGCGTCTTGGCGCGCGAATGGGAAGCCGGCCGGGCGCCGATGCATTGGGAGCGGTTCAAGACGCCGCTCTTTCATCGTCTTCTGACGCAGCCGGCAAGCCGTCTTGCCGGTTACCGGGAGGTGACCGAAGGGCTCGAGCGTCGCATCAAGAAGACGCTTCCGGCCCTCGGGCCGGAAGCGTCGGTGGACGGGCTATTGGAAGCGCTGAAGACGAAGCGTTATACGAGAACGAAGCTGCAGCGCATGCTGACCGCCATCTATTTGGAACACGCGAAGGTCGATGCCGACGGCGGGACCGCCGCCGACGACGAGGGACCGGCGCCGCCGAGCGGCGTGCCGTACTTGCGGGTGCTCGGCTTTACGGAAGCCGGCCGCGCGCTGCTCTCGCGCATGAAGCGATCGGCCGCCGTGCCCGTCGTGACGAGCGTCGGCGCGAACCCGCATCCGACGCTCGCGCTCGACTGCGCCGCGACGGCCGCTTACGCGCTCGGCTACGCGTCGCCGACGCCGGACGACTTCTTCGCCGACTATTACCGCGCGCCCGTACGCATCTCCTTCGGCGGCAGCGAAGACAAATAATCCAGCGCCTCGCGCAGCGTCGAGACGACGACGACGTCCATCGCCGTGCCAAGCGCGGCCGCCTTCGCCTTCGCCGCCTCCGCGTTGCCCGGCGGCACGAAGAAGACGTCCGCCCCGCTCCGGTGCGCGCCGGCCACCTTATGCGCGACGCCGCCGATCGTTCCGACTTTACCGTCGGGGGAAATTTCCCCCGTTCCCGCCACGCGGTACCCTCTCGTATAATCGAAATCCGTAAATCGATCGTACAGCTCCAGCGCGAACATCAGTCCGGCCGAAGGTCCGCCGATCGACCCCGCTTGAATTTCCGCCCGGTACGCCGGATCGACGCTTTCCACCGTCTGCAGCAAGCCGTACGCGATGCCCATGCCGGGCCGCGGCGGGTCGGAGCCCGGCAGCGACCGGAGCGTCAAGCTCGCTTCCCGCTCCGGCTCCCGATCGCCGCCGCGGCGATACGTCACCCGAACGTCCTCGCCCGCGGACTTCCCCTCGAGCGCGGAGCGCACGTCTTCCTCCCGCTCGATCGGCCGGCCGTCGATCGACAGCAGCCTGTCCCCTGGACGCAGCACGCCGTCCGCGCTCAGCCCCTCCAACACGGAAAACACGACGATTTGTTCCGTCTTCACCTCATACGGTACGCCGAGCTCCCGATACACGGCTTCCAGCGCGTCGCCGTGCGAGGAGCGCATTTGCAGGCGCTGCCGCTGCACGTAGTCGGTCCGGCTCGCGCCCCGCGTGACGAGCGCCTTATCGAGGAGCTCCGCATCCGGGTCGAAGTGCGAGAGGACGTAAGCGAATACGTTCGCGTACGCCCACCGCACCGTCGTCAGAAGGAATGCGCCCTCCGACGCGTCCCCGCCGTCGCCGGCGGCATCGGACGCCTCGCTCGCCTCGTTCGCGGCGGCCGTCGCCTCCGCGGCGACCATCGGGGCGGTGTCCGCGGTCGGGCCCGGTTCGTATACGATATATGGCAGCGGAATCGCGAACCAGATCGCGATCGTCAACGCAAGCGCGACGAACGCCGGCCACGCGGCGCGAAACCATCGCCATCCTTTGCCTCTCATCGGACTGCCTCCTTCGGGACGGGCGGGTCTTTTTTTCGGCCAAGCCGCGTAAGAATGTACCGATACTATGTATGCTCGGGGGTGCCGTCCGTATGATCCGAAACCGACGCGTCGCCGACCGGCTGCGCACCGGCGCGCTGGCGGCCGCCGCCGTTACGCTGGTGTCGCTGATCGTCGCCTATCCCAGCCAGGCGTTCGGCGCCTCGCTCGCCGGGCTGACCGTTTGGTGGGAATATGTCTTTCCGGCGCTGCTCCCGTTTTTCATCTTGTCGGAGCTGCTGCTCGGCTTCGGCGTCGTTCACGCCGCCGGCGCGTTCCTCAGTCCGGCGATGCGCGCCTTGTTTCGGCTGCCGGGCGCAGGCGGATGGGCGCTCGCCGTCAGCTTCGCCGCCGGCTTCCCGAGCGGCGCGAAAGCCGCGGCGGATTTGCGCCGCGAAGGCGCCGTCACCCGCGCCGAGGGCGACCGGCTGCTCGCCGTCTCGCATCTGTGCAGTCCGATCTTCCTCGTCAGCGTCGTCGCGGTCGGCTTCGCCGGTCGTCCGGACATCGGACTGCCGCTGGCGGCGATCCATCTCGTCTCGGCGCTCGCCGCCGGCGCCCTGCTGAGCCGCCTTCCGTTCGGAACCGAAGCGGCCGGCGCGCCGCCGGGCGACGAACCGGAGCGGCCCGGCCCGGCCGACGCGCCGCGCGGCGGATTCGCCCGCTCGGCGGCGTCCCTCGCGTCCGCCATGGCCGATGCGCACCGCAAAGACGGCCGCCCGCTCGGACGGCTTCTCGGCGACGCCGTCACCGGCTCCGTCCAAGCGCTGCTCGCGATCGGCGGTCTCATGATCGTCTTTTCCGTCCTGCTGCAGCTGCTCTCGGCGGTCGGCGTCGCCGGCGCGCTGCGCGCGGGGATCCAGACGGCGTTCGTCCCGCTCGGCATGCCCGCCGCGCTCGCCGAAGGCGCCTTCGCCGGCTTGTTCGAGGTTCACCTTGGCGCATACGCGCTGCTATCCGGCGGCGAACTGACCGTCTGGAGCGCGGCGCTCGTCAGCGCGGCCGTCGCCTGGGGCGGGCTGTCCGTCCACGCTCAGGTTGGCAGCTTCCTCGCCGGCACCGACCTGCGGTACGCGCCGTTCCTGATCGGCCGCCTCGCGCACGCGGCGCTCGCGGCGCTCGTCGCCTTCGCGCTGTGGCGCCCGCTGCTCCGCTGGTTCGGCGGCGACGCGCCCGCCTTCGCGCCGGGTGCCGCCGTCGGCGCCGCGCCGGCGCCGACGCCTATTGGGGACGCCCTGCCGTATCTGCTTTCTTCCCTGCAAGCGCTGGGCGTCTTTCTCGCGGCGCTCGCCTTCCTGGCCGCCGCCGTGCGCCTGTGGCGCCGGGCCGCGCCCGCCGTCCGGCGGTAAGCCGCCCGCGGCGCTCGGCGCGAGGGCGCATATGCGAAGGCGCGAAGGCGATGCCCGCTAGCGTTACGCGTTCTTCGCCCGCAGCGCCTTTTCGACGCAAGGCGGCACCAAATCCGACACCGGCCCTTGGAACTTGGCGATTTCCTTCACGATGCTCGAGCTGAGGAACGAATATTCCGGGCTCGTCATCATGAAGAACGTCTCGATCTCGGGGCTTAGCTTATGATTGGCCGTCGCAAGCTGCAGCTCGTATTCGAAATCCGATACGGCCCGCAGCCCGCGCACGATGACGTGCGCCTGCCGCTGCGCCATGTAGTTGATGAGCAAATCCCGGAAGCCGTCGACCTCCACGTTCGGCAAATCGGCCGTCACCTCGCGCAGCAATCCCATCCGCTCGTCCAGCGTGAAGAGGGGCTGCTTCGACGTATTGTTCAGCACCGCGACGATCAACCGATCGAACTGCTTCGCCGCTCTTCGAATGATGTCCAGATGCCCGTTCGTCGCCGGATCGAAGCTCCCCGGATACACTGCAACCTTCAACGGCGTCTCCGCGCTTCTGCCGCCTTCGCTCATGCGTCTCGCTCCTTCGCGTAATTGTAAATGCTGACCGCCGTCTCGCCGTAATCGGCGCGTCGCCGCAGCGCGAAGCGCCCGAACGCGTCGGGGTAGGCGTGGGACGCCTCATGCTCGACGACCGCCGTCGCGCCGTCCCGAAGCAGCTCGTTCGCTTCCATATATAATAAGTACTCCGGCGCATCCTTCATTCGGTACGGCGGATCGAGAAACACGAGATCGAACGCCCGCTCCCGCTTCGCGAGCGCCTTCAGCGCGAGCATCGCGTCGTTGCGATAAATTTCGGCTCGCCCTTCGACCTTCGCCGCCGCCGCGTTCGCGCGCACCGTCTCGACCGCCTTCCGATCGCTGTCGACGAACACCGCCCGCGCCATGCCCCGGCTCAGCGCCTCGATGCCGAGCCCGCCCGTGCCCGCGAACAAATCCAGCGCCTCGCCCCCGTCGAAATACGGCCCGATCATGCTGAACAGCGCTTCCTTCACTTTATCCGTCGTCGGCCGCGTGCCGGTGCCCGGCACCGCCTTCAGCGCGCGCCCCTTCGCGCTCCCCGAGATGACTCTCACGTGTCGTCGACCCCTCTTCCGCGTGACGCAAAACATTTTCGAACACATCGTATCATACATCGCGCCGGTTTGTGAAAAAAGCGCCGCGCCCATGTATAAAACTTCCCGGAATGGCAATGATAGAGCTATCGACATCCTGTATGTCGTAGACAACCGCGGAGAAGACTTACGTTTCCCCATAAGCTCTTCGTCCGGTTTCTCCTCTCCCATGAAAGGGGATCGCGAAAGCGGTCCCCGGACACCATTGACGCGCATAGCCTCCGGGTTGTGCGCTTTTTTTTCTCAAATTGCCGGTAAGGTTGGATCCAATATGACATATCCTTGGTACGAATATGCCATTATCCTGTTCACGATCGCGCTGGGCGTCGCGGGGGGCTGGTGGGTCGTAAGGAACAATTGGAAAAGGTACCTCCCGCTCTACGCGATCAGCAGCGGCGTCGGCATCGCGCTGTGCTTCCTGTTCGTGCAGGCGAGGTTGTATTCCTTCCCGCATAACCCGCCGACGGGCTGGAGCCCGATTCCGCTGCTGCCGATGGCGACGTTCCTGCCGTTCACCGTCGTCTTCAACGTTCGGTACAGTCCTTCGCGGTGGGCATGGAAAATCCCGTATTATTGGGGCGTCGTCCACCTCGCCATCGTGTCCGAAATTTTGCTCCTGGAATTTACGAACATCTTCCGGCTGGAGCGAGGCTGGGATTTATGGGATTCCTATTCGCTCTGGTGGGCCTATTACCTCGTCTTCGAATGGCTCGGCGAACGCATCGTCCCGGCGAAGGATCGCGCGCCGATCCCGGTGGAGGCGTTCCGTTACGGCCGGTGGGCTTGGATCGTGTTCCATGCGATCGTCATCTCGACGATCTTCATATTCGGCATGTATGCCGGGAAGCTGCTGTGGGACCGCTGAGGCCGGACCGACCCGCAAAAAAAAGAACAACCCGCAGGTTGTTCTTCCGTCTCGTCGATTATCCCGCGCGGCCAGGGCTCGGCAAGTGATCCGCTAACGCCTGCTGCAAGGTGCCTTTCATGACTGCTTTCGTTTCGAAGGACAAGCCCGCGCGAATCATCGTCTTGACGATTTCCGGGCGCAGGCCGGTAATCACGACGCTGCAGCCCATCATCCGGATGCCGTCGATCACGTTGATCAGGTGGCGCACGACGTCCGATTCCATTTGCACCACGCCCGACAAATCCATAATCAACGTTTCGATGCGTTCGTTGCCGATCCGCGAGATGACGATGTCTTCGATTTTGTCGGCGCGAGGCCTGTCGATATGTCCGATCAACGGCAAAATCGACGTCGACGTGTTCAGCGGGATGATCGGGACCGATAAATCCTCCATCATCTCCCGCTGGGATCGGATGAGATCGTCTTTGTATTGCGTGTAGCTCATGAACAGCTGCGTCGAAAACTGATCCATCAACTCGTTGATGCGCTTCTCCAGGTTGTAAAAATCCTTCAGCTCTAAGGCCGTCTCCTTCATGCGGTCGAAATTGTACAAGAAGTCCCACATGACGCGGCGAACCGCCTGAATCCACTCCAGCTTGAAGGCGAGCGTAAGCGAGTGCTTCGCCCACGCCACGCCCTCCATCCGCCCGAACGCGGCGACGTCATGCGCTTTCCCTTCGACGATCATTAACACGAGTTTATGCGCGTTATCCAATAGGTTAATATTGCCGACCTGCCGGATTTCGTCGATTTTGTCCCTGACGTTCACGGCCTCCTGGAGCAGCCGCTCCTCGAACGCGTCGCGGTTAACGACAAAGAACTCCTTTAGTTGCGTCTCATCGGCTTTTTTCAAATCCAACTGAACCGCCTCTCTCCCCAAACGATCCTTGCTTCCCCTGGGGAAACTAAGGGTAAATTTCGTTCCGACGCGCTCCTTGGACTCTACCTGAATGGAGCCGCGGTTTTGGTAGACGACCGAGTAGACGAAGGCGAGCCCCATGCCGGTGCCCGAATCCTTCGTCGTAAAGAACGGAGTGCCGAGCATCCCCAGTTTTTCCTTCGGAATCCCGACGCCGGAGTCCTCGACGTATATGTATACGGCTTCTTCGGTGACGCGTTGGCCGATCCGAATCGTTCCTTCGTCCGGAATCGCTTCGAAGGCGTTTTTCAATAAGTTAAAGAGCGCCTTCTTGATTTGGTTCCGTTTCGCATAGACGTACGTGCCCGGCGATTGAAAGTCGGACTCGACGCGGACCCGGTACAATTGGTCCTGAAACAGCTGCGCCACCCCGTCCAGCTCGTGTGCCATATCGATCGACTCGAACGGTTCATCCTCCAAGTCGGGCTTGGACACTTGCAATAAATTTTGCAGGATGCCGATGGCGTTATTCAATTCGGTCTCCGCGATGTCGATATACTTTTGTTCGTTCTTTTCCTTCAAGAGCTGCAAAAAACCTCTAACGGCGGTCAACGGATTCCTGACCTCGTGCGCGATGCCGGCGGCGATTTGCCCCACGGATGCCAGCCGACCGAGATGCGCGTCGTGATTATTCGCTCCGGGTTGCTCCGCTTCTGTCGCTGCCATTCGATGTCCTCCCCGATCTAGCGTCTTCCGATATCCCGATGTGCTTCTCCGGTGTTTTCTACTCTATTATACCTTATTACAACCAGTATTCTAGGTTTTTTTCGGTAGCGGTCGTTTTCCGCTTGTCATGGATTTCTGATTTTTGGAAAACCTAACATGGAAACATATCCAAGGAGGTTGTACCATGACGGAACGGGAACGTTCGGCGCTCGATTTCGACGCCGCGGACGAAGCCGCCGAGAACGAGGCCGCAGACGCTTCGCTCGGAGCGGGAGCCGAGGAGGAGGAAGCGGACGGCGAGCTGCATATCGAGTGGGCAGGCTTTATCTAGGGGTCTCCGGTTAACGGCCGCCCGGGCGTTCGCGCGCAGGCGGCCGCATGTTCCAAAGGGGGTATTTCGCATGTGGCCGTTCCTCATCGGCTCCGTCTTTGCTTTCAACGCGGTCGCGCTGCGGATGAAACGGCGGCTTCCCGTCGTTGACATTTATGCCACCGTCATGTTCGCGATGTTCGTCGACGTGCTCGTAGATTTGTACGCCAGCTTCGTCTTCCACGCCTGGGGCTTCTTCGAGCCGAAGAAAGTCGAATTCACTGCGTTATGGATTATTTTCGGCATCTATATCCCTTCGGCGGCGATGATCGTGAATTGGTATCCGTACCATTCCACTTGGCGGCGGAAGCTCGGTTATCTGCTCCTCTGGTCCGCCTTCTCGACCGTCTACGAATGGGCTGCGCTCCACTATGGCATCATCTGGCACCAGAACTGGAATTTGTTTTATTCCTTCCTACTCTACCCCGCGATTTACTACATGCTGATCGCCCAGCTGCGCGGGCTGCGCTGGCTCGTGCGGCGCTTCTCGGACCGCGGCGGCCCCCCCGCCGCCGCGTAGCTCGCGCAGCTCGCGGGACAACGCTTCGAGCCGCGAACGGTCGGCATCCGTCAGCTCAGGCTTCGCGAGCACCGCCGCCCGCTCGAGCTCCGCGACCCGGAGCGCGTCGGCCCGCTCGCGCGCGTCCGCCGACGCCGGCTGGGCGGCGCCGTGCGTCTCGTATGCGGCGAACGGCTCTTCGTACACGCGCCAAGCGCCGTCTCCCGGCAAGGCAAGAACGCGATTTACCGTCGCCCGCAGGAAATACTTGTCATGGGACACGACGATCATCGCGCCGGGGAATTCGGCGAGCGCCGTCTCCATCCGCTCCCGCGTTTCGATATCGAGGTAGTTCGTCGGCTCATCGAGCACGAGCAGGTCCGCGCCGCCGAAATACAGCTGCAGGAACGCCGCCCGGCACCGTTCGCCCATGCTGAGCTCCCCGACGCGTCGGAACGCCGCGTCTCCCCCGAAGAGGAAGCAGCCGAGGACGGTGCGCGCGAACGACTGCGTCATGCCGGGGACGCGGAGCAAGCCGTCGAGCAGCGTCTCCTCGTCGTTCAGATGCTCCACCTGTTGCGAGAAGTAGCCGATCTTTAGCTCGGGATGCCGCCGAACGACGCCTTCCGTCGGTTGCAGCTCGCCGGTCAGCAGCCGCAGCAGCGTCGTCTTGCCCGCGCCGTTCGGGCCGACGATGGCCAGCTTGTCGCCGCGCCGCACGTCGAGCCGCCCCCCGGCGAAGAGCGGCCGCGGCGCTCCGGCATAACGAAAGCCGACTTGTTCGGCTTGCAGGAGCGTCTTCGCCTCGAGCGTTCCCGCGCGGAACGCGACGCGCAGCGTCTCGGCGTCCCGCGGCTTCTCCACCCGTTCCCGATTCAGCCGCTCCAGCTCCTTCTCCTTCGCGTGGTAACGCGCCGTATGCTTATTCGCGCGGGCGGCGTAATACGGCTTCGCGATGCCGAGCTCCGCCCTCGCCGCGTCGCGGCTCGCCTTCGCGTACCAGTCGCGGTACATGCGAATCGACCGTTCGATCGCTTCCCGCTCCAGCTCCTGCTTGCGGTACAGCGCCGCTTGCGTCTTGCGCTCGAGCGCCTTCTGTTCGACGTAAGCGGCGTAGTTGCCCTTATACGACTTGGCGCCGTTCGCCGTCAGCTCGACGATGCGGTCCGCGACGGCGTCGAGGAACGCCCGGTCGTGCGAGACGACCACGACGGCGCCGGCGTAGCCGCGTACCCAGCGCTGCAGCCATTGCAGCGTCTCCTCGTCCAGGTGGTTCGTCGGCTCGTCGAGCAGCAGCGCCTTCGGGCGCAGCACAAGAAGTCTAGCGAGGGCGGCGCGCGTCTGCTGTCCCCCGCTGAGGCTGCGGAACGGCCGCGCCCACGCCTCCTCCGGCAGCCCGACGTGCGCGAGCGCCCGCTCCGCCTCCGTCTCCCGCTCGTATCCCCCTGCCCTCGCGTATGCGTCCAGCGCCTCCGCATACCGCTCGGCGGCTTCGCGCGCGGCATCCGCGTCCGCGCCCGCCGCTCCGGCGGCCTGCAGCCCGCGCTCCCGCCGGGCCAGCTCGGCCCGGGCGGACGCGAGGCGGGGATCCGCGCCCAGCGCATAATCGAGCG
>NZ_DASQMZ010000027.1:0-12385 GCF_035645235.1 Paenibacillus sp.
TCCCGCCCAAGATCGTCTCCCCGCAGGCGGCGTCCGAACGAAAAAAAGCGGCGCGCTTCCGATTAGGAAGCCGCCGCCGCTTTTCCTCTTTTCAAATACCCCGCGAACAGCACCCCCGCCACGACGGCGATCGTAAAGCCCCATGTGAGGACGAAGTTGCCGTCGAAGAAGCCAAACAGCTTCTCCCCGACGACCATCTTCGCCGCCGTGAAGGCGAGCACCCCGCCGCCGACGTAAATAATGACCGGAAACCGTTCGACGAGCCGCAGGATGAGCGTACTGCCCCAGACGACGATCGGCACGCTGATCAGGAGCCCCAGCACGACGAGCAGGAAATCGCCGTGCGCCGCCCCGGCGACGGCCAGCACGTTGTCCATCCCCATGACCGTATCGGCGATCAGCACCGTACGGAGCGCTTCCCCGAACGTGGCCGCTTCCTTCACGTCGCCGTGGCCCTTGTCCTCGGCGATCAGCTTGTAAGCGATCCAGATCAGCAGCAGCCCGCCGACCGCCATCAATCCCGGCACCATGAGCAGATAGACCGCGACAAGCGTTAACGCCGATCGAATCGCGACGGCGCCGACCGTCCCCCAAAAGATGACCTTCTTTTGCTGTTGGCGCGGCAGCGTGCGGGCGGATAAGCCGATGACGATCGCGTTGTCGCCCGCGAGCACGAGGTCGATGACGATAATCGTCAGCAACGCCGACCAAAACGCCGAAGACATCCAATCCATGATACCCCTCCTCGCCCATAGGATGAACGGAAGGGAACGACTTCATCCGCGGCGCAAATACATTTCCTCGAATGATGTGGTTGTTTATCATCATCGTTGACGAGCCTTTGTTCGTGCATACATCGGTTCCTGCCCGCTGTTCCGCCATCCTTTGGGATTATTCCGTTTCTTTCTTCGCCAATTGGATGAGCATGTCGACCGCCGCTCCGTCGTCAACCGCCGAATGCCTCGTTCGTGCACGATATCGAGGGCCGATAGGATCATCCGCTCCTTCCGCGTCACGTTAACGAGCACTAACTTATTGCTTATTTAATAGGGTAATTCTGGTTGTGGACAAATCGTCAATTTATGTTGACGCACGTCAATATGTGTCGAAATTTAACGCGTGTAAAGTGAAATTGACAAAAACAAGGAGCCGCCGGAAACAAAAAAGCTTCCTCCGACAATCCATCGGAGGAAGCTCTCGGCGCATAAAAAAACTCCCCTGCCATAAAGACGGGAAGCCGGACGAAGGTCGATTCGATGCTATTAATAAAGCGACAACGCGATGGAGTCTTGTTCGTCGAGCGTATGCAAGATCGCGTCGGAATCGACGATTTCGATGCTGATCAAAGAATCGAGCGATTGCTTGATCGCCTTGCGGCCGTGCAACGACTTGGCTTTCAGCGCGTGGGAGAGAAGCTTGATTTTCTTCGTACCCTGCACCTCGTCGGAGTAGACCGGAACGATCCGCTCTTGAATCTCGATAAATGTTCGCATTCCATCATCTCCCAGTTTACGACTCTATGAAATAATGATACACGATGTACCTTAATTTTGCATGAATTTTTATTGACAAAACGAAGACATTCCGATTTTTTTTGGACACGCGGGAAAAAGCCGTCCGCGCCCCAGCTCGAACGGCCTCTGTCGCCGACGGAAGTCGCCGAATTATCGGAACGACTCGTCCCTTCCCAGCTTCCCGGGCGTCCCGCCCGGCTTCTTGTCGCGTTCGATCCGCTTGCCTCCGACAAACAGCGATACGACGATACCCGCCGCGACGAACGCCAAGCCGATAAGAAATACGGTCGTGAACGAATGAGACCAAGCTTCTTGAATGAACCGCATGACGGCGGCTCGCAAGTCTTCCTCCATCGGGGCGCGCCCCGGGTTCACCATGACGCTGAACAGGTCGACGCCGTTCGCCTGCATCGAGCGCACAGCTTCGGGCACCGCCGTTTCGCCTCCGGCTTCCAGCGCCGCTCCCTCCCGGTCGAGATTCGTCTTCAGCGCATGGTTCATGACGACATTCAGCACCGTAATGCCGATCGTGCCGCCGATCGAACGAAAGAACGTCGACGCCGAAGTCACTTGCCCAAGCCGCCCCTTCGGGAACTCATTCTGTACGGCGATCATCAGCGTCGGCATGACGAGACCCATGCCGAAACCGAGCACGACCATATAGAGGTATGCGATCCATTGCGACGACTCGAGCCCCATGGTGCTCACCAGATAAAATCCTAATGCCGACACGCTCATGCCGATCGCAAGCACGGTTCGGTATGGAACGCGGAGCAGCAAGGGACCCCCGAGCACGCTCGCGACGATCATGGAAATCATCATCGGCGTCATCGTCGAACCCGCCTCGGTCGGCGAGACCCCGAGGATGGCTTGCATAAATAAAGGCACAAACATAATCGCGCCGAACATGCCGAGTCCAAGCAGGAAACCGAGCGCGTTCGTTACCGCGAAAACCCGGTTGCGGAACAGCGACAAGTCTAGAACGGGCTCCTTCGCTCGACGTTCCGCGAACAGAAACAACGCGGCGAAGACGAGCGCACCGCCGAAGAGCAAGAAGCTTTCGGTCGACGTCCACGCGAATTGGTCCCCGGCGAACGTAAGGGCGTAGAGGAACAGGATGAGCGCCGGCACGAGCGTGAAAATCCCGAAGTAATCGATCGTCACGCCGTCAGACTTGGCGACGATCTCTCGCTTCATTCCCTGGAAGATCATCCAAGCGGATACGATGCCGAACGGAACGTTCATGAGGAAAATCCAATGCCAGCCGACCGTATCGACGATGACGCCGCCGATGAATGGACCGATCACGGAGCTGAGTCCGAAGACCGCGCCGAAGACGCCTTGCCACTTCGCCCGCTGCTCCGCGGTGAAGATATCCCCGATGATCGTCTGCGACAGAGGCATGAGCATCCCGCCGCCGATGCCCTGCACCGCCCGGTACAGCACCAGCATCTCCATCGTGTTCGCCGTCGCGCAAAGCGCGGAGCCGGCCGAAAAGACGACGGCCCCGATCAAATAGAGATACCTGCGGCCGTACAAATCGGACAGCTTGCCGACGATCGGCACGACGACGGTCGACGTGATTAAGTATGCCGTCGTGACCCATGCGAAAATCTCGAAGCCTTGCAGCTCCGAGATGATCGTCGGCATCGCCGTACCGACGATCGTCTGTTCCAATGCACTGAAAAACATGCCCATAAGCAGTCCGCATAGTACCAAGGATTTATTTATTCCCTGTTGCTCCTTAGCCGATGGCATTCCTTAGCCCCCTCTTTTAAACTTGACCGATAAGTCAAGTTTTATGTTACAATGGAATTGCGCTTTGAATAAGCGCGGTATCAATTCACGCTCATGATTATATAACCGTTTGACCGAACGGTCAAATTATGCCGCAGGGGGTTACATGGTGGATAAGAAAGCGTTGATTTTGCAAAGCGCCGTCGCGTTGTTCGCCGCCAAAGGGTACCACCAGACGACGATTCAAGACATCGCCGACGAGGCGGGGATCGCCAAAGGCGGAATTTATTTTTACTACAAATCGAAAGAAGATCTTTTGCTCTCCGCCGTAACCGACTATTATGACCGAATGTTCAACCGGGCGGCGGAAGCGGCAGAGCGATACGGCCGCGATCCCCGGGAAGGACTCGTCCAACAAATCATGTCGCAATTCCAAGACCTGCACTCAAGCACGAGCTTGCTGTCCTTGTTTTCACGCGGGCAGATCGACGTGAACGCGGAAGTCCGCTCGCTTCTGGTCGCCATGCGGGGGCGGTTCCTTGTCTGGTACCGCGATCAAATCATCGTCGTTTACGGTCCGCGCATCGAGCCGTACGCCTTCGACCTAGCGGCGCTGCTCACCTCGCTGATTCGCGAATACATGGGCTTTATCTTCATGGACGGCGCGGCGCTGCCGCCGCGTCGGCTGGCGGAGACGATCGTCGCCCGCCTGGACGACGCCGCGCGCGGCGTATGGAAGGGGCAGGAGCCGCCGATCCTTACGACCGCCTTCATTAAGGCGGCTATGCCCGGCGTCGTCGTCCGGGAGGGCACCGACGCCGCGCGGCGATTGGATGCGGCGCTCGACGCGCTGCCCGCCCTTGCCGACGAGGAAAATTCGCAACGCGTTCGCGTCGCGGTCGATGTGTTGAAGGAGGAGGCGGGGAAGCCGTTCCCGCGGCGCGTCGTGCTCGACGGCATGCTGCTCTTGCTCGAGCAAACGTACGCGGGTGCCGCAATGGCGGAGCTCGGTTCGGTGCGGAGCATCATAGAAGAATTCAATTTATAACTCTTGCATATATTTTCTGTTTTGTGTTAATATTAAAAATTGTAGTGTAACCCCATATGTTTATTCCTCTGATAGGATATTCCCATCCTAGTTTCATTCCTACTTTCCACATTGACGGCTGCTGGAAGAAACACGGATCCATACTGGCGCGGTCTAGGAGCCGCAAGGACGATCGAGAGGCAGGGCTTTCGTTGTTTTCGTGATTGATGAAGTTACCATTCGGAATCGACATAGCGGTTGCGCTAATGAATAATAAGACCCCCGTTCGCTGATGCGCACGGGGGTCGTCCATTTTCTAGGAGACCTGGGGTAGAGCGTCTTCACGCAGGCGCGTCCATGCGCCGGGGCCGGTTGTAATACCAAAATATCGCCGCCCCGATAAATCCGCACGCCGCGGCGAACAATAATATCGAAGAAATCGGAATCGTACCGATCAGCGCGGTGCTCAGAATCGGCCCGATCGAGCCGCGAATGCCGAACAATAGCAAATGCAAGCCGAATACGACCGCCTCCCGGCCCGGGGCGATGCGGAATACATACGCCAGGATGCCGATATCCCAAATCGCGTCGCCGATCCCTTGCACGCCGCTGGCCGCGATGACCGCCGGGTAATTGCCGAACAAGCCGTAAAGCAGCGGAGCAAGACCGAACGCGGCGATCCCGTACGTCAGCGTCCGCTCCGGCGGGAACCGGTCGACGGCCCAGCCGACGGCGAGGTAGCCTGCGATCAAGCAAAGAAAATACGCCATCCGCGCGTAGCCGATCTCGACGTTCGTCAGCTGCAGCAACTCGACCTGCGTAATTTGATACAAGGGCTGCACCAGGATGTTGCCGAAGCCCGAAAACGTCGTCGCGATCAAAAACATGACGAGCGGCCGATTGCCGCGAACGACGGTCCATTGCTCCTTGAGCGACGCCCGCCTCGCCGCTGGGGAGCGTAAGGGCGCCTTCTCCGACTCGCGCACGCCGAAAAACATCGAGATCGAGAGGAGCCCCGTCGCGCTGGCGAGCAGCAGCGGACCCGTCGGCCCCGCGATATCCGTCCACAGCCCGATGCAATAGGCGATCGGGATCATGAGCAGCCCCATCGCCACCCTGACATATCCCATCAGCCGGCCGCGCTGCTGCGCCGGGTAGATGCGCGTCATCAGCGCAGCGTACGCCGGCGCTTGAATACCCATCATCAGATGGAACGCCAGCGCGGTGGCGACATACACCCAAGGCAGGCCGAAGCAGGCCGGCAGCAGCAGCAGCGCCCGCCCGACGACGTTCGGCCAGATGACGAACGGCTTCGGGTTCATCCGTTCGATCCAGCTCGCCCATATCGGGGAGAAGAGCAATCCGATGGCCGGCGCGGCCGAAAGCAGTCCGACCTGAAGATTCCCCGCCCCCTGCTGGATGGCCATCGGCAAATAAAACTGGTTGAAGACGACGTTGAACACGCTGAACGTCGTCGCCGCGGCGAAATCCCAACGGAAGTTGCTCCATGCGATCGGACTCATCTGCAGTCCGAGGCGGAGCCGCAGCGAGAATGGTTCCCTCACAGTAGGTTCCTTCTATCTATGTAGATTCATTACGGTACTACCTGCAAGAATCCCACGGAAAGCGTCTTTGCGCAACCGCCATTTTCGTGCAAAGGATGCGCTTTCTTCTGCATCCTATCCCGCCGGACGCCGCCGGACGCCCGCCGCCTCGGCCGCGCCCGATTTTTCCGGTTCGCCTTCCCCCGAACGTCGTAACCGAACCGATTTTTCCGCTCCGCAAACACCCATCGTTTCTCTCCCGAATACGTATGTAGAAACATAATCCGGAAGGAACGATGTACATGCAAATTCATGTCATTCGGCCGGGGCAATCGCTGTGGGGCCTGTCGCAGGCGTACGGCGTCCCGGCGAATACCATCGCGGAGGCGAATCAGCTGTCCCTCGGCGAGACGCTCGTCGTCGGTCAGGCCGTCGTCATCCCGATCGTCGGCTCGTATTACTGGCTGCAGCCTGGCGACAGCTTATACGCGGTGTCGCAGCGGTTCGGCGTGCCCGCAGCGACGCTCGCATCCGTCAACGGCTTGTCCCCGGGCCAAACGCTGCCGGTCGGCCTGCGGCTCTATATCCCGCCGACGGCGAAGCGCAGCGTCGAGACGAACGCATACGTCGAGCCCCGAGGCGAATCCGTCTCGCCGGCGCTCGAAACCGCATCCCGCGAAGCGGCGCCTTGGTTAACGTACCTCGCGCCTTTCAGCTTTCAGGTGCAGCGGGACGGCTCGCTGGACGCGCCGCCGCTCGGCGGACTGCCGGCGATCGCCGCCGCGCAGCGCGTGACGCTCATGATGGTCGTGACGAACCTCGAAGGCGGACAGTTCAGCGCCGAGCTCGGCCGCATCATCATGAACGACGATACGGTGCAGACGGCGATGCTGAACAATATCGTCGAGGCCGCTCGACGGCACGGCTTCCAAGACATTCATTTCGACTTTGAATTTTTGCGGCCGGAGGATCGGGAGGCATACAACCGCTTCTTGGCGCGCGCCTCGGAACGATTGCATCGGGAGGGATTTCTCATGTCGACGGCGCTCGCGCCGAAGACGAGCGCGACGCAGCAAGGGGCCTGGTACGAGGCGCACGATTACGCGGCGCACGGGCGGTACGCGGATTTCGTCGTCATCATGACGTACGAATGGGGCTACAGCGGCGGACCCGCGATGGCCGTCTCGCCGATCGGCCCGGTGCGCCGCGTGCTCGAATACGCGCTGACGGAAATGCCGGGCGAGAAAATTATGATGGGGCAGAACTTATACGGCTACGATTGGACGCTCCCGTACGTCGCCGGCGGCGAGTATGCGCGCGCGCTCAGCCCGCAGGCGGCGATCGCATTGGCGCGCGAGCGCAACGTCGCGATCGAGTACGACTACGCGGCCCAGGCGCCGCACTTCCGATACGTCGACGACCAAGGGCGTACGCATGAGGTGTGGTTCGAGGATGCCCGATCGATTCAGGCGAAGTTCGATCTGATCCGGGAGCTGGGCCTGCGGGGCATCAGCTATTGGAAGCTCGGGCTCCCCTTCCCGCAGAACTGGCTGCTGCTCGGCGACAACTTCTCCGTCGCGAAGCGGCGTTGATCCGAGTCGCGCATACATGCTTAAGGCGGGACGTCGTCGGACGGCGTCCCGCCTGTCTGCGGTTTTTGCGCTGCATTGCAAGGACGGAACCGCTACACCAAGTCGCAAGCCTCGACCGGCATCCAATGGGCGTCCTTGCCGTCCCACTTCACGTTGCAGCCGATCGGATTCGTTAGCGGCACGGCGACCGGGCGGCCGGCGAACACGTCGGCGAGCGCGTTGTCGAGGTCGTTCACCGTCATCTTGCTCGTGTCGCGCGGCTGGTCGACGCCGCGGCCGGTATAGACAAGCTTGCGCTCCTCGTCGAATACATAGAAATGCGGCGTCCGCAGCGCCCCGTACGCCTTCGCGACGGACTGCGTCTCGTCGTGCAAATACGTCCAAGGGAAACGATGCTCGTTCATGCGCGCGACCATGTGCTCGAACGAATCGTCGGGCTTCGTGTTGACGCTGTTCGAATTGATGCCCACGAACGCGGCGCCGAGCGGCGCGTACTTCTCCGCCGTCGCGCGCGTGATCTCGTCGGAGCCGACGACGTAAGGACAATGATTGCAAGTAAAGAAAACGACCAGCACCTTCGCATCCGCGAAGTCGGCGAGGGAATACGTCTTTCCGTCCGTCGCCGGCAAGGCGAACGCAGGCGGCTTCGATCCTAACTCCAAAGTAAAGGCCATGCTCGATTCGCTCCTTCCTGATCGTCCCGGAGCCTCGGCGCCGGGCGGAATTTGCTTCGTTACCGGTCCTCCGCGGCGAAGTCGATCTCTTGGAACGACTCCACCTCGAGCTTCCAGCGACGCTCGACGAAGTCGACATGCGCGGGATGCTCGTTATAGGCGTCATAGGCCGCCTGATCGGCGAATTCCATCGAAAACCCGAACCGATACGGATTTTTCGGACTGATTTGGCGGACGACCTCGAAGCGCTCCACGGTCGGAATGGCGCTAAGGATCGTTCGTCCGTCGCGAAGAAACCGTTCCGTCTCCGGCGCGTCTTCGGCGTGCTTCAACGTGAAAATCGCCATGTGGCGAATGCGGCCGCGTTGCAATCGGCTCACCTCCCGTCTTTATTTTTCCATAGGCCGGCGGCGGCTGTCAAAGCCGCGGTTCGCCCCTTTACGCGAGCAGCAGCCGGACATGCGCCGTGTGGTGACGGCCGTGCCACGCATACGACCCCGCATGGTTCGCCAGATCGGTGCGTCCGGACGCCGGATGAATGAACGTGCGCGCCCACGCCGCTTCGTCAAGCCCGCGCAGCACCGTCGCCCACCGCAGGTGAAGCGCCTCCAGCAACTGAAGCGACGGCTCGACGGGCAATCCGAGCGAGTCGGGCAGCTCCGCCCACCGCTCCTCGCGATACGGCTTGATCGTCGGTTCGTCCTCGGTGAGCGCCAGCTTCAAGCGGACGAAGGCGTTCATGTGGCTGTCGGCGACATGATGCACCACTTGCCGGGCCGTCCAGCCCCCGGGACGATACGGTTCGTCCAGCCGCCCGGGCGGCAGCGACTCGACCGCTTCGCGCAACAGGCGCGGCAGCGACGCGATGTCCTCGATCCAGGAAAGCCGCGTCTGCAGGTCGATCTCCTCCCGCGTTTCGTACGTGCCTATCGGATATTTCAGCCGATCCGTTGCCATTCGCGTCGCCCCTTTTTCCAAAGTACGGCAATTATAACACGAACCGCTTCGCCTCAGACATGTGGATTGTTAACCAAATTTAGTGTTGACTGGTTAACGAAACCTAGGTATCATTCGATTCAGGAATCGCGAAGGCGGGATGAGGACGACGGTATGATTTTGTTTTCTTTTCGGAAAGGGACCTCCTGGTTTCACCGCCTGGATCCGGGGTCGAAATTCGTCTGGCTCGCCTGCGTATCCGCGCTGTGCTTGCGGGAAGGGTCGGCCGCGTTTCAAGGGGCGCTGCTGCTCGCCGTACTGGGCTTCGGGGCGATCGCCGCGGGGCTGTCGCCGAAGGCGCTATGGCAAGGGCTTCGCATCCCGTTCTGGTTCGGCGTGCCGTACTTTCTCCTGCAGCTGCTCGCGCTGCCGGACGACGGGCCGCCGCTGTTCGTGCTCGGGCCGATCGTCGTCTCGGCGGGGGCGTTCGATTTCGCGGCGGCGGTGTCGCTGCGGCTGCTCACCCTCGTGCTCGCCTCGTTCGTGTGGATCGCGACGACCGATCCGCGCGACGCGGTATTGGCGCTGGCCCAGCAGCTTCGCGTGCCGTACCGGTTCGCGTATGCCGTCTCGATCGCGCTTCGGTTTCTGCCGATCCTCGAAGCGGAGGCGGAGGCCGTACGGGCGGCCCAACGGCTGCGCGGGTACGGCGGCTCGACCTGGCGCCGGCCGCGAGAAAAGCTTGCCGCCTGGGGCCGCTTCGGCTTCGCGGCGTTCGCGAACGCGGTGCGCCGCGTGCGGCAGACGGCGGAGACGATGGATGCGCGCGGCTTCGGGCTGCACCCGGGACGCACCTACCGGCGGACGTTAATCGTGCCGCGCTCCGGCCTCGCGCTGATCGTCGGCTCCGCCGCGGCGACGGCTGCCGTTTTCCTGACGGCGTAACGTTGCTCTGCTCTGCTTTACTCTACTTCTGATGAAACGGGGAATGATTCGATGAAGCTCAAGTCTTTCACTACGCTGGACATTGTATTAATGGCGCTCCTCGCCGTCGCCAACGGCGTCATGACGACGTATACGTCGTTCGTGAATAAGCTGCTCACCGCCGCGGGAGGCCCGATCGCCACCTCGACGATCGTGGGCGTGTATATGATTTACGGGGTGCTGGCGATCTACATTATCCGCAAGCCCGGCGCCGCGTTCGCGACGTTCCTGATCGGCGCCACCGTGCAGTCGATGATCGGCACGAGCTACGGCATGGCGTCCGCGTACGTCGCCGCGCTCTGTTACGCCTTCGCCGTCGAAGCCGTGTTCGCGCTGTATCGGTACAAGCGCTGGGACGTCCGCGCCGTCATGCTCGCCAGCGTCGCCGCGGTACCGCTGTGGTTCGTCTTCGCGGCGTATATGTTCGGCTACTGGAAGTGGGGCCTCCCGGTGCTCGCCGGCGCGCTCGTCGTCCGCTGCCTCAGCGGGCTTCTCCTCTGCGGCCTCGTCACGACCTGGCTCGGCGACGCCCTCGCCCGGGCCGGGCTGTTGAAATCGTTCGCCATTAGCCGTAGACATGCCGAGTAACGCCGCGTCCGCGCCGGAGCCGTCGATGAACCGCCGGCCGGTTCTGACGCTGGAAGCGGTGCGGTTTCGGTATGAGGGGGCGGAGGCGCCCGCATTGAACGAGCTTACGCTGACGGTCGAAGAGGGGGAGCGTCTCGCCGTCGTCGGCCCCGGCGGCTCGGGCAAGAGCACGCTGTGCCGACTCGTCACCGGCGCGCTGGCGTCCGACCCGGACGCCGGACGGCTCGAGGGACGCATTCGGCTCCGAGGGGCGGCGCGGGTCGACGGGTACACGGCGGCGGAGGCCGCCGGCCGGATCGGATCGGTCTCGCAGGATCCGGAAACCGGCCTCGTGCTCGACGTCGTCGAGGACGAGCTGGCGTTCGGGCCCGAGAATATGAACGTGCCCCCGGCCCGCATCGAGGAACGCATCGACGGCGCGCTCTCGGCGGTCGGGCTGCCGCGCGCGCTGCGGGAGGCGCGGACGGCCGAGCTGTCCGGCGGGCAGCAGCAACGCGTCGCGATCGCCGCGGCGCTGGCGATGGAGCCGCTGCTGCTCGTGCTCGACGACGCGGCAGCGAATCTCGATGCGGACGGCGCGGCGACGCTGGCCGAAACGCTGCGGACGCTGCACCGCGGCGGGGCGACGCTGATCGAGACGTCTCCCCGCTGGGAAGCCGCCGCGGAAGCGGATCGCGTCGCGGTGCTCGACGGCGGCCGGATCGTCGCGCTCGGGACGCCGGAAGACGTGCTTTCGCGGCACGCGTCGACGGTAAGGCGGCTCGGCTGCCTGCCGGCGGTGGGCCTCGAAGCCGGGGAAGACGCTTCGGGCGGCGCCTGCCCCGCCTCCGGGCCCGGTCCGGCGCAGCCCGCGCCCGATCGCGGCGTCGTGCTGGAGGCGCTCGGCCTCCGCTTCGCCTACCCGGGCAGCGGAGGTCGACTCGCGCTTCGCGAGACGAACGCCGTCGTGCGCTCGGGCGACGTCGTCGGCGTCGTCGGAGCGAACGGCGCCGGCAAGACGACGTTCGGCAAGCTCGTCGCCGGACTGCTGCCCGCCCCGCCGGAGTCGCTGCGTCTGCTGGGGCGCCCCGTCGCATCGTATTCCGTCCGCGAGCTGGCCTGCACGGTCGGGTATGTGTTTCAGCGGCCCGAGCGGCAATTCGTCGCGGAGACCGCGCTCGAGGAATGCGCGTTCGGCCTGCGCGTCGCGCGCGGCGGCTCGTTCGACGCGCACCCCGAGGATACGGCCCGAGCGGAGGAGGCGCTGCGCGCCTTCGGGCTCGGTCATGCGCTCGACGCGCACCCCCGCGCGCTGCCGGTCGCCGAGCAGCGGCTGCTCAATCTCGCCTCGGCGCTCATACTGCAGCCGGCGCTGCTCGTGCTCGACGAGCCGACCGCCGGACTCGACTACGCCGCGACGGACCGATTGCTGGCGCAGGTCGCAACGTTCGCCGGGCGAGGCGGCGCCGCGCTCGTCATTACGCACGACGCCTACGCCCTTCGCCGCTTCGCGAATCGCCGCCTGACGTTCGAGTAACGGTAACGGCCTCTATCCATGCGCTTCCACGCGGCGAAAGCCCTCGCCCGACGTCGTCCGCGTCCGGTTCGGGGGCTTTGCCGCGTTCGTCGGCGTCGCCGCCGCCGGCGACGCCGACGAACGCAGCCAAGCCTCCTCACGACAAAGAGGACGCCCGAAGGCGTCCCCGATCGTACAACCGCTATGCGTTTCCCATTACCGCTCGGCTTCACTACCGGCCCCGGCCGGCGCCCCGCGCCCGGCCGCCGGCCCCGCCGGCTTTGCCGCCGCCCG
>NZ_DASQMZ010000028.1:0-1524 GCF_035645235.1 Paenibacillus sp.
ATCGAAGCCCACGTACGCAGCGCTGGAACCGACCGGCTCCTCCGGTTCCTCCGTTCCGACAGGGTCGAAGAATGCGCCCTGCAGACCCTCATGCCATGCGCCTTCGAACGCGAGCGTAAAGCTGCCCTTCACGCGGAAGGTGATGTACGTGCTCTCGGCGCCGAAGCCTTTGTCGCCGCCGCGGAAGCGGGGCACGAGCTCGTTGCCGAGCGGGTCGGTGATCGCAAAATACTTCCAGTTCATATCCTTCGTGCTGTAGATCGTGAAGAGATGCTCTTCCGTGTCGTTCAGCTGGAACGTAAACGTGCGCCGGTCGCCGACGCCGTCCACGTAATCGCCGTTCGTGACGGCCGCTTCGACCTTCCCCGGCAGCCCGCTGTCGGCGGGAACGTCGAGGATGTCGCCGCTGTCGTTCCGATACCCCGGCTCTACGCGAACTTTCGAAAGCTCGTTCAGGACGTAGCCGCGTCCGTCGATCGGTTCGACGTACGACGGCAGCATCGCGACGTCGTTCTCGTATTTCGGCCTCACGGCCGTCGGTTCTCCCTCGGCGGGCGGAGTGTTCCCATAGCCGAACAGAATATACCCGTCGCGGCCGTACTTCCCGTTCCACGCGCCTCTCGTCGTCTTGTCGAAACCCACGTACGCGGCGCTGGAACCGACCGGTTCCGCCTCGGCCCGCTGCGCGGGCAACGGCGCGGAAAGCCCGGAGACGAGCAGGAGCGCCGCCAACGAGGCGGTCAGCGTTTGCTTTACTCCTCTAATCATCAATTCAACCTCCCGATCTAGATCGCACGAAAAAATGTAAACGCTTTCCGATATGGGACGAAGAAACCCCGGGTTGTCGGGGATGCCTATTCAGCATTCGGCAATCCGGGGATCGTCGTCCTTGTTATTTCTTTTTATTGAAGCTTATCCAGATAGTCTTTGTTCGCGTTCATGAAGAAATCGTTGATTTCCTTCTTGGTTTGTTCGTTCGCGCCGTTCTTCGTCGCAATCTCGATGAACTGTTTCCACAGCTCCTCGAAATGAGCGTCGTCGCGAGCCGCCAGCGTCTTGGTCAGCGCCTTCTCGAAGGCGTCGCGGCCTTTCCAGAACTGATCGACGCTAGGCACGCTGCCGAAGAAGTTCCAGATCTGCTGATCGTTGGCGAGAATCGTCGCATGGTCGGCGAGCGAGTTGTTCGGCAGGTTGCCCGGATCGAAAAAGTTTCGGGCGTCGGCCTCGGTCACGGTTCTCTCGTAAGCGTACACCGGCGTTACGTTCGATCCGCCCCACATGTATGTCGGGTAGTACGGCCAGCCGCCGCCGTAGACGGCAGTCGAAGCCAATCTCGTGTTGGCCAGGTTGTAATAGAGCGCCTTGCCGTTGTCCTTCGCGTTCACCATCGCTTCTTCCAATTCCTTGTCCTTAAAGACGCGCTTGCCGTCCACTTCGTCGAACAAACCGGCGCTCTTCGGGCCCCAAGTGTACATCTTCTCGCCGACCTCGGATACCATGTAATCGAGCCAGCGAATGATTTGC
>NZ_DASQMZ010000029.1:0-12886 GCF_035645235.1 Paenibacillus sp.
CGACTTGCTAGCCGCGCGTAAAGTCGAATCGGGAATGGCCGCATGGTTGGGCGAGGGCGCCATTCCCTGCTTTTCTGTGCAGCGTTAACGCGCAAAAAAGAAAAGAGCCGTCATCCTCCCGGATGACGGCTCCTGCCTTATCTCGTCGCCACGATACGGTCGATTTCGCTCTTCAGCAATAAATACCGATGAACGCTGCGCGAGATGGGTATCTTTGTAAGCTTATGCTTATCTACATAGAGCTTCATGTGGTCCTTGGAGAGCCCGATCGCCAAGCCTGCCTCCGTCACCGTCAGCACGACCTCATTGCTCGTCGCATTGAAGGTCTTCTTCACCTTTTGGTTCCAGTCCTTATATTCCATCATGTCAGGCAGCCTCTCCGGTTCCCGCTCGTTCGGAACATTCCTGTTCCTATTATACCACGCGGCAGCATTTAAAACAGGGCGTTCCAAATTTGGTCGATGCCGACGATGAAGAAGATCCATACGCCGACCATGACGTGGGAGACCGAAGCGCCTAAGAGGGAGCGTTGGCGCGAATACATCCATCCCCAATAGAGGCCAGGAAAGAAGGTCAACAAGGCGAACGTCAGATTGACGTGCGAGTGCGCCGTCGAAAACATCAGGTTCGATAAGATGATCGCGATCCATACGCGACTCTTCGTATCGGGAAGAAAGTTTTGCAGCGCGGACTGAATGCCGCTCCGGGAGATGAATTCCTGCACGGGGCAAAACAAAGCGTAGGCCAACCCATATAGGTAGAAAGTAATATCGACGCGTTTCCCCTCGAAGAGGGAGAGGATACTGAAGACGCGGTCCTCGATTTCCGGATGCGTATACAGCACATATGCCTTGAGCAAGGCGATTCCGGCCAGCAGCGGCAAGGTCATCAGGAACGATTGCCAGACGACCTTTTTCCAATTGTCCATCGTTAAACCGAACGTCTTGAGCGGGTACCCGCTCTTCTTAATCATAATGAACATCACGGAGGACATGAGCGCAAGGATCGCAATGGAAATGAGATTCGAACCGAAGTTGACGACGAGCGCATGCAACGATTTCAACGCAAGCGTGTAGATCCCGAGCATGAACAGCAAATTTACCGTGAACAGTCCCATGGCGATCCGGGCTTTGCTCGTCTCGAGCTCCTTCTCCATCGCGCCGACGGCGATTTCGTTCGTCGCGCCCAGCTTGCCCGAGAGCGCCCTGGCGATGTTGCTGAGCAGCTTGATGTGCAGCGTCCCGGCTTCCCCTCGCTCCGCCATCCGGTCGAAGTCGATTTTGATCAGTCTCGTTCTCTCCATCGTGCGCACCGTCGCCATCCGCTTGGCATTCCCCTCGAGCATCGCGGATTCTCCGACGCACTCGCCCGCTCCGAGCGTGACGATGCGGAACGTCTCCCCGGTGGCGGGGTTGCTCTTGACGATCTCGACGCATCCCCGCTCGATTAAGTACAGCGTCTTATCCGAGTCTCCCTCCCGAATGAAGGTCGTCGACCCGTCGAGCTCGACCGTCTCGGCGACGGACAGCACGAGAGACATCTCTTCGTCGGTGACATACTGGAACAGCGCATTCGCGCCGATCGTCTTCCGCAGCTCCGTTGATTGTTCCATAATGGCTCATGGCTCCTGTCTTTGGCGGGTGTGTTACGATCCGGTCATCTCCTCGATGCGGATGGAACGGGTATGCACCGTATGATTCCAAGCCTTGTTCTTGTAAGTAAGCAGCCCCACGAGGGTGATCGGGAACCAGGTGAATTGGAATACCGGAAACAGGATCAACCCCCAATACGCCTTCCAAGGCCGGCGTTCCATCAACATGACGAGCGGAAATTGCAGAAACAACGCCGCATTGAGCGCGATCCAAGCCCAGTCCGGAACCGTGCGAAGCAACGCGAATTGCGTGTACAAGGGCGTCGCAAGCTGTAAATACGACATGACCCATACCGCGACTACGAACAGAAAACGGATCGGCTGGAACAAATACATGACGGCGTCGAAGTGCGCGAAGCGGCGCGTGCGGAGCGCCTGCAGCAGCAGCGGCTTCATGTACCGCCTTGCGCAATCCGTGTGCCCCCGCATCCAGCGCAGCCGTTGCCTGCACGAGCTCAGGAGCGTGATCGGCTTCTCGTCGTATACGATCGCCCGGTTCGCCCATGTGGGGAAGATGTCGGCCCGAATACAACGGGCCGTAAACTCGACGTCCTCCGTCAGCGACGTGGCGTTCCACCCGAGCTCCTTCAGGAGAGTGGCCTCGAAGCACATCCCCGTGCCGGCCAGCGTCGTCGCCATGCCCCAGTTATGTCTTGCTTGCTGCCACATGCGGTTAATGAACCAATACGTAATGGCGTAGGAGACGGACACCCAAGAATCGAACGGATTTTTCGTCTCCACGTAGCTCTGAACGACGCGGTGTCCGTCGATCAGCTTGTCGTTCATCTCGAGCAGAAAGTTGCGGCTGACGAGATTGTCCGCATCGAACACGACGACCGCGTCGAATTGCCGCTCCCGCTCCCAAAGCCGCGCCAGCATCCATTCCATGGCGTACCCTTTGCCCCTTCGAGCTTCGTCGAAGCGTTCCATCGCATGGACGCCGTGCCGCGCCGCGATCGACGCCGTGCGGTCCGTGCAATTGTCGCAAATGACGAATACCTCGTAGAGCTCCTTCGGATAATCGAGAGCCCGCAGGTTTTCCAGGAGGGGGGCGATAACCTTCTCTTCGTTATGGGCCGCTACCAGCACCGCGAACGACTTCCTCGGCGCGCGAGGGGCGCGAACGCCATCCTTCTGCTTCCGAAAGCCCGCCAAGCTGATCAGGATTTGATAGAGCGTTACCGAGAAAATGACGACCTGAAACCCGTTCGCCAGCCAGACGAGGACCTGATTCATGTTGAATTCCTTTCCGCGTTATCGCGGGCCTACCGGAACGATAAGGCAAGGTCCAGCACGCGATCGTTATTATCGTATGATGCAATGTCGTCTTTCCCGTTGCCGTCGAAGTCGGCGACGACGCCGACCCTCCCGTGCCCTCGCGCCCACGGACCGAAATCGTTGGCGAGCCGCCGGAATCGGCCCCCTCCCTCGTTCCCGTAGACGGTCCACAGTCCGGAGGCTGCGGAATACGCGATCGCGTCCGTTCGGCCATCCCCGTCCGCATCGCCGAGCAGCAGCTGATCGCCGGCTTGCCCGTCGACCCCTTCGAGCCGGCTCGGCTTCGCAAAGCCGCCGTCGGCCTGCAGCCGTTGAACGTACAGCTCTTCCGCGGAGCCGAAGACGACCCCGCCAGGCGCGTCCGCCTCGAGAAGCGCGCCGAATACCGTCGCGTCGCCCGGCAGCGGCGTATCCGCCTCGGCCGCGACAGCCCAGCCGTCCCCCTCTTGGCGGAAGAGTCGCAGCTGCCCGTTCCGCGTCGCAAGAAGCCCGGTCCCTCCCTCCTGACCGAACAGGAAGGGCTGAAGCGACGCTAATCCCGCGGGCAACGCGCCGTACGCCGCCGGCGGCTGGAATGCCCGCTCCCCCGCCCATGCGACGCGGACGGCTCCCGTTCGGCCGTCGTACGCAAGCAAATCCTGCTTCCCGTCGCCGTTCGGGTCGAAAAGCAGCAGCTGCTCCTCCGGCGCGAACGCCGCCTTCAGCCAAACCTCGGCGGCCGCTTGCGTTCGATTGCGAGGCCAAGCGTAGTTGCCCCGGACGACGGTTATGCGATGCGCCTCGCGAACAATCGCGTCGGCGTGGCCGTCCCCTGTCACGTCGCCAAGCAACACGTCATGCGCCGCCTTCGAGGCGGGCAGCGACACCCGATGCGCCGGCGTATAAGGAACGACCTCGTGCAGCGACATCCACCGGTAGCCTGCATGTCGGAATCCGTTCGCCAGACGGCGGAGATAGGAGTCCGAAGCGTTCTCCCCGTACCGGTACACCGGCAGACCGTCTCTTGTCTCGTGCGTTCCGTCCGGTCCGATCGCCGGCGCTAGGAACGGGAATTCCTTGAACGGGTGAAAATACAAGGAAGCCAACCCGCCGTCGTCCTTCGCCTTCTCCAGCATCCGATCGACGGACGACCCGTCGCTGACGTACTTGAACGGCGCAGGGACGTACACCGAACCCAAAGTGTCCTGGCCGTATGTATTTCTCGTCTCGTACACGTTCAAATCTTTGAGAGACCGGAGCGAAAACAAATCCGGTTGATACACGATGCCGATGAACGAACGGAACACCTTCTCCTGCTCGCGCGTGTCCTTGTAGTGCGGCGACTCCCAGAACGCCGGCTGCAGCCCGGCCCGTTCGAAAGCCGCCAAGCTGCTCTTGATCCGATGCGCCGCGTACTCGGCTTCATAGGTTTCAGGCGCGCCCGTCACCTTGAATTCGGAGCCGGTTCCCGATACATGCCCGCCGTCCTCCCGCCAGACATCGCCGTATTGATGCGTATATCCGTGCATGCCGAGGACGCCGCCGTTCTCCTGCGCGTCCTGCAGCAGCCGGACGAAGCCTTGCACGACGGCGTCCGGGCTCGGATCGTCGATCCCCCGCTCCGTCCACGCTCCGTCGGGACCCAGCGCCGCCCGTCGCGGGATGACGGCGACATGATACGGAATCCCCTCCGATTGGATATATTCCAAGACGGCGCGAAGCTTGCCCAAGCCTTCCAGGCTGCCGTACTCGCCGCCCGGCCCGACGTCCTCCAAGCGAAGCATCGCATGCTGCTTGTTCGCATTGGGAAAGACGTTCGTTCCTCCGTAGGTTAAGGAAATTACCAACGCGACGACCCCTGCCGCCGCCGCGCCGACTCCCAAACCGATCCGCTTCCACCTTGTTCGATTCAATCCCGTATATTCCCCCTGCGCGCCGCTCCGGGTGCCTGCTGTGCGATATGGGCATTATACCATGGTTTTCGCTGCGCCGAAGGGAGAAATCCGTCAAAATTGTCGATCCTTCGGTTTGGCGAAGGGGACCGGAGAAACACTAACGGATGTATCGCGAATGACCATACGCTTGGAAAGGGGGAGCACGCGACGAATTCAAACGCAAACCAACGCGAGGCGATCGATACCGTTCGCGATTTAATCAAAGGCATCGACACGGCGATGCTGACGACGGCGTCGGAAGAGGGGCTTGTCTCCCGTCCCATGAAGACGCAAGAAATCGAATTCGACGGCGATCTGTGGTTCCTGACGAAGAAAGATACCGACAAATTCCATGAACTGCTCCGCAATCGGCAAGTCAACGTCGCCTACGCGGGAACATCCTACGTCGCCATCCGCGGCGAGGCGGAGCTTGTGGAAAGTCCCGAGAAGGTGAAACAATTTTGGAGCCCGGCCTACGAGGCGCTGCTGAACACCACCTATGACGATCCGAACCTCGTCCTGATTCGAGTGAAGGCCGAAACCGCCGAATATTGGGATTCCGGCAACACATTCAAGATGGCGAAATTTTGGTTCCGGAGGCTGTTAGGCAAGCATACGGAAGGTACGGATATCCATGAGGTCGTGAAAATGTAGCTTCGACGAACGAAAAGGGCCATCATTCTAACGAATGATGACCCTTCCTCGATGATTGGGCGCTCTCGCGATCAATGGGTTCCCGTGGGCTTCTGACCTTCCATTCGCCCCCGAGCCGTTTCCCTTCTGCCCGTAGCGGGGAGATGGCTGCCGGCCCGCGCCAGGCCGTATACGGGCATATTCACATACATACATTCGTACGCCCCTTGTTGCACCACATAGGATTCATGATAAAACCCTACGCTTCCTGTCTTTGCAACCTTCTGGTTGAAATCTTTCCAAGCTTTTAAATGAATGGCGCCTTGCCGCGCGTAATGTTCAAGGTGCTCGAACGATTTCCAATACTGCAGCAAGGTAATGCCTCTCCAACTGATAAAAAATTTCATGTCCAAAAAGCCGAGTTCTTTATTTTTATAGAGTTCGATAATCATTTTTTGCATGGATACGATGATCGGGATCCATAGATGCATTTTCCAAAGCTGGTGGATCCGAAGTCCAATGACGAAAAGCAAAAACGAATCATCCATTCTAGCCGTATACCGGCCTTTCACAAACTTATCCATAGGACCGTCTCCTTATCGTAGTAAAGATTGTAAATGCAGCTCGTACACGTTCATGATGTCTCGCTCCTGATAAATATGCGCCGTTAGATAAGCGCCGTAAAAAATGCTAAACAACATCTTGACGAGGTCGTCGATCGACAGATCCGTTCGTATTTCGCCGTCTTCTCTGGCTTCGGCTAAAAATCGGCGGAACAGATCCCCTAAATTCGGAACGACCGGATCGATAAACTTCTCGCGGCCTGGGTATAACAAATGAATTTCTACATCGGATAAAACCGGCATGGAAGGATGCATGCGCTCTTCCGCTAGGAACGAAATCAAACTAAGCATTAATCCCGGCCGATCCTTGGCTCCATCCGCGACATCCTTTAAGAAAAGTCGAATGGCATCCAATCCGCGGCACGGATGTGCTTGCAGCTCAAGCATTCGCCGATCCAACCACAACCGCATGAAATAAACCAAGAGATCTTCTTTACGAGGGAAAAACTTGAAGAAGGTTACTTTCGAAACCTCCGCTCTCCCGCAAATATCCTCCAGACGTACTTCGCGGAATGTCCGATCCTGGATCAAAGATAAACAGGAAGTAAAGATGGACAGCTTCGTTCTTGTCTTCTTGATTTCGCGCAATGCAAACTTCCGGGTCATTCGCTTTTATTTTCCCTTCTCCATAAGCTCCTTGATCTTCTCTTCCTGCCAATTGTTCCCCCACCGATGGGCGAATACACTCAACCCATGCGCTGCAATTCCGATGCCCCAACCCAGCAGCGGGAAGACGAACCACCATGTTCCTGTAATGAGATTCAGGATTATTAGCCCGAAATTGACGAGAACGTACACGACAAGGTGTTGATAAAATTCCTTAAGCTTCTTTACTCGATCTTTTGCTTCTTCGTACGTTAAGCGGGTATTCATAGTATAACACTCCCTTATAAGTTTTGATTTTTCCGAAACGACGCCGCGATCAATAAGAGGAAGAGGACGATGCTTGAAAAGGCGAACCAGTCTCCGAAACGTACGTAAAGGGAGCCGCCCAGTCCTTGCTGATTCATTTGTACGACGAGCGTTCGATCCGTACTTGTAGCATGGTGCATGCCTCCGAGTTCTCGACCTTGCGCATCCACAGCCAGGGAATAGGCCCCGCTGGTATGACGGAGCAAGGAGAATCCGTTCTCGATCGCCCGAACCGCAGCCATATGGGTATGCAGCGGGTCGAGCTCCGCCCATTCGTTGGAAGGAACGAGCATCATGTCGACGCCGAGCTTTCCTGCCTCCCGAATGAGTGCAGGGTGATCCGCATCGAAACAAATCGCGATTCCCAATCTTCCGTATTCCGTGTCGACGACATGAATGCCGTCGCCCGACGCGAAGGTCGCGGCTTCCCAGCCAGGGACTTGAATCGTTTTTAAGTACGTATCTACCAAATTCCCGTCGGGATCGAACGTCAATTGTTTGATTTCGTCCCGCGCTTGCGCCGAGGATTTCACCTCGCCCACGCCGGCGAGCAAGTAAATCCCTTCCTCTTTCGCGACAGCCCCTGCGCGTTCGATAAAATCGGGCATGTCGCTCTCTAATACAGGGGCGTTCGATTCCGCCCATACGACGATCTTGGCCCCCGCTCGCGCTTCGAGACGGGTGCGTTCCAGCAGATTGTTTTGATTCCGAATGGAGTCTGTCCGGAAGACGCTCAGTTCTTCTTCGTCGAGCATGCCTCTGACGGCGAGACTTGCGCGTCTTTTAAACCCGTCCATGTCATGGAGCGACATGGACGCGATCCTGATCGTCGGCGAGTCCGGCCGCAGCGCGACGAGCTGCGCCGATCCGCTGAAGAAAACTATCAGAAGCGTTAAGGGGTAGATGATCAACCCTTTCTTTATTCCCTGGATCTGGCCGCGGTTCTCCCATATCCAAAGCGCAGTCGATGCCCCCCACATCATCAGGAACGTAATTCCCCATAAGCCCGTGAACCGGGCAAGCTGCATAAGCGCTAAGTTTTCATATTGCGTGTAGGCCCAAGATCCCCATGACCCGAAGGGGCTGAACGCGGTGGCCGCGAATTCGAACGCGACGTAAGCGGATGGGAACGCGAGCGTTGCAATGAAACCCTTAAGCTTGGAAGATATCCAGCGGTCAAGCAGCATCGGAATGGTAATGAAGATCCCAAACCCAAGACAGAACATCGGGAACCCGATCCCATCCAACGGAATCACGCCTTTGAAGGACGGGTACGTTGCCGCCGCGATGGCGACAGCCGTTAGGATCGGTCCATACGACAACTTACTGTTTCGGACAAAATACAACATAAGAATCGGGGCTGTCCATGAGGCGATCGGGATAATCCACTTCCCATGCGCGAATGTCCATAACACTCCCGCAACCACCAAAATCAGTGCCTGTAAATAACGGTTTCTACTCTGACTGCTCACTTTCCCAACTCCCTTGACGATTTGGATGTGGTTTACGCTGCAATCGTATAAAAATCCATATCATGAAGGATAGTGAGACGCTGTCATGAGTTCATTGACATGCGACGAGCATAGAAAAACCCGCACCGAAACAAGGCGGGCGGGTTTTCTTCGGTCGATTATCCTGCTTGGTTGTTCCCAAGAACGATTCCTAGACGAATGGCCTTCTCCGTTGCTTGGGTTCGGTCTTCGACATTCAGCTTCGCGTAAATCCCCGATAAATAGTTCCGAACCGTCCCTTCCGTTAAGAACAACGCAGAGGCGATTTCTTTGTACTTCCTTCCTTGCGCGAGGAGCTCAAGGATTTCTACTTCCTTTTCTTTCAGCCCGTATTCCCGGGTGACCGCTTGCGAGATATATCTTCTTTCGATGTTCTCTAACTGATGATTCCGTAAGGCTTGGTTCGCTAATAAATCCGTAGTTTGCCGGGAAAGCAACGTTCCGCCTTCCATGAGATGGCGAATGGATGCCGCCAGCCCGCGCGGACTCGTAGACTTCAGCAAATAAGCGTCCGCGCCGGCCGCAATGGCTTCGGCAACGCAACCTACCTCATGGCGGCGTGTCAGAATAACGACCTTCGTATGTCGTAAATGGGTTTTCAACCACCGTGCGAGTTCGATTCCGTCGGTTTCAGGAAACTCGATGTCCATCACGACAACATCGGGAGCGAATTCTTTACAGTGACGAATCGCCTCGTCCCCGGTCTGCAGCGACGCGATGACGTCCATATCCGTTTCTTTTCCGAAAATGAATTCCATAACCTCGCGGCTAAACGGATCGGCATCTACGAGGGCAACCGTAATTTTTCGGTCAACCTGAAGTTCATAGGGCAATCGGAGGGTGAGCACCGTCCCTTTGCCCGGGTATGAAGCGAGCTCGACGCTGCCTTGAGCTTCCTTAACCTTTTCTGAAAGATGCCCTATCGCTTCCCTCCAGCCTTGGTCGTCCACGGCCTCTCCGTCGTCGGCCAGCGTAAGCGTCAAGTGTTCGGAATGGAACGATAGGACGGTTTCGAGTGTGCTAGCGCCGCGATACATCGAGGCATAGATGTGGAAATCTTGGACGGCGCGGGTCAGGATTGCGCCGAGGCTCCCCGAAATTTCCTTCGGCTCGCCTTCGACCTTCCATTCCGAGCGAATTCCCGTCGTTTCCTCGTATGCGATGACGCGATCCTTCAGGATATCGAAATCAAACCGTTCGGCGATGCTCGTCGGTCTCGACAACCTGTTCGCATACGAGCTTATCGTTCCTTGGACGCGTTGCTCGACATCAGAAGCCGATCGAAGATCGGTTAACAAGTCGGACGCCAGTTCCGCCATCACTTGCTTGAACTTCGCTTCGGACCGAAGGCGTTCCTCCTTGACGGCTAAGGCGCCGGCTTGGAACGCGTACGTCTCCAGCGTTTTGTTTTGCTGTTCGATGATCCGAAGCTGCGTTTCGTTTTCTTTTAGCAGTCGCGCAAGCCTCTCCTTTGTTTCAAGGATCAAGGAGAAGCTCGTTCCGATCTTTGTCGCCGCCCATAATACCACCGTCGTTTCAGCCAGTATGCCCAAAGGGATATTCAGTGTTTCGATTCTTAGGTACGGAAAGTATGGGTCGTGAAAGAGGAGACCTGCGATAAGGGTGAAAAGCAAAGAGGATATGCCCACGTACGAGGTGAGTTTTCCGTCCAAATAGATTAATGTCAGAGCTAAGTTGAAGTACAACACTTGGTATACTGCGGGTAACTCTTTAAACAATATTATTTGAGTGATGGCATGGAGCAGCAAAAGCGTCATCATGATGTATTTGAAGTGCGAAACCAGCGAGCTCACGCGATTTAGGACAAGCCCTGTTCCAAGGATGATGACCGACATTCCGAGGAAGATCAGGTGGGAAGGGCTCGAAAAGGCGTTGTTCAGCAATACGTTGCACTCCGCGAAAGAGTACGTCGCAAGAATGACGAACAGAAGTAAATTGTTCTTCTGGCTTTCTTTCTCCAAATTCGAAAAGCATCTTTCCTTGATCCACGCCAGCATAGCCCTGCCTCGCCCTCGGTTTACCTTTATTAATTAATGAACAACTATTAATTATAGTGAATAAGGTGCGATTTTCAAGATGTTTACAATAAATATTTAGCGCCCACGCAGGTGCATGGCCGCCATGCTGGGCATACCGGTTCTAGGGTGTTAAAATAGGGTCAGCATATTGAATACGGCAGTAGGAGCGGATTCCCAAGGTGGTATGGGTAACGATCGACCGAGCCAGCAAGACGGCGTTGAAGGAACAGCTTATTACGCAGCTTCGCGCGAATATTTTGAACGGGGAGCTCGCGGCCGGCTCGAGCCTGCCGTCTACCCGCCAATTGGCGCTCGATTTGCGGGTTTCGAGGAACGTCGTCTTGGAGGCGTACGAACAATTGACGGCGGAAGGCTTTCTGGAAGGCCGACACGGCGCAGGCACGTTCGTGGCGGAGGGCGCGATTCTCCGCGAACCCGCCGCTGCGCCGATCCCGGCGGCGCGGGACATCCCGCCGAAGAAAGATGTCGTCAGTTTTCGGTCCGGCATCCCCGCGCTGGATTTGTTTCCTCGAAGGAAGTGGTCGCAGCTTGCGCAGCAAGTGTTGCAGCGTTCGCCGGACGGAACGTTCGGGTACGGTTCGCCAGAAGGCCGGCATGAGTTAAGGCACGCCATCGCCGCATACTTATACCGGGTCCGGGGCGTGCGGTGCGATCCGGATCAGCTGCTGATCACCTCCGGCGCGACGCAAGCGATCACGCTCGCCGCGAAGCTATGCGTTCGCCCCGGAAAGCCGTTCGTCGTCGAAGATCCGATCACGAACGACATCCAGACGATCCTCGCTTCGCACGGCGCGCGTCTCTTCCCTTTGCCCGTCGACGACGCGGGGCTCGATACGAGCGAGCTCCGGCGCGGGGTGGATCGCGGAAGCGTCTATGTTACCCCGTCGCATCAATACCCTATGGGATCCGTGCTGCCGATTCAACGAAGAATTCATCTGATCGAGTACGCCAGAAGTACGGGCAATTTCATTGTCGAAGACGATTACGACAGCGAATTTCGCTATGAGGGCGACCCGATACCAGCGCTGCAGGGGTTGGACCCGAATGTCGTCATCTACATCGGCACGTTCAGCAAAATTTTGTCGCCGGCGCTGCGCATCGGCTACATGGTGCTGCCGACGCCGTTCATCGAACGCGGCCGGCAGCTGAAATGGTTCAGCGATCTGCATACGCCTTCCTTGGAGCAACTCATTCTCGCCCGCTTCTTGGAGGAAGGACACCTGGAACGGCACATCCGGAAAATGAAAAAGGTTTATAAGCGTAAAAGGGACCTCGTAAGAGACCACTTCCAAGCGCAATTCGGGGACAGCGTCCGAATCGCGGGCGACTCGACCGGACTGCATCTGATCGCAGAGTTTCCGGACGTGTCGTTCACCGCCGAAGTGCTGAATCGAATGACCGACGCCGGCGTATCGGCGCAGCCCGTCTCGATTCATGCGGCGGACCGGGTACAACACGCCAATCGATTGATCATCGGGTTCGGGAACTTGCAGGAACGCGACATCGCTAGAGGAGTCGAACGAATGAAGCTTGCCCTATCAAGCGAGCGAACCCGCCAAACCCGCTGAATCAGCGGGTTTGTACTTTCTCTCGGCAATTATGGTTTTCATGAAAGCCCGCTTGCGGCTCGGGTGCCGGTTTCGCTTCCCCAAGCCCCCTCGAAAGAAGTACGCAAACGATGACGACTCCAACGATTCCCGCTCCGATCCATATTCGATCCCCCATGTCTGCCATGCGAACCACTCCTTCACTCGTTAAGGCGGACGTTCCATACGTCTCTATGCTTCCAACCTTAACACGGCGGATCCACCGACTGGAGAACCACTTCCCGTTAAAATGAATAGTACCACTGCCCGATAAGAGGATACCTATTCGGCTCGGCGGAGGTTCGGGCCTCCTTGAAGCCCCTCCTGTACGAAGAAGAAGGGCCCCGACCGGATGGTCGAGACCCTTCTTCTGTTCTGTCTGTATGGAGGAAGACAACCACAGCGGTACATGTCCATGTCGTGCTCGGTACGCTTACGCTCCCCTGCGCGCGACCGAACCCCGCCCGGGGGCTCCTCCTGTTGTCTCCATACAATGCAAAAGACACCCTCTCGGGTGTCTCTGCTTGTTAGTATGGAGCCGAGGGGAGTCGAACCCCTGTCCGAAAATAACGGCACACAAGCTTCTACGAGTGTAGTCACGGATTTGATGTCACCCGAGAGACGTCCCGTAACCGACTTCTCGTTGGGTCAGCCTGATTGTCTTCTTCCGTCAGACCCCAGGCGGAGACCTGACGGCGTATCCCACTAGAGGTTAGCCC
>NZ_DASQMZ010000030.1:0-78891 GCF_035645235.1 Paenibacillus sp.
GAAGCGGCTCGATCGACCAGCGGACCGAGTTCGGCGACATTCGCATCTCGCTCGAGACGGTCGAGAACTTGGCGCTTAAGGCGGCGAATCGCGTCCGAGGCGTGAAGGAGCTGCGCGCGCGCGTCCGCGTCGACGACAGCGGGCTCGACATTCAGCTGCGCTCGGTCGTCGACGGCGAATCGTCGATTCAACAATTGACCGAAGAGATGCAGCGGGGCGTCAAGGAGCATGTGGAGGACATTACGGGGATTCCGGTCGCCACCGTAACGGTGTACGTCGCGAACGTCGTGCAATCCCAATCGTTCAAGGCTCGAGTAGAGTAGGTGGCGCCGATGTGGACAACAATCGCGGAGGCGCTGCTGGCATGGGTTCGGGACGGGCGCGTCGGAAGAGTCGCAGGCACCGCTGCCGGAATTTTGCTCGGCGTCGTGTATTTGTTCTGGGGCTTCTGGGATATGCTCGCTTTCGGCTTGATCGGCTTCGCGGGGTATACGCTGGGTTTAAAATCGGACAATCGGGAAAAATGGTTGGATAGAAACGCCATCGCCCGCTGGTTTTCGGAACGATGGCATCGCTGAAGCCCTAGTCGAAGGGATATCCGCGATTCGAACGGAGAAGGAACGCATAAGGTTCGGGAATCGTCTCGATAAACGTAGCCGTCCCGGTGGGGCGGCGTAGTCGTTTATAATCGCTTAGGAGGATGTTACGGATGAAGCGAAGGTCCGCGCGCATCGTCGCGGTGCAATGCTTGTATCAAATGGAGATGAATCGCGTGCCGGCGGGGGAAGCGCTGCAAGCCGCGATGGAAGAAGCGCTGAGCGATAACGAATCCGGAACGGACGTCACCGACGCCGACGCGCTGCTCGCGTACGTGCGCGCGGTGCTCGAGCGGCTCGTGCCCCGCATTCCGGAAATCGACGGGATGCTGACAGGGTACTTGCAAGGCTACCAGGTCGACCGGCTCTCTCGCGTCGACCGGGAAGTGCTGCGCTTAGCCGTCTACGAGATGGTCTATTCCGACGATGTGCCACCGAAGGTCGCGGTGAACGAAGCGATCGAAGTAGCGAAGCACTTCGGCACGGAAGAGTCGGGTAAATTCGTGAACGGGGTGCTCGGCAAGATGTTAAAGGAAGTGGACGCGCTCAAGGCGAGAGCGAACGCCTAGAGAGCTTCCGATCGAAATAGGGGATGAACGGAGGACGATCCGCATGACGGCTACGATTATCGACGGGAAGAAAATATCTAGCGAATTGTTGGACAAGCTGCGCGAAGAGGTACGGGCGCTGACGGAGGCCGGCGCTAAGCCGGGGCTCGCAGTCGTATTGGTCGGCGAGGATCCGGCCTCTCAGGTGTACGTGCGAAATAAGGAAAAGGCGTGCGTCGACCTCGGCATCTACTCGGAGGTGCATCGACTCGCCGCGGATACGCCGCAGGACGAGCTGATCGGCTTGATCCGGCTGCTGAACGCGAGCGCCGACGTCCACGGCATCCTCGTCCAGAAGCCGCTGCCGGCACATATCGACGAGAAGGCCGTGATCGGCGCGATCGCCGTCGAGAAAGACGTAGACGGCTTCCACCCGATCAGCGTCGGCAACTTGCTTATCGGCGACGACGGCTTCCTGCCGTGTACGCCGGCAGGCGTCATCGAGATGCTGCGCGCGACGAACCTCTCGGTCGACGGCAAACGCGTCGCCGTCATCGGACGCAGCAATATCGTCGGCAAGCCGATGGCGGCGCTGCTCATTCGCGAGAACGCGACGGTCACCGTATGCCACTCCCGGACGGCGAACCTGCCGGAAGTCACCCGGGAGGCCGACGTAATCGTGGCGGCGATCGGGAAGCCGAAATTCGTAACGGCCGACTTCGTTAAGCCGGGCGCGGTCGTCATCGACGTCGGCGTCAACCGGCTCGAGGACGGTAAACTCGCCGGGGACGTAGATTTCGACGCGGTGAAGGAAGTCGCCTCGGCGATTACGCCGGTGCCGGGGGGCGTCGGCCGCATGACGATCGCGATGCTGATGAAGAACACGGTCGAAGCGGCCCGGAAGGCGGCGGCGGTGTCCGCGCGGTGAGCGGCAACAAGAAAGTATTTTCGGTCCGGGACTTAACCCGTTACATCAAAATGAAGATGGATGCCGACGCCGTTCTCCAGAACGTCTGGGTGCAAGGCGAGATTTCGAATTATACGCGGCATTCCAGCGGGCACTTATATTTTACGTTGAAGGATAAGGACAGCCGCATCAAGTGCGTCATGTTCGCCGGACAAGCCTCGCGCCTGCCGTTCGCGCCGAAGGAAGGCGCAAAGGTGATCGCGAACGGCAGCGTGTCGGTATACGAACGCGACGGGCAGTACCAGATGTACGTCAACGCCATGCAACCCGACGGCATCGGCAGCCTCTACCTCGCATTCGAGCAGCTGAAGAAGAAGCTCGAAGAAGAAGGGTTGTTCGCGGCTTCGCGGAAGAAGCCGATCCCGGCGTTCCCGACGGCGATCGGCGTCGTGACGTCGCCGACGGGCGCGGCGGTGCGGGACATTATCATTACGCTGCAGCGGCGAAACCCCGGCGTACCGATCCTCTTGTACCCGGTATCGGTGCAAGGGACCGCGGCGGCGCCGTCGATCGTCAAGGCGATACGCGCCATGAACGAGCGCCGCGAGGTCGACGTCTTAATCGTCGGACGCGGCGGCGGCTCGTTAGAGGAATTGTGGGCGTTCAACGAAGAGTCCGTCGCGCGCGCCATCGCGGCATCCGACATTCCGATCATCTCCGCGGTCGGCCACGAGACGGATACGACGATCGCCGACTTCGTCGCGGATTTGCGCGCGGCGACGCCGACGGCGGCCGCGGAGCTTGCCGTGCCGAGCCGCATGGAGCTGCGGCAGGAGCTGATGCATCTGCGTCAACGCATGACGGTCGCGGTCGCGGCATCGGTCGGGGCGAAGCGCGAAGCGTTGCAGCGGCTGCGGCGCTCGCCGTTCCTCACGAACCCGAAACGGCAGCTCATGATGCAGCAGACGGAGCGGCTCGATCGGTACGCCGCCGCGCTCGCCTTCCACGCGCGAACGGCGTTGCGTTCGTCCGGCGAGCGGTTCGGACGGCTCGACCGCCGGCTGGCGTCGGCGAGCCCGAGGGAAGCCGCCAGGCAGGCGTCGAAAAGTCTCGATATGGCGAAGCTGAAGCTGCTGCAGCGAATGAACGCGATCATGAAGGAGAGCGGGCATGCGTTCGAGATGCAGGCGAGGCGCTTGGACGCGTTGAGTCCGCTGAAGGTCATGCAGCGAGGCTACAGCCTTGTATATGACGATAAACAACGACTGATCAAATCCGTCGGGGCGGTACAGCCCGGGGACACCGTGCGGGTGCGGCTCGCGGACGGAGAGCTGGATTGCACCGTGTGGTCGATGAAGGGAGAGCAGGCAAGTGAGTGATACGAAGGACGCTGGGGCGACGATCGGCTTCGAGGAAGCGATGGAGAAGCTCGAGACGATCGTCGCGAAGCTCGAGAGCGGCGACGTGCCGCTCGAGCAGGCGATCGAGCTGTTTCAGGAAGGGATGACGCTGTCCCGCATTTGCAGCCAGAAGCTCGAAACCGTGGAACGGAAAATCGAGATGCTGCTGGAAGAGGACGGTCAGACCGTCAAGAAGCCGTTCGCGGCTTCGCTCGACAAGGGGGATGCGCTTGAGTAGCGAGCCCAGAGCTTCGGTAGAAGCATTCATCTCCGAGGTGGCGTCCCGCATCGCGGACGAGCTGGCGAATATCGTGCCGATCGCTTGGGACGTGCCGGCGCCGCTGCGGGAGTCGATGGCTTATTCGCTGCTCGCCGGCGGGAAGCGGCTTCGGCCGGCGTTCGCGCTCGCCGCCGCGGAGGCGGTCGGCGGCTCCCCCGAGGACGCGATACCGGCCGCTTGCGCGGTCGAGCTCATTCATACGTATTCGCTGATCCACGACGATTTGCCGGCGATGGACGACGACGACTTTCGCCGCGGACGCCCGACGAACCATAAGGTATTCGGGGAAGCGATGGCCATCCTTGCGGGCGACGCGCTGCTCACGCATGCGTTCCACGTGCTTGCGACGATGCCCGAGCGCCGGCCGCGCGTCTCGGCCGCGGCGGCGCTTCGCGTCGTGAAGGAGCTGTCGGCGTACGCCGGCGCGCCTGGCATGGTCGGCGGACAGGCGGCCGACATGCTCGGGGAGCAGGGCGACACGACGCTCGCGGAGCTCGAGTATATTCACCTTCACAAGACGAGCGACCTCGTCGTCGCGTCGCTGCGCGCGGGGGGCATCGTCGCCGGCGCGGCCGACGAGCAGCTCGACGCGCTCGCGGCGTTCGGCAGAGCGATCGGCCTCGCCTTCCAAATCCAAGACGACATCCTCGACCTGGTCGGGGACGAGGCGAAGCTCGGCAAGCCGACGAACAGCGACGTGGCCCAGCGCAAGGTCACGTACCCGTACCTCGTCGGTCTCGAGGCGAGCCGGGCGAAGGTGGCCGAGCTGACGGCGGCCGGCAAAGCGGCCGTCGAGGGTGCGTTGCCGGCGCCGGAGCGGCTGCTGCAGCTCGCGGATTATTTAATTCAACGCGAATATTAGACGCCTCAGCGCGTCGCGGACAACCGCCGCGGACCCGAAGTTTCCTTCGGGCGCGGCGGTTTTTCGCGTTCTCGCGGCAACGTTTTGCGCAGGGGCGGGCATGCGGTCTGCATGGGCGCGGAAGCAGAACTTTCCCTATCGTTCGGCGACTTCCATTGAGCGACCTTTTCCGAGTGTGGTATAATAACGGCAGGAATCCGGAGTGGCGCAGTATTCTAGTCGGCCTACCGCTTTGAGGGCGAGCCTAAAAATTCGCCGAAGGGCACATCGATGAAGTTCCTGGTGCCGGCTTTCGACGCCCAGTCGGGGGCTGGTGGTGGGAGTTAAGGTTGCGGGGCGATCCGCAATGGCATGCGGGCGTTGACCCTGCTTCCGCGGAGGCCCAAGTGCGTGGCGGCGGTCTTGTCGTCTTGCCGACGATCAAGCGACCGGCCATGGCTCGGGGTATGAACCTGCTGCCGTGCCTCTCGTAATTCCGATGTGGTCCTTATCACTTATCGATCTACGAGCGGAACGGCACAGCGTAGCCTGCCTTGAGTGGGCCAGCAGGGAGTATAGATATAGGCGCGGACGGCTCTCGGCCAAGAGCTTCGGCGACCCACGCTATATGAAATCTGGTCTGCAAAAGAGGCTAAGAAGCGGTTCTTGAGCCGCCGAGGAAAACTCCTAGACTGTCATAACCATAGGGCTTCTTGGGGATTATAGTGTGGACTAAGTGGTAATCCAGTCTGGCGCGCGGCAACGACGCCAAGACGGTCTTAAAGGGGAACCGCCCTGCCGGCGACGGGGGGTGATCGTTTGGGAAAACCTACTGGACCTAAGCCACAGCATTTACTCAGGAAGCTGCCACTCCTCCATTCCTTAGAGAGGACCCGACAATTTTGAAATCGATCTGGAAGCACTCCATGCGATGGAGTATTTTTATTTCCATAATTACGTTCGTCTTGGCGAGCGTGTTTTCGGTCGTCTCCACGGCGATGCTGCAAGGCGTCGTCTGGGCGGCCGGGGCGCTCATCGTGTTGTTCATCGTATGTATCGGCATCCTCTTCGACATGATGGGGATCGCCTCGGCCTCGGCGAACGAGCGTCCGTTCCATGCGATGGCGGCCGAGAAAGTGCCCGGCGCGAAGCAATCCATCTTCATCGTCCGCAACGCCGACCGATTCTCCAACTTTTGCAACGACGTCGTCGGCGACATCTGCGGCATTATCAGCGGTACGGCGTCCGCGCTCGTCGTCGTCAAGATGATCGGCTCGGCGCCCGAAGGCGAGGGGTGGCTGACCGCCGCGGCGACGGTCGTCTTCTCGGCGGTCGTCTCGGCGCTGACCGTCGGCGGCAAAGCCGTCGGCAAGTCTTTCGCCATTCACTATTCGATTCCGATCGTATTGTGGATCGGGCGGTTGTTTTATTTATTGGAAAACCGGCTCGGCGTGCGCGTACTCGGCGGCGGCAGGAAGAAAATCAACGGAAAGCGGGGAAACAAACGTGCTGCTCGATCGGATACATCAGCCTAGCGATCTGAAATCGCTCGATCTCGCCGAACTGGAACGGCTGGCGGGAGAAATTCGCGAATTTCTCATTACGACATTGTCGGCGACCGGCGGGCATCTCGCCCCCAATCTCGGCGTCGTAGAGCTTACGATCGCGCTGCATTACTTGTTCGACAGCCCGAACGACAAACTGATTTTCGACGTCGGCCACCAAGCCTACGTCCACAAGCTGCTGACAGGGCGGAAGGCTCGATTCCCGACGCTGCGCAAGTACAAAGGGCTTTGCGGCTTCGTCAAACGCTCCGAGTCGGAGCACGACGTGTGGGAGGCGGGACACAGCTCTACCTCCTTGTCCGCCGCGATGGGCATGGCGGTCGCGCGCGACCTGCAAGGGAAGCGTCACAAGGTCGTCGCCATCATCGGGGACGGCGCCCTCACCGGCGGGATGGCGTTCGAAGCGCTGAACCATATCGGCCACGAGAAGAAAAATCTTACCGTCGTCTTGAACGACAACGAAATGTCGATCGCGCCGAACGTCGGGGCGCTGCATAACTACTTAACCAAGGTCCGCTCCGACAAAACATACATAAAAGCCAAAGAAGAAGTCGAAACCTTGCTGAAGAAAGTTCCCGCCATCGGGGGAACGCTCGCGGCTTGGGCCGAAAAGCTGAAGGACAGCCTAAAGTATTTGGTCATGTCCGGCATGCTGTTCGAGGAGCTCGGGTATACGTATTTCGGCCCGGTGGACGGACATAACCTTCCCCTGCTGCTTGAAACGTTCCGCCAGGCGGAGAAAGTGGAAGGACCGGTGCTCGTGCACGTCGTCACGACGAAGGGCAAAGGCTACGCGCCGGCGGAAGCGGACTCGCACACGTGGCACGGCCTCGGGGCGTACAAGATCGAGTCCGGGCAGGTCGTTAAATCGTCGGGACCCCCGATGTATACCGAGGTGTTCGGCAAGACGCTGATCGAATTGGCGGAGAAGGACGACCGCATCGTCGCCGTGACGCCGGCGATGCCGGGCGGTTCCGGCCTGCTGAAATTCGCGGATCGCTTCCCGAATCGGATGCTCGACGTCGGTATCGCCGAGCAGCACGCCGCCACGTTATGCGGCGCGGTCGCGATGGAAGGCATGAAGCCGGTGTTCGCCGTCTATTCTACGTTCCTTCAGCGCGCGTACGATCAAGTCGTGCACGATATTTGCCGCCAGAACCTCAACGTCGTCTTCGCGATCGACCGCGCCGGCTTCGTCGGCCCGGACGGCGAGACGCATCACGGGGTGTACGATATCGCGTATTTACGGCATGTGCCGAACATCGCGGTGATGATGCCGAAGGACGAAAACGAGCTTCGCCATATGCTCTATACCGCGATCCGGTACGACGACGGTCCGATCGCCGTTCGGTATCCCCGCATTCAAGGGGAGGGCGTCGACTGGAGCGACGAGCTTCGCCTCGTTCCGTTCGGCACGTGGGAGACGGTGCGGGAGGGCGACGACGCCGTCGCGCTCGCGGTCGGGCCGATGGTGCGCGTGGCGCTCGAGGCGGCGGAAGCGCTCGCGGCCGAAGGCGTGTCGCTGCGCGTCGTGAACGCGAGATTCCTGAAGCCGCTCGACGATACGATGTTGAGCTTCCTCGCCAAGGAAGGGCTTCCGATCGTCACGATCGAGGAGGGGGCGGCGGCCGGAGGCTTCGGGAGCGCCGTCTTGGAATGGCTCGCCGCGAACGGGGCGTATGGCGTGCCGGTGCGCGTGATGGGCGTGCCGGACGTCTTCGTCGAGCACGGCTCGATCCACGAACAGCGCGTCGAGGTGGGTCTCACGGCGGAACGGCTGGCTGCGTCGGTCCGGGCGCTCCGCCCGGGCAAGCGAGGCGCCTCCGCCGTGAAGCCGCTCATGACCGGAACGAACACGTAAAGAGAGACGGGGAAGAACGCGATGTCCGAAACGAACCGAAAAGAACGCATCGACGTCTTGCTCGTGGAGCGGGGCTATTTCGAAACGAGAGAAAAAGCGAAGGCCGCCGTCATGGCTGGCCTTGTCTTTTTAGAGGGGACCCGCCTCGAGAAGGCGGGCATGAAGGTCCCCGCGACCAGCGAATTTACGGTGAAGGGCGACGTGCATCCGTACGTCAGCCGCGGGGGATTGAAGCTGGAGAAGGCGATTCGCCACTTCGGCCTGGACCTGACCGGCGTCGTCATGATCGACATCGGCGCCTCCACCGGAGGCTTTACCGACTGCGCGCTGCGGCATGGCGCCTCGTTCGTCTACGCGATCGACGTCGGGTACAACCAGCTCGACTGGTCGCTGCGGAAGGACGAACGCGTACGGGTGATGGAGAGGGTCAACTTCCGATACGTGACGCCGGCCGATCTCGTCGGTCCGCCGGCGACGTTCGCGGCGACGGACGTCTCCTTCATCTCGCTCCGCCTGATCTTGCCGCCGCTGAAGGCGCTGCTTGCCCCCGGCGGTCGATTGGTCGCATTGATCAAGCCCCAATTCGAGGCCGGACGGGAGCATGTCGGAAAGAACGGCATCGTGCGAGACGCCGGCGTTCACCGGGACGTGCTCCGTCGAGTGCTCGGCTTCGCGGACGCCGAGGGCTTCGCGTTGGAAGGGCTGACGTATTCCCCGATTACGGGGGGCGAAGGAAATATCGAATTTCTGGCGTTATGGCGCTGGGACGCGCCGAGCCGCGGAACGCCGGAAGCGCTTCAACCGGGGGCGGACAAGCCCGATGCGGGGCCCGAGATCGAACGGCTCGCCGAAACGGTCGTCGCCGAAGCGCATGCCGCGCTGCTGCGCGGGTAGGCCATTTTCCGTACAGGGGCGATTGGAGATAGCAGGAAACCGGGCCTCCGCCGCGAATACGTAACGGTGGAGGTGCACGGCTTTGAACGACGACGTGCTCGTGTTATCGTTCGTGTTGCTCGTATTGACGATTTGGGGATGGATCGCGTTCCGCAGGTGGCTGTATCGTTCGCCGGACGTGAAAGCGCCCGTCGCGGCTGGCCGGGTGAAGCCGGACGACATCACCGAGCTGCTGACGGACCACGGGTACGAGGTGACGCACGGCAAGCATAAAGTGTCGGCCGTCGTGCACGTCGATGACAAAACGCTCGGAAGCAGCCTGTTCGTCGATTATTTCGCGAAGCGGGACGGCCGGGTTTACGTCGTGAAGGTGGCGCGCTCGCGCAAGCCGATCGACTTGACCGTAGGCAGCTCGGTGCGGGAGCGGCTATTGCCGTATGCATTATTGTACGACGACACCGCCGGGGTGTTATACGTCGACGCGAAGTCCCGCCAGGTTCACCAAATACGATTCGAGTTGGAGTTGTGACTGCGCTATGAAAGGGCAACGGCACATTAAAATCAGGGAAATCATTACCGGACGGGAGATCGAGACGCAAGACGATCTCGTCGACGCGCTGCGCTCCGCGGGATACTCCGTCACCCAAGCGACGGTATCGCGGGATATTAAGGAGCTGCAGCTCGTCAAGGTGCCGCTGTCGGACGGGCGGTACAAGTATTCGCTGCCGTCGGATCAAAAATACAATCCGGCGCTCAAGCTGAAGCGGGCGTTGATCGATTACTTCGGCTCGATCGACCACGCCGACAATCTCGTGGTCATGAAGAGCCTCCCCGGCACCGCGAACACGATCGGGGAGTTGATCGACAATCTCGACTGGCCCGACGTCATGGGCACGATCTGCGGCGATAATACGGTGCTGATCATCTGCCGCAGCGGCGACGCGAGCAACCGCGTCGTGGACGAAATTCTCAGTATGCTTACATAGGGGGAATCGCGATTGCTCCTGGAGCTTTCGGTTAAACATCTAGCCGTTATCGAAGAAGTTCGCGTGTCGTTCCGTACCGGGTTTCACGTCTTTACCGGGGAGACGGGCGCGGGGAAGTCGATTTTGATCGATGCGTTAAGCTTAGCCATCGGAGGAAGAGCTTCGGCCGACCTTGTGCGTCATGGATGCGACAAAGCGGAGATCGAGGCTCTTTTTGACGTTCCGGGGGATCATCCGGCGCGGGACGTGCTGCGGGACAACGGCGTCGAAGCGCCGGAGGAGGAACCGGTATTCGTCCGGCGGGAGGTGACCGCGGCCGGGAAGAGCACGGCGCGCATCAACGGTCAGCTAGTCACGCTGCAGGCGCTTCGCGCGTTCGGCGAGACGCTCGTCAATATTCACGGGCAGCACGAGCACCAATCGCTGCTGCGGGTCGACCGGCATCTGGAGTGGTTGGACGCCTTCGGGGGGGCGGACGTCGCCGCCGCGAAGAGCGCGTACAAGGCGGTGTACGATCGATACGCCGAGACGAAGCGGCTGCTGGAGCAGACGAGCCGATCGGGCAAGGAAGCGCTGCAGCTCGCGGATTTATACCGCTTCCAATGGGAGGAAATCGACGCCGCGCGGCTGAAGCCCGGCGAGGATGAATCGCTTCAAGAGGAAAGGCAAAGACTAGCGAATAGCGAGCGATTGTTCGCGGCGGCGAACGACAGCTACGAGGCGTTATACGGGGGGAAGCGGGGGCTGGAGTCGGTGTCCCGCGCGATGCAAAGGCTGACCGACATCGCGAAGTACGATCCCGCGACGCTGCAGCCGCTGCTCGAGCAGGTGCAGTCGGCGTATTATCAGCTCGAGGACGCGGCGTTCCAGCTGCGCGATTACCGGGAAAGCATCGAATTCAACCCGGACAAGCTCGAGCGCATCGAGCAGCGACTGCAGACCCTCCACGGGCTGAAGCGCAAATACGGCGAGACGATCGAAGACGTCCTCGCGCACGCGGCCAAAATTAAAGCCGAGCTCGACAACGTCGACCATCAAGAGGAGCGCGTCGCGGAGCTTGCGGCGAAGCTCGAGACGCTTGAGAAGGAGCTTAGGCAGCGCGCCCGCACGTTGACCGACGCGCGGCACGCGGCCGCGAAGACGCTGGCGTCCGCGCTGACGGAGCATCTGAAGGACTTACATATGGAGAAGACGCGATTCCAGGTCGAGCTGCGCTCGGACGGCGCCTTCCGCCCGGACGGGTGGGATCATGCCGAATTCCTGATCGCGCCGAACCCGGGCGAGCCGCTCCGCGGACTCGCCAAGATCGCGTCGGGCGGCGAGCTGTCGCGGATGATGCTGGCGATGAAATCGATTTTCGCCGCGGTCGATCGGGTGCCGACGCTCATCTTCGACGAGGTCGACACGGGCGTCAGCGGCCGCGCGGCGCAGGCGATCGCCGAAAAGATGGCCCGCCTTGCCTCCCGGGTGCAAGTATTCGCGATTACGCATCTGCCTCAGGTTGCTTGCATGGCGGACGCGCAATACGCGATCGAGAAGAAGGTGCGCGGGGAGCGCACGTTCACCGAGGTGAACGCGCTGTCCGAGGCGGCCAGGACGGCGGAGCTCGCCCGCATGCTCGGCGGCGTCGAAGTGACGGACACGACGTTGCGGCATGCGGAAGAAATGCTTGCCTTGGCGGAAGACAGAAAGTCAGCCTGGATGTAGGGGGCTCAGGAATCATTTCCGAGTTTAAAACGAGCGGGGCGGGGATACCTTATAGGTACGTTATTGGCGACCGCGCCAAGTGCCTTACGGCGTGAGGAACGAAAAGGAGCGTGAGACGTTTGAATTCCGGCATCAAGAAAAAACTTTTCGGACTTATGCTCGTCTTTCTCGTTTGTCTCATCACATGGTCCCCCCCGTTTCAACGATTCGCTTCGTTCCCGGAGACGCTCCATGTGTTTTCCGGCGACGCGAAGGAGCTGTCCTTGAGCATGCCCGTGCACGCCGTCGGCTCGGTCAAAGATCCAGACATCGTACAGGTAAACGGCTCGACGGCGCCGACGTTCGACTTGGATCTGGAGCAGCCGATCTCGCTGCGCACGCACAAGGCCGGACAAACGGAGATGCAGCTGAAGCTGTTCGGCAAAATTCCGTTTAAAACGGTGAAGGTCGATGTGGTCCCGGATTTGAAGGTCATCCCGGGCGGGCAGACGATCGGCGTCAAAATCAAGTCGAAAGGCATTCTCGTCGTCGGACACCATCTCGTCCAGACGGAATCGAAGGGCAAAGTGTCTCCCGGAGAAGAGGCGAAGCTGAATGTCGGCGACGTCATCCTCGAGATGAACGGCGAACGGCTGAACGACGTCAACAAAGTAGCGGCGATCGTACAGAAGGCGGGTAAGGCGGGGAAGCCGATCGAGCTCGTCGTGCTTCGGGCCGGAGCGAAGCTGAAGACGGCCATTACCCCGGTGTATGACCCGAGCGACAAAGCGTACCGTCTAGGCATCTATATCCGGGATTCGGCGGCGGGCGTCGGGACATTGACGTTCTACGCGCCGGATCAGAAAGCATACGGAGCGTTAGGACATGTCATTACCGACATGGACACCCAAACGCCGATCGTCGTCGGCGGCGGGCAAATCGTCCACTCGAACGTCACGTCCATCGACAAGAGCGAGAACGGCGAGCCGGGCGAGAAGCGGGCGGTGCTGATCGACGAAGACAAGGTGCTAGGCGACATTCGCAAAAATACGGACTTCGGCATCTTCGGGAAAATGTACGAAGCGCCCGAGTACGCGAGCATGAAGGAGCCGATTCCGGTCGCGTTCGCGGACGAGGTGAAGGAAGGGCCGGCTCATATCTATACGGTCGTCAGCGGCCAGAAGGTCGAGAAATTCGACGTGGAGATCGTGCACGTCGCGAAGCAGACGTTCCCGGCGACGAAGGGCATGATCGTGAAAATTACCGATCCGCGCCTCGTCGAGAAGACCGGCGGTATCGTGCAAGGCATGAGCGGCAGCCCGATCATCCAAAACGGCAAGCTGATCGGCGCAGTGACGCATGTATTCGTCAACGATCCGACCAGCGGGTACGGCTGCTTCATCGAATGGATGCTCCGCGACGCGGACATCCTCATGGACGCTCATTCGAATCCTAAGGCGAGTTAACCCGCCTTGGGTATTTTTTTGTCGAAAATTAAATAAATTTCGACAAAAGGAATTTGGGGTCCTATGTCGAATCCATTAAAGACCAAAAAAATTGGCTGTTCGTTACCAGCTGTGCCTAAGACGTCTAAGGGAGGATTTGCAATTGCACAAGATTGAAGTGTTGTTGGCGGACGATAACCGGGAATTCGCGAATTTGTTATCCGAATACATCGGGGAGCAAGAAGATTTGTCGGTGGCAGGGGTTGCGTATAACGGAGAAGAAGTCATGGAGATGATCGAGGAGAAGGGCATCGTGCCCGACGTCCTTATACTTGATATTATTATGCCGCACCTCGACGGGCTTGGCGTGCTCGAGCGCCTGCGCGAACTGAATCTCGACCCGGCGCCGAAGATCGTCATGCTGACCGCGTTCGGCCAAGAAAATATTACGCAGAAAGCGGTTCAGCTCGGCGCGTCGTACTATATCCTCAAGCCGTTCGACATGGACGTGCTCGTCAGCCGCATTCGCCAGCTCGCCGCGGGTCCCGTGCCGACGATGACGGGAAGCGTCGTCTCCGGCGGAACGTTGTCGGCGTTCGGTTCGCAGATGCGAAAGCGCCCTTCCTTGCTGCAGGCGAAGCCGCAGGGCAAGCTGAACCTCGACGCCAGCATCACGAACATTATCCATGAGGTCGGCGTGCCGGCGCATATCAAGGGCTACCAATACTTGCGCGACGCGATTACGATGGTGTACAACAACATCGAGCTGCTCAGCGCGGTGACGAAGACGCTGTACCCGGCGATCGCCGAGAAGTATCGCACGACGCCTTCGCGCGTGGAGCGCGCCATCCGTCACGCGATCGAGGTCGCTTGGACGCGCGGCAACATCGACTCGATATCGCATCTGTTCGGGTACACGATCAACATCTCGAAGGCGAAGCCGACGAACTCCGAATTTATCGCGATGGTCGCGGACAAGCTGCGCATTGAGCATAAAGTCGGATAATCATCGATCGTTACATAAGGAAGAGCGCCCGGGCGAATGCCGGGCGCTCTCTTTGCGTCGTTTACGGCAGCGCCGTCACCGACTGCGCCTTTGCTTGCGCCGGGTACGATTGATCCACGACCGCATACCCGTCGACGCTTTCGAGTGTAACGTTGACGCGATCGCCGATCTGCAGGGCGCGAACGTCCCGCTCGGCCGCCTCGAGCCAAATCGCGTCCGGCTTCGCCTGCTCCAATACGGCCTCTAGGGGGACTCCCGCCGGCATCGGGTGCCGCACGACGAGCACTCGGCCGCGTTCCTTGGCGGCGACGATCCCCTGTTTATAGTCCCAGTACGGTTCGCGGACGGCGGCGTCCGGGCTCGAGGCGCAGCCGGTCGTCATTGCGGCGGCAAGCGCGACGGCGCATGGCAAGATTAACAAGGTTGCGGCCTTTCGCATAATGTCTCCCCCTTCGGAGCCTTCTTGGGATAGACGTCCGAGAAGGCGCGAGAGTTGCAGGGGAACCGCTGCCCGGAAACATAAAAAGACCCGGTTTCCCGGGTCTTCCGACGGCGCCGTTGGTTTATTTCACTTCCATAGAAAAAGCAATCCGACATTGCTGCCGATGACGTCTAAAGCCACATCGTGTCTTTAGCACATCCCTCGCCCTCTATTTCGAGTGAGAAACCTCTTGGCTGTCCTGTTCCGCTGAATTCCTTACGTCTTCCAACGTAACCACGACCTCTCTCGTCGCCGTCTGAGTATATTATGGCCGGGAGTGGACGTTTTAATCCTTCGTCAGGCAGGAAATTTTCCCCTCGGCGTTCCCGTTCGGCGTATCGCGGCCTCGGCTTCCGGAAACACTACGGATAGAGGTACGAATCGTACGGAATTTGTCGAGGAGAGGATTACGCATGAACGGATTGCTGCAATGGATCAATAAGGTGAACCTGGTGCTCGCGTTCCTGATTTTATTCGCCGCGCACGGACTGCTCTATTTCGGGCTCGATAACGGGGATTGGTTTTTCCTCGCGCTGTCGGCCGCGCTCGTCTGGACGGGCGTGCTCGCCTTCGCCCAGCTGTTCGCGAGAGGACGCCGGCGCTCCAAGTGAGCGCCCGTCGGCGCCGCCCCGGTTCGCCACCGGGGCGAGCAGCCACTGCGGCTTCAGATGGTCGGGCAGATCGTCCCGAACGTATTTGCGAATATCTTCCCCCAAATATTTGCGCATGCGCACTTCGGTCTCGGCCTTGGCGAAATGCCAAAGCATCTCGAAGCTCGCCTTATAGCCTCGGCACCAGTAGACGCAGCCGACGCCGGACTCGTCGCGCCGTTCCTCCGTCATCTTGATTCCCTTCTCCTTCAGCCGCCGCCGAAGACGCGCCAGGTCGGCCGTCGCGCCGTCCATGGCCCGTTGCAGCAGGTCGACGTAGGGACCCTTCGTCTTCAGCTTGCTCTCTTGCAGCACCTTGATGTCTCGGTCGAACACCGTCAGGAGCAAGCCGAGGATCAACGCTTCCTTGATCGTCCCGAGCTCGTCGACGGCGGTGACCGGCGGGATCAACGGCATGCGCTCTTGCTTCGCCATATGGCCATCACCCACAACCCGAATGTATGTTCTTATTTTACGCCATTCGGGCGCCGTTATGCAAGGGCGTTCGCTCATTTTACACGGCGGGGACGAGTGTGATATATTACAAACGTTCGAAAAATCGCCATGTTTGACGGGGACTGCGCTCTCCCAAAGCGCGAGCGAGTCTTTATAATAATAGGATGTATATTGTTTGAGGGGGAAGACATCACATGCACAAATGGATTTTGGCGGTACTCTTCTACGGATCGGCTGCGCTCGGCATCGGCCTCTTGTTCACGGAGCTTCCGCAGCCGCCGAGCGAAGAGGAATTGGCCGCCGCGGAAAACACGCTGGAGATCGTTGCGAGCAACTGGGATTTCGACAAGGACGAGTACGTCGTCGAAGCGGGCTCGACCATGACGCTGGCGCTTCGGAACGACCAAGGCCTCCACGGCATTTCGGTCAGCGGCCTCGGCATCGAGCTGCAGGGCGCGCATCTGTCGCAGGAAGTGACGTTCGGCGAAGCGGGCGAAGTATACGAAATCACTTGCATTATCTTGTGCGGCGAAGGTCACACGGAAATGACGGCCAAAATCGTCGTTCAATAAAACGAAATAAAAAAAAACAGCGGCTTATGGGCGCTGTTTTTTCTTTTCGCGAAAGCGCGGCGCGACGTAGTTGCGCTTGCGGTCCCGGTAAAAAATCCAACCGCCGATGAAGGCGACGCCGAGCGCGAACAGCAGCAGGCCGCCCGCGAATTTCAGCCACGGCATGGCGCCGGGTCCGAACGATTCGAAGACCGAATTTTTCATGAGCAAAAATCCGTACGTAGCCATCCATCCCGGCACGACGAGCAGCAGGACGGCGATGAAGCGGGAAAATTTCGTTGGCATCTCGGACGCGTTCCTTTCGGGTTCTCGCTTGTTTATCCATTTTACCCTATCCGGCCGTCGGCAAAAAAGGGTACAATAAGAAAGAGTCTAACAAATTCATGAACGGCTCATTATAACATAGAATCATAGTAAGCATAGTTTTGGAGGAACGTCTATTGACTCGTACATATGATCTTGTAGTGCTCGGCGGAGGGCCGGGCGGTTACGCGGCGGCGATTCGGGCGGCGCAGCTCGGGAAGTCGGTAGCCGTCGTAGAGAAGGCGGGGCTCGGCGGGACATGCCTGCATAAGGGCTGCATCCCGAGCAAAGCGTTGCTGCGAAGCGCGGAGGTGTTGCGTACGGTGCGGCGCGGCGCCGAGTTCGGCGTACAAGTCGCGGGAGGCGCAGGCGTCGATTTCGGCCGCGTCCAATCGCGCAAGACGGAAGTCGTCGAGCAGCTGCACCGCGGGCTGCAGCAGCTGATGAAGTCGAATAAGATCGACGTCGTTTACGGCACGGGGCGGCTCGTCGGACCGTCCATCTTCTCGCCGCGGACGGGTTCGATCGCCGTCGAGACGGCGGACGGGGAGGCGGTTACGCTCGTGAACGAGCGGCTCATCATCGCGACCGGCTCCCGGCCGCGCGTCGTTCCGGGGCTCGAGCCGGACGGCCGGTTCGTGCTGACGAGCGACGAAGCGCTCGAGCTCGAGCGGCTGCCCGCATCGCTCGCGATCGTCGGCGGCGGCATTATCGGCGTCGAATGGGCGTCGATGATGAACGACTTCGGCGTCGAGGTGACGGTGCTCGAGGCGGCCGATCGGCTGCTGCCGAGCGAGGACGAGGACGTATCGCGCGAGGTGGCCGCCGCGCTGGCGAAGCGAGGCGTGACGGTGCTGACGGGCGCGAAGGTCGCGCCGGAGACGCTGCGGACGCGGGAGACAGGAGACGCGGGCGAAGTGAGGATCGAGGCGGAGCGCGGCGGGGAGCGGATCGCCGTCGAGGCGGAAGCGCTGCTCGTCGCGGTCGGCCGCGCGCCGAACGTGGAAGGCATCGGCCTCGAGAACGCGGACGTGGCGCTCGAGCGCGGCGCGATTCGTGTCAACGGCCGCATGCAGACGAGCGAATCGCATATTTACGCGATCGGGGACGTCGTCGGCGGGCTGCAGATGGCGCATGCGGCGAGCTATCAGGGCATCGTAGCCGTGGAGCACATGTACGGCGTGGCGGACAAGCCGTACGACGCGGCGCGCGTGCCGAAGTGCGTGTTTTCCTATCCGGAGGTCGCCTCCATCGGCCTCACCGAACGGCAAGCCAAGGAAGCCGGCCGAGCGGCGAAGACGGCGAAGCTGCCGTTCCGCGCGAACGGCAAGGCGCTCGTCTACGGGGAGCCGGAGGGCTTCGTGAAGATCGTCGCGGACGAAGCGACGCGCGACGTGCTCGGCGTCCATATCGTCGGGCCGCGGGCGACCGAGCTGATCGGCGAAGCGTCGCTCGCGAAGCTGCTCGAGGCGACGCCTTGGGAAATCGGGGCGGCTATTCATCCGCACCCGACATTGTCGGAGGCGCTCGGAGAAGCGGCGGCGGCGGTTGACGCTCGCTTCGCCGGGCGGTAAGATGAACGAGTAAGGTTTATGACCAGGTCATAACACTCGGTCTTAAGGAGGCGATCCTGTGATTCACGAGCAAGAGCTGAAGAGAGGGCCGTCGAAGCACGTCCAAGCGGGCTTAAGCGACGATGATACGATACAGATGTACCGAATGATGGTGACGGCTCGCATGTACGACGAACGGGCGACGGTGCTTCAGCGCGCGGGGAAGGTGCCGTTCCACGTGTCCGGCATCGGCCAGGAATGCGCGCAGGTCGCGGCCGCGTTCGCGCTGCGTCCGGGGCGGGATTTGTTCTTCCCGTATTATCGGGATTACGGCTTCGTCCTGTCCGTCGGCATGACGCTGCGGGAGCTGATGCTGGCGCTGTTTTTCAAGGCGGAGGATCCGAACAGCGGCGGCCGGCAGATGGCGGGCCACTTCGGCCATAAGAAGCTCAACATCTTCACCGGCTCGAGCCCCGTGACGACGCAGGTTCCCCATGCCGTCGGCGCGGCGTACGCGGCGCGGCTGCGCGGGGAGGAGAGCGTGGCGTTCGTGACGTTCGGCGAAGGCTCCAGCAACCAGGGGGACTTCCACGAGGGCTGCAACTTCGCGGGCGTACATAAGCTGCCGGTCATCCTGATGTGCGAAAACAATCAGTACGCCATCTCCGTGCCGGTTCGACAGCAAATCGCCGGCCGCATCGTCGACCGGGCAATCGGCTACGGCTTCCCGGGCGTCCGCGTCGACGGCAACGATCCGTTCGCGGTATACACGGCCGTCCGCGAGGCTCGCGAGCGCGGACTCGCCGGCGAGGGGCCGACGCTGATCGAAGCGATGATGTATCGCATTTCGCCGCATTCGACATCGGACAACGACTTGCTCTACCGAACGAAGGAAGAAGTCGAGGAGCACCGCTCGAAGGACGGCATTCCGAAGCTGCGCGATTACTTGATCGAACAAGGGCTATGGGACGACGAGAAGGAAGCGTCGCTGCGGGAGGCCATTTCGGAAGAACTGAAGGAAGCCGCCGAGTATGCGGAGCGGGCGCCGTATCCGGCGCCGGAGGACACGCTGTTGCATGTATACGGCGACGATGAGGGCGAGCGGGGAGGCGGAACGGCATGGCAACGATGAAATATTTAGAGGCGATCCGCTCCGCCATGCACGAAGAGATGGGGCGCGATTCCCGCGTGTTCGTGCTCGGGGAAGACGTCGGCAAAGGCGGGGTGCTCAATGCGACGAAGGGGATGCGCGACGCGTACGGCCCGGATCGCGTGCTGGACACGCCGCTGGCGGAGTCCGCGATCGCGGGCGTCGCGATCGGCGCGGCGATGCACGGCATGCGGCCGATTGCCGAGATGCAGTTCGCCGATTTCATCTTCCCGGCGACGAACCAAATTATTTCGGAGGCGGCGAAGATTCGGTACCGCTCGAACAACGACTGGAGCTGCCCGATCGTCGTCCGCGCGCCGTACGGCGCCACCGGCGGGGGCGCCTTGTACCATTCCCAGTGCCCGGAGTCGGTGTTTTTCGGCACGCCGGGGCTAAAGATCGTGGCGCCTTCGACCCCGTACGACGCTAAGGGGCTTATGCTGGCGGCGATTCGGGATCCGGATCCGGTGTTGTATTTCGAGCACAAGAAATGTTATTTATCGATCTCCGGCGAAGTGCCCGAAGGCGATTACGTCGTGCCGATCGGCAAGGCGGACGTGAAGCGGGAAGGCGACGACGTCACCGTCATTACGTACGGGATGACCGTGCATTTCGCGTTAGCCGCCGCCGAGCAGCTTGCGGCGGAAGGCATCAGCGCGCATGTGCTCGATTTGCGGACGCTGCAGCCGCTCGACAAGGAAGCGATACTCGCCGCGGCGGCGAAGACGGGCAAGGTATTGATCGCGCACGAGGACAATAAGTCCGGCGGGGTCGGCGCCGAGGTGTCCGCGATTATCGCGGAGGAGCTGTTATACGAGCTGGATGCGCCGATTATGCGGCTTTGCGGTCCGGACGTGCCGGCGGTCGGGTCGAGCCCGACGACGGAGAAGTTTTTCTTGCTTAGCGCAGACAAGCTGAAAGACGCGATGCGCGCGTTGGCGTTATACTAACGCGGGCGGAGAGGAGTGGCCAATAAGCGTGAACGATACGAAAACGATCGATGGCGCCGCGGAAATCGCCGTGACGGTGCCGCACCTGGCGGAAAGCCTGGTGTCGGCGACTGTCGGCAAGTGGCTGGTTGCGCCTGGCGATTACGTGAAACAATATGATGTGATTTGCGAGCTCGTGACCGATAAGGTGACGACCGAGATGCCGTCCCCCGTGGAGGGCGTCATCGCCCGGCTGCTCGTCGGGGAAGGGGTAGAGGCGGCGGTCGGCGAGGCGCTCTGCACCGTCGCGTCGAAAGACGGCGCGCCTTCGATCGGCGCACCGACAGTCGAAGCGCCGGCGGGAGCGCGGACGCCGGGCGCGGCCGCGTCCGAGGCCGCCGGCGCGATGCGCCGCCGGTATTCGCCGGCGGTGCTGGCGCTCGCGGAAGAGCACGGCCTAAGGCTGGATGACGCGCGCCTCGTCGGCACCGGCCACGAGGGTCGCATCACGCGCAAGGACGTGCTGACGTTCGTCGCGTCCGGCGCCGCGGCGACCCCGGCCCCCGCGGCGACTTCGGCGCCTGCCGCGGCTTCCGCGCCGCCTGCGCAGGCGGCGAACGAGACGGAGATGCCGGTGCGCTCGACGGGCTTGCATCTGTCGCAGGAGCCGCGCATTCCGTCCATCGAGATGGAGAAGGGCGACGGCAGGGAATACTTTATCGACGTGACGCCGGTCCGCAGCACGATCGCAAGCCGCATGCGCCAAAGCGTCAGCGAAATTCCGCATGCGTGGACGATGATCGAGGTCGATGTAACGAACCTGGTAAACCTCCGGAATAAGATGAAGGACGAATTCATCAAGCGCGAGGGCGTCAACTTAACGTACATGGCGTTCATGCTGAAGGCCGTCGTCAACGCGATCAAAGATTACCCGATTATGAATTCGGTGTGGGCGGTCGACAAAATCATCGTAAAGCGCGACATTAACTTGTCGCTGTCCGTCGGCACCGAGGACAGCGTCATGGTGCCGGTCATCAAGCAGGCCGACCGGAAAAACATCGCCGGCCTCGCGCGGGAAATCGACGAGCTGGCGCGCAAGACGAGAGCCGGCAAGCTGACCCTGTCCGACATGCAAGGCGGCACGTTCACGGTCAACAATACCGGCTCGTTCGGTTCGATCTTGTCGCAGCCGATCATCAACTACCCGCAGGCCGCGATTCTGACGTTCGAGTCCATCGTGAAGCGGCCGGTCGTCATTAAGGACATGATCGCCGTCCGCTCCATGGTCAATCTGTGCTTGTCGCTCGACCACCGCATTCTCGACGGGGTCATCTGCGGCAGATTCTTGCAGCGGGTGAAGGAAAATCTCGAAAGCTTCGACGAATCCACCAATTTGTATTAGGCGCCGACCATGCTGACGCCCATAAGGATCGTAGACAGCAGCATCGAAACGAGGACCGCCCAGACGACCACCTTGATCCATACGCGATTGCCCATGACGGGATCACGCTCCTTTACTGATTCTTAAGAGGCGAAGAAGCCTGTACTCATTGTAACGCAACGACTTGCCGGGAGGAAACGGTAAATGGTGATGCAACAACGATTGATCGACGAATTTTTCGAGCTGGTCCGCACCGACAGCGAGACGAAGCAGGAGCGCGCCATCTGCGACTTGCTCATTCGGAAGTTCGAAGCGCTCGGGCTGACCGTCGAAGAAGACGACACCGCGGCGAAGACGGGCCATGCCGCGGGGAACTTGTTCGCGACGTGGCCGGCCACCCCGGGCATGGAGGACGTGGCGCCGTTCTTGTTTACGGGGCATATGGATACGGTCGCTCCGGGCAAGGGCATTCAGCCGCGCGTCGACGACGACGGCTTCATCCGCAGCGACGGCACGACGATTCTCGGGAGCGACGATAAGGCGGGTCTCGCCGCGATGTTCGAAGCGATCCGCGTCGTGAACGAGCAAGGCTTGCCGCACGGCCGCATCCAGTTCGTCATCACGTCGGGCGAGGAGAGCGGGCTCATGGGCGCGCGCGCGATGGATCCGGCGCGTCTCGATGCGAAGTACGGTTTCGCCCTCGACTCGGACGGCAAGATCGGAGAAATTTGTACCGCGGGCCCGACGCAGACGAAGCTTCGCGTCACGGTGATCGGCAAATCCGCGCATGCAGGCGTGAACCCGCAGGACGGCATCAGCGCCATCACGGTCGCCGCGAAGGCGATTTCGCGCATGCCGCTCGGCCGCATCGACCACGAGACGACGGCGAATATCGGCCGGTTCGAAGGCGGCGGCGAGACGAACGTCGTCGCGGACCATGTCGTGATCACGGCGGAGGCGCGGAGCCTCGTGAACGAGAAGATGACGGCGCAAATCGCGAAGATGCGCGAAGCGTTCGATTCGGCGACGAAGGAGTTCGGGGCGACGTACGATTTTCAGGAAACTTACTTGTATCCCGCCTATAAATTCGACGACGACGCGCCGGTCGTGCGCGTCGCGGCCGACGCCTTCGAGTCGCTGGGCATTCCGTGGAGCACGTTCCCGTCCGGGGGCGGCAGCGACGCGAACATATTCAACGGCATGGGCGTGCCGACGGTCAATCTTGCGATCGGCTACGAGCACATTCACACGCCGAAGGAGCAAATCCGGGTCTCCGATTTGGTCGGCGCGGCCCGCATGGTCGTGGCGATTATCGAGCAGTCGACGAAGGTGAAAGTCGAATAGCCCCCAGGAGCGCGAAACAGGATGCCGGGCCGAGGCCGACCGCGAAGCGGGTCGCCTCGGCTTTTTGCATTGCCGATTCCAAGGGGAGAGAAGGTCCCGGCCGGGGGAGCCTGTCGATTTGCGGTCAATGGCGCGTCCGACCTTTATGTTCGCGGGTTGTCCCTGAAGCGCTTCCAAGCGATAATGAAACCGATGCGATCGAACCGATGGGAACGCAGAAAACGTCTGCCTTTCGCTTTAGGCGAAAGGAAGAGGCGCGTCGGCTTTCGCGAGAACAGGAGGGAACTTCATGTTATACGGAGCATGTTATTACCCGGAACAATGGCCGGAGGAGCGTTGGCCGATCGATGCGGCGATGATGCGGGAGGCGCACTTCAACGTCGTGCGCATGGCGGAATTCGCATGGGCCCGCATGGAGCCGGAGGACGGCGCTTTCGATTTCGCTTGGCTGGATCGCGCGATCGCGCTCATGGAGGAGAACGGGATCGCCGTCATCCTCGGAACGCCGACCGCGGGACCGCCGAAATGGCTGATGGACAAACATCCCGACATGTACCAACGGGATATGTTCGGGCGGAAGAGAGGCTTCGGCGCCCGCCGGCATTATTGCTTTAATAACGAGACATTCCGGCGTTACGCGGCCCGGATCGTCGAACGTATGGCGTCCCATTACGCCGGAAGCGACCGCATTGTCGGCTGGCAGATCGACAACGAAATGGGCATGATCGATACCGCCCGTTGCTACTGCGACAGCTGTCTCGTCGCGTTCAAGGACTGGCTGCGCCGGAAATACGGCACGATCGACGCCGTCAACAAGGCATGGGGCACCGTCTTCTCGAGCCAGACGTACCGAAACTGGGACGAAGTCCATCTGCCGACGTACGCCGTACACCAGCACCACAATCCGGGCTTCGCGCTGGACTTCTATCGGTTCTCGTCCGATTCGGTCATTTCGTTCCAGCGGATGCAGGAGGAGCTGCTGCGGAAGCATGCGCCGGGGCATACGGTCACCACAAACTTAATGGGCAAATACAATCATGTGGACGGCTACGAGCAGGTGAAGGGGCTCGATATCGTCTCGACCGGCATTTACCCGAATTTGAAATCGACGCGCGTCGACCGTCCGGCGTATGCCGCGGCCGCCCACGACCTGACGAGAAGCCTGAAGAAATCGAATTTCTGGATTCTCGAGCACCAGAGCGGGGCGCCCGGCGCGGTGACGACGGGTCCGACGCCGGTGCCCGGCGAGATGCGGCGGTGGACGCTGCAATCGGTCGCGCACGGCGCGGACGCGATCGTGTATTTCCGGTGGCGGACGTTGAACGTGTCGATCGAAGAGTATTGGCACGGCATCTTGCAGCATCACGGCGCTCCGGGCCCGCGGTACGAGGAAGCGAAGCAGATCGGCGCCGAGCTGAAGCGGCTTGCGCCGCTGCTCGCCCGCACGACGCCGAAGCCGCGCGTCGCTATCGTGCGCTGCCACGACAACGAATGGGCGTTCGAGTTCCAGCCGCATGCCAAAAACTACGAATATATGAGACACCTAGAGACGTACTATCGGTACTTCTTCGACCGGAGCATCGCGGTCGACATCGTCTCGCCGGAAGCGGACCTCGCCGATTATGCGCTCGTCGTCGCCCCGAATCTCATGATGGCGACGGAGGAAAGCGTTGAGCGCTTATACGGCTTCGTCCGCCGCGGCGGACGCCTCGCGATGGATTTCCGGGCCGGCGCGAAGGAGCTCGACAATTCGATCTCGCTGAAGAAGCTGCCGGGCGCGTTCCGCGAGCTGCTGGGCATCGAGATCGAAACGTACGGCGTCCTCGAGGAGGATTTGCCGAACCGGCTGCGTTTCGTCGAGGACGGACGGGTAACGGCGGCGAACGTCTGGTTCGACGCGGTCGAGCCGATCGAAGCCGAACCGATCGTCGTCTACGCCGATCGTTACCTCGCGGGCGTTCCGGCCGCGACGCGGCGCGCGTACGGCGAAGGCGCGGCGTATTATATCGGCACGGAGCCGGACGCGGCAGGGCTCGCGATCCTCATGGACCGGATTTGCCGGGAAGCCGGCGTGGAGCCGACGCTGCCCGATCTGCCGAGCGGGGTGGAAGCCGCGGCGCGCGTCGGCGACGACGGCGGCGAAATCGTCTTCGTCCTCAATCATGCCGACGACGCAAAGAAGCTGCCGTTGCCGGCAGCTTACGAGGACTTGCTAACGGACGCGACGGTGCAAGGCGTCGTCGAGCTCGCGCCGCAGCAGGCGATGGCGCTTCGCCGGCTCGGGTGACGGACGCGGCCCTACGCCATCGGATACGCTCGATCGTCGTAGGGACGGCGTCCGGGAGCGACGGCGCGGGTCGGCGAAGCGGCGTCCGCCGTCCGGGCGGCCGGGGCGGACGACGCGCGCACCTCCGCGAACGCCGTCGCCGTCTCGCTCGGGGCGGCGGCGGCCGCGGCCGCCTCTCGGAGCCATGTTTCGAGTCTAGCATCCTCGCCTCCGCCGGCCTCCTTGCGCATCGAGCGAAGCCTCGCCCGAATTTCCCATGCCTTGCCGACCATCCGCAACTGTCGATCCCCGTAATATCCTCTCATTCGCCGCAGCGCATCCCTTCCGTGGTTTGGTATAATCACCCTATGCGCGCATGAAGCGGCTTATGCCGGGGAGGATATACCATATGGACAAGAAGAACATGGATTTTACGGAAAAGACGGTATCGACGAGACCGATCTTTCAAGGAAAGATCATATCGCTGCAGGTGGACGAGGTGACGCTGCCGGACGGAACCGCCGCGACGCGGGAAATCGTAAAACACCCGGGCGCGGTCGCGGTCATCGCGGTCGTCGCGGACAAGCTGCTCGTCGTCGAGCAATACCGCAAGCCGCTCGAGCGGCTGCAAGTGGAAATCCCGGCGGGAAAGCTCGACGGCGGGGAGGACCCGGCCGAGGCGGCGAAGCGGGAGCTGAAGGAGGAGACGGGATACGAATGCGACCGCGTCTCCCTGCTTCATTCGATGGCGACGTCGCCGGGCTTCGCCGACGAAGTCATTCATCTGTACGTCGCCGAGGGGCTGCGTTCGGGGGAGGCGTCGCCGGACGAGGACGAATTTTTGAACGCGTTCGCGCTGTCGCCGGACGAAGCGTCGCAGGCCGTCGCGGACGGGCGCATCTGCGACGCGAAGACGCTGCTTGCCGTCTATGCGTGGAGGCGGTACATCGAGACCGGAACATGGGGAGTTTGATGCGGACTTGAACGAGAACGACGAGGTCGACGCGCTGTCGACGATGTACGCGGATTTGCACATCCACATCGGACGGACCGAAGCCGGAGCGCCGGTGAAAATCAGCGGCTCCCGCGACCTGACCTTCTACAATATCGCGAGGGAAGCGAGCGAGCGCAAGGGCATACACATAACCGGCGTCATCGATTGCCAGTCGCCGGCCGTACAAGCGGAAATCGAGCGGTATTTGGAAAACGGCGACATGGCCGAGCTCGACGGCGGCGGCATTCGGTACGGCGAAACGACGGTGCTGCTCGGGAGCGAGCTCGAGGTGAAGGATCCCGGCCGCGGACCGGCGCATCTGTTATGCTTTCTGCCGAAGCTGTCGGCGATGAAGGAGTTCACCGCGTGGCTTGCGCCGCGCATGAAGAACGTCTCCTTAAGCTCCCAGCGGGTGTACGTCACCGCGAGGGAGCTGCAGGAGGAGACGGTCGGACGCGGCGGCCTGCTCATCCCGGCGCATATTTTCACGCCGCATAAGAGCTTGTACGGCAGCTGCTGCAGTCGTATGGCGGACGTGCTCGAGCCGGACGACGTCGCCGCCGTGGAGCTGGGCCTCAGCTCGAACACGGCGATGGCCGACACGATTCCCGAGCTGCGGCGGCATGCGTTCGTGACGAACTCCGACGCGCATTCGCTCGGCAAAATCGCACGCGAATACAATGCGCTGCGGCTCGCCGCACCGACGTTCGCGGAGGTCGCTATGGCGCTGCGCGGCGAGGGCGGCCGGGGCATCGAAGCGAATTACGGCCTGACGCCGCAGCTCGGCAAATACCACCGCACCTATTGCGAAAGCTGCGACGCGCTCGTCGACGTCGGCGCCGCGTCGGACGTCTGCGCCGCCTGCGGCAGCCGCCGCATCGTGCGCGGCGTGTTCGACCGCATCGCGGTGCTCGCCGAAGGCGATGAGGCGGACGTGCCGATGCGCGAGCGGCCGCCGTATCGCGACCAAGTGCCGCTCGAATTCGTGCCGGGCCTCGGGGCGAAGAAGCGGGAGGCGCTGCTCGAGCGGTTCGGGACGGAGATGCGCGTACTGCACGAGGCGCCGGAAGCGGATATCGCCGAGGTCGTCGGCCCCGGGCCCGCCGCGGTCATCGCCGCGGCCCGCGCCGGCAAAGCGGTCGTCGCTTCCGGCGGCGGCGGCGCCTACGGGAAAATTCGCTGAATCTCTTACGCCCGTCATAGTTTCCTCCCTAGCTTCATATATTCGTATAACGAACGAAGCATCCGGAAGGAAGGGAACGATGGCGATGACGGGCGGATTCCGCGTGTATTCGAAAGAGCTGCTGCCGCTGTACGTGTTTGTTTGCATTTTATTCGTAATGGGGGTCGTGTTCGGAGCGCTGCTCGTGAACGCGTTGACGCCGCAGCAGAAGCTCGACGTCGGCCAATACGTGAACGCCTTCTTATCCGGCTACGCGGGAACGCCGGCGTCGGCGGACGTCGGCGGGGCGGCGAACGCCGTTTCCGGCAACGTGTGGGACGCGTTCGGCGCGCACGCGCGGTGGATCTTTTTCATATGGATCCTGGGGTTGTCGGTCGTCGGCGTGCCGCTGATCTTGCTGCTCGATTTTCTCAAAGGCGTGCTGATCGGCTTTACGGTCGGGTATTTGGCGGGACAATGGTCGTGGGACGGCGTCGTCTTCGCGGTCGTGTCGGTCGCGCCGCAAAACATGATCGTCGTCCCGGCGATCATCGTCGCGAGCGTCGCCGCCGTAGCGTTCAGCATGGCGCTCGTCCGAAGCCGGGTCATGAACCGGGGAGGCGCGATGAAGCAGCCGTTCGCGGCGTTTTCGATGACGACGTTGTTTTTGGCAGGACTGCTGCTGGCCGTCTCGCTCTTCGAGGTGTACGTCTCCCCGGCCTTGCTCGAATGGGCGGCTCCGATGCTGCTGAACGCCGTTTGACTTGTTCGACGGGCTCCCCCTATAATGAGTAGAAGAATTATAGAGTTGCGTGAAAGGGGGACTCGGCATTGGAGGCGCGCATCGAGAAGATCAAACAACAGCTCCAGTCGCAAGGGTACAAGCTGACGCCTCAACGGGAAGCGACGGTTCGCGTGCTGCTGGAGAACGAAGAAGACCATCTGAGCGCCGAGGACGTATTCATGCTCGTGAAGGACAAAGCCCCCGAGATCGGACTCGCCACCGTCTACCGTACGCTTGAGCTGCTCAGCGATTTGCACGTCGTGGAGAAGATGAATTTCGGCGACGGGGTCGCCCGGTACGATTTGCGCAACGACAGCTCGCACCACCACCACCATCACCTCATCTGCGTGCAATGCGGCGCGGTCGACGAGATCATGGAGGACTGGCTCGGCGAACTGGAGGAGCGGCTGGAGCGGGAGTTCCGGTTCGCGGTGCTCGATCATCGGCTCGACTTTCAAGGCATCTGCCATCGATGCCGGGAGAAGGGCGTGCAGGTGCCGAATCGATCGTAATTTCATAGGAACGCTTATCGCCCCGGGCCTGCGCTCGGGGCGTTGTTGTCGTGTCCGGCGCCGTTCCCGAAAGGCGTTTTCTTCGGCCTCGCACATATTTTCCCAAGCAAGAAGCAACCTACCTTTATTCCGATCATTCAGGGGAGGATGGGGTTACACATGGCGCTGAGTTTGTTTACGAAGGACGAGAAGGACGAAAAGCGCGCCGTCGCGTCCCGGAAGCGGCTGGAAGGAAAGGCGGCGATCGTGACGGGCGCCGGGTCCGGCATCGGCCGGGCGGCGGCGATTCGACTTGCGGCGGAGGGCGCCAAGGTGTGCCTCGTCGACTTAAAGGAGCGAAATAGCGCGGAAGTCGAAAAGGCGATCGCGGCCGCCGGCGGTGAGGCGGTCGTAACCGATACGGACGTGTCCGATCCCACGCGCGTCGAAGCGGCGGTGCGTACGGCGCTCGACGCCTTCGGGCGGCTCGACGTCGTGTTCGCGAACGCGGGCATCAACGGCACGATGGCGCCGATCGAGACGATGACGCCGGAGCAATGGTCGCATACGCTGACGACGAATCTGAACGGGACGTTCTATATCGTAAAGTACGCGATTCCGCACTTGAAGGAGAACGGCGGGAGCATCGTCATTACAAGCTCGATCAACGGCAACCGCAAGTTCAAGAGCTGGGGCGGCTCGGCCTACAGCGCGTCGAAGGCGGCGCAGGTCGCCTTCGCGAAGATGGCGGCGCTCGAGCTCGCGCAGTATCGGATCCGAGTCAACGCGATCTGCCCTGGCGCGATCGAGACGAATATCGGCCAAAATACGCACCAAACCGATGAAGTCGAATCGATCGAAATTCCCATACACTATCCTAAGGGCAGCCAGCCGCTCGAGCATCGGGCGGGGACGCCGGAACAGGTGGCGGATTTGGTGTTGTTCCTCGCGAGCGAGGAGTCGAGCCATATTACCGGCACGGAAGTGTATATCGACGGGGCGGAGTCGTTATTATAGGACACAACGAAGGAGGAGCAGACGGACGATGCGAATCGGGGTGCCGAAGGAGATCAAGAACAACGAGTTTCGAGTGGCGTTGACGCCGGCCGGCGCGAGCATGCTCGCCGCGGCGGGCCACGAGGTGATCGTCGAGGAAGGAGCGGGCGTCGGCAGCGGCTTCGAGGACGCCGACTACGCGCGGGAAGGGGCCCGCGTCGAGGCGAGCGCGGACGCCGTATGGGCGGCCGCCGATATGATTCTTAAGGTGAAAGAGCCGCTGCCCGAGGAGTACGGACGGTTTCGGCCGAACCAAATCTTGTTCACCTACTTGCATCTTGCCGCAGCGGGCGACCTGACCGACGCGCTGCTCGAGAAGCAAGTCACGGGCATCGCGTACGAGACGATTCAAACGGCGAACGGCGCGCTGCCGCTGCTGACGCCGATGAGCGAGGTGGCCGGCCGGATGGCCGTGCAGATCGGAGCGCGCTACCTTGAAGCGTATCACGGGGGCCGCGGCATCCTGCTCGGCGGCGTGCCCGGGGTGCCGCCGGCGGAAGTCATCGTGCTCGGCGGCGGCATCGTCGGACTGAACGCGGCGCGCATGGCGCTCGGCCTCGGCGCGAGCGTCGTGATCATCGAGCGAAGCGCCGACCGGATGCGCTATATCGACGAGATGTTCGACGGGCGCATCTCGACGCTCATGTCGAATCCGTACAATATCGCGAGCGCCGTTCAGAAGGCCGATCTGCTCATCGGCGCCGTGCTCATCCCGGGCGCCCGCGCTCCGAAGCTTGTGACCGAGGAGATGGTGACGCGCATGAAGAAGGGCGCCGTCATCGTCGACGTCGCCGTCGATCAGGGCGGCTCCATCGAGACGATCGACCGGGTGACGACGCACAGCGACCCGACGTACGTCAAGCACGGGGTCATCCACTACGCCGTCGCGAATATGCCCGGCGCGGTCCCCCGCACGTCGACGCTTGCGCTGACGAACGCGACGTTTCCTTATGCGCTGCAGCTCGCGAATCGAGGGCTGAAGTCGTCGGTGCTCGCGGACGAAGCGCTCGGGCGCGGCGTCAACACGCATGCCGGCCGGGTCGTGCACAAGGCGGTGGCGGATGCGGTCGGAAAGCCCTACGCGCCGCTTCAGGACGTGCTTTAACGCAGGGCCCCCGCGCGCGGTGCTGGCATAACCGCACGGACAAGGTCATATGGTAATCGTAACCGGAAGAACGACGAACGGCTTTGGGAAGCGGGAGGTGTAACGTCCTCATGATCGTGCCGCTAAAGCGATGGCTCCATCGCTTGAAATTCATCGTATTGTTCATCGCCCTCACCTACGCGATTTATCATGTGTTCGACGTCGTGACGGCTTGGATCGAGCCCGATAAATATCGGGAGCCGGGCGGCCGCGCGGTGAAGGTGTTTCGCCACGAGGCGGATGCCGCGCCGGCGTACGATTCGGCGTTGGAGCGGCTGCGGCTGTTTTATTGGTACGGCGAGTAGCATGGGGGAACGAAGGAAGGCATCGGCGGCGGGACCGCGGTGCCTTCTTTCGGTTTTACCGAGCGCGCGGGCAGGAATCGCCGGGCGGCGCGGCGAAGGAGGAAGCGTAACAAGCGGAATTTTTTACCGAATGGGGCTGCAATCCGAATGAAACAGCTGCTGCGGCAGTTTATCGACTATCTGGCGGTGGAGCGGGGGCTCGCGCGCAATACGCTGGACGCGTACGAGCGGGACTTAACGCTCTACCTTGACTACTTGGCGGCATCCGGCGAGACGGACCTCGCGGCGACGACGTCGCAGCACGTGCTCGGCTTTATGGCGGAAGGCAAGCGCAGCGGCAAAGCGGCGTCCACCGTCTTCCGTCGGCAAGTGGCGGTTCGGTCGTTTTATAAATTTTTGGCCGAGGAGCGCGTCGTGCCGGTCGATCCGACGTCGACGATGGGGACGCCGAAGCCCGGCAAGAAGCTGCCGTCGGCGCTGACGACGGACGAGGTCGAGCGGCTGCTCGCCGCGCCGACGACCGCGACGCCCCGCGGCGTCCGGGATCGGGCGATGCTGGAGCTGCTTTACGCGACGGGCATGCGCGTGTCGGAGCTGCTCGATCTGAATCTCTCGAGCGTCCATACCGGCATGGGCTTCGTGAAGGCGGTCGGCAAAGGGTCGAAGGAGCGCATCATTCCGATCGGCCGGATGGCGATCTCGTGCCTGAACGATTACGTCCTGTCGGCCCGCGGCCGGCTGCACAAAGGGCGCAAGGCGGAGGACGCGCTGTTTTTAAATCACCTCGGCGGGCGGATGACGCGGCAGGGCTTTTGGAAAATCGTTAAAGCGTACGCCGCGGAAGCGGGCATTCGCGCGGAGCTGACGCCGCATACGCTCCGGCATTCGTTCGCGACCCATCTGCTCGAGGGGGGAGCGGATTTGCGTGCCGTACAGGAAATGCTCGGCCATGCCGACATTTCGACGACCCAAATCTATACGCACGTCGCCAAGACGCGGCTGAAAGAAGTGTACGATCGGGCGCATCCGAGGGCGAAGCGGTAATCGCGGCGGCTTTGCATCCGCCGCCCCGGAGTGCGATAATGAAGCTTGCAAAGTATGGAATCATCTGCATCCGACGCAGGACGAAGGAGGAAGGCGCCTTGCGCACATTCGATAAAGTTTGCATGATCGTGCTCGACAGCGTCGGCATCGGCGAGCTGCCGGATGCGCCCCGCTTCGGAGACGCCGGCTCGCACACGCTAGGCCACATCGCGGAGCGGGTGCCGTCGCTCTCGCTGCCGCATTTACGCGCGCTCGGGCTCGGCAACATCGCGGACGTTCCGGGCTTGCCGCCGGTCGAAGCGCCGACCGGCCGCTACGGCAAGATGGCCGAAACGTCGGTCGGGAAAGACACGATGACCGGCCATTGGGAGCTCATGGGACTGAACGTGACGATCCCGTTCCAGACGTTCCCGAACGGGTTCCCGCCGAAGCTGATCGAGGCGTTCGAGAAGGAAACCGGGCGGCACGTCATCGGCAACAAGCCCGCTTCCGGCACCGACATTCTCGACGAGCTCGGCGAAGAGCAAATGAAGACGGGCGCTTGGATCGTCTACACGTCGGCGGACAGCGTGTTTCAGATCGCCGCGCACGAGGACGTCATCCCGCTCGAAGAGCTGTACGACGCTTGCCGCGTCGCGCGCCGGCTTACGCAGGGCGAGTACGCCGTCGGCCGCGTCATCGCGCGTCCGTACGTCGGCAAGCCGGGCGCGTTCCAGCGAACGAGCAATCGGCACGACTACGCGGTGAAGCCGCCGGCGCCGACCGTCTTGAACGGCCTGAAGGACGCCGGCCTTGACGTCGTCGCGGTCGGCAAGATCGGAGATATTTTCTCGATGGAGGGAATTACCGAATCGCTGCCGACCAAGAGCAACGCGGACGGCATCGCCAAGACGATCGAAGTCATGAAGAAGGATTTTCGAGGCTTTTGCTTCACGAATTTGGTCGATTTCGATTCGCTGTACGGCCATCGGCGCGACCCCGAAGGGTACGCGCAGGCGCTCGAAGCGTTCGACGCCAAGCTGCCCGAGATCATGGCGACGTGCACGCCGCGGGATTTGCTTATCGTCACGGCGGATCACGGCAACGATCCCGCGCACCACGGAACGGACCATACGCGCGAATACGTGCCGCTCCTCGTCTGGAGCCCGGCCTTCCGCGAAGGAGGTTCCCTGGGCGTGCGCGGTACGTTCGCGGACGCCGGGGCGACGGTGCTCGAAAATTTCGGCTTGCCGCCGATGGAGCATGGGACATCATTTCTTAAGGAGCTGACTTAATGTGACGCAATCCGCTGCAAACGGCATGATGGCGGCGATTCGAGAGGCGGCGGCGTACATCGGAGGCCGCGTCTCCGTTCGCCCCGAAATCGGGCTCGTGCTCGGCTCGGGACTCGGCGTGCTGGCCGATTCGATTCGCGACGCGACGACGATTCCTTATGCCGACATTCCGCATTTTCCGGTATCTACGGTGGAAGGACACGCCGGCGAGCTGTTGATCGGCACGCTGGAAGACAAGCCGGTGCTTCTGATGAAGGGACGCTTCCATATGTACGAAGGGTACGGTCCGGAGACGGTTTCCTTCCCGGTCCGCGTCATGAAGGCGCTCGGCGTGAAGACGCTGCTCGTCACGAACGCGGCGGGCGGCATCAATGCCGATTTTAAGCCCGGAGACCTCATGTTGATTTCGGACCATATCAATTTTATGTTTAAAAATCCGCTCATCGGTCCGAACGACCCGGAGGTCGGCGTGCGCTTCCCGGACATGTCCGAGGCATACAGCAAGCGGCTGCGAGCCCTCGCCCGCGGCGTCGGCGAGAAGGTCGGGGTAACGTTCCAAGAAGGCGTCTACGCGGGGGTGCTCGGACCGTCGTACGAGACGCCCGCCGAAATCCGGATGCTTCGCACGCTCGGCGCCGACGCGGTCGGCATGTCGACGGTGCCGGAGACGATCGCGGCGCGCCATTCGGGCATCGAGGTGCTCGGCATCTCGTGCATCAGCAACATGGCGGCCGGCATGCTGGATCAGCCGCTTTCGCACGCCGAGGTGATGGAGACGGCGGAGATGGTGAAAGAGACGTTCATCCGCGTCGTGCGGGGCATCGTCGCCGAGTTTTGATAGGGATAGGGGGCTGCCATACAGGTGTCTACATATTATGAGCAAGCGAAAGAAGCGGCGGACGCGCTCCGCGCGAAGCTGCAAGGCCGGGCGCCGAGCATCGGGCTCATTCTCGGCTCCGGCCTCGGCGATCTCGGGGACGACGTCGCCGACGCGGTCAAAATTCCGTACGATGTGCTGCCGCATTTCCCGGTGTCGACGGTGGAAGGGCACGCGGGACAGTTCGTCGCCGGCGAGCTGGAGGGAAAGACGGTCATCGTCATGCAGGGGCGTTTCCACTATTACGAAGGCTACGAGATGCGCAAGGTCGTATTTCCGGTCTACGTCATGAAGCTGCTCGGGATCAAGACGCTCGTCGTGACGAACGCGGCCGGCGGCATGAATCGGTCGTTCGAAGCGGGGGATCTGATGCTGCTGACGGACCATCTCAATTTGACGGGCGCGAATCCGCTTATCGGCGCGAACGACCCGCGGCTCGGCGTTCGGTTTCCGGATATGTCGACGGCGTACGACGCGGAATACCGAGCGCTCGTCCGCCGACTGTCCGAGGACGTGCGGGGAGAGAACGGCGAGCCGCTCCGCCTCGTCGAAGGCGTATATTGCGGAATCAGCGGGCCGACGTACATGACGCCGGCGGAGCTGATCATGCTCGCGCGGCTCGGCGGCGATGCGGTCGGCATGTCGACGGTCGGCGAGACGATCGCCGCGCGCCATGCAGGCCTTCGCGTACTCGGTATCTCGTGTATCACGGATATGGCGATCGGCGAGGAGCTCGAGCCGCTGACGCACGAGCAGGTCATGGCGGTCGCGAACCGCACGAAGCCGAAGTTCAAATCGCTCGTTCGGGCGTTCGTCCGCGAAGTCGGGGTGTAGGCGATGCGCGCGGTCGATCTGATCCAGGCGAAGCGCGACGGACGCGAGCTGACCGAAGCGGAAATCCGGTTTCTCGTCGAGGGATACGTCGCCGGCGCCGTTCCCGATTACCAGATGTCCGCATGGGCGATGGCCGTTTATTTCCGCGGCATGACGGCGGCGGAGACGGCGGCGCTGACGCTCGCGATGGCGCGCTCGGGCGATACCGTCGACCTGTCGGAGGTGCGGGGGACGAAGGTCGACAAGCATTCCACCGGAGGCGTCGGGGACACGACGACGCTCGTCTTGGCGCCGCTCGTCGCCTGCGCCGGGGTGCCGGTGGCGAAGATGTCCGGCCGGGGGCTCGGCCACACCGGCGGCACGATCGACAAGCTGGAGGCGATTCCCGGCTTTCGCGTCGAGCTCGCGCAGGAGACGTTCGTCGAGCAGGTGAACCGGATCGGCGTCGCGGTCATATCCCAATCCGGGAACATTACGCCGGCGGATAAGCTGCTGTACGGGCTGCGCGACGTGACCGCGACGGTCGAGTCGATCCCGCTGATCGCAAGCTCCATCATGAGCAAGAAGATCGCCGCGGGCGCCGACGCGATCGTGCTCGACGTCAAAACCGGGGACGGCGCCTTCATGAAGACGCTCGACGACTCGATCCGCCTCGCCGAGGCGATGGTTGCCATCGGCGAGGAGGTCGGCCGGCGCACGGTCGCGGTCATCAGCGGCATGGATCAGCCGCTCGGGAACGCGATCGGCAACGCGCTCGAGGTGCGCGAGGCGATCGCCGTGCTGCGCGGCGAGCCGGGCGTCTCCCCGGATCTCGTCGAGGTGTGCTTGTCGCTGGGGGCGCATATGCTGCTCCTCGGCGGCGCGGCGTCGTCCTACGATGCCGCGAAGGAGACGCTGGCGGCGAAGCTGTCGTCCGGCGAGGCGCTGCGAAAGTTCGCCGAGCTCGCGGCCGCGCAGGGAGGCGACCCGACTGTCGCGGACGATCCGGGACGGTTGCCGACCGCCGAACGCGTCGTACCGGTGCTCGCGCCGCGAGCCGGCTACGTCGGCGCCATTCGCGCCGAGGCGCTCGGAACGGCGGCGATGCAGCTGGGCGCCGGCCGTGCGACGAAGGAAGCGTCGATCGACCTGTCGGTCGGCATTCGGCTGCGAAAGCGGATCGGCGACCGCGTCGAAGCGGGCGAGCCGATCGCGGAGCTACATGCGAGCGCCGCGACGGCGGACGAGACGCTCGTCGCCGTCGCGCGCCGCACGGCCGAGGCGTTCGCCCTGCAGGACGAACGCGCGGAGAAGCCGCCGCTCGTCTACGCGGTCGTCACGCCGGAAGGCGTCGCGCGGCTCGCCTAACGCCTAACGTTCAACGTTGCATCCCTTCTTCGGAGGGGGTGCTTTTTTTTCGCCGCGAGTACAAAATTCCGCCTAGAACGGTAGAGGATGTTCCGGGAAGAAACTCATTTTTTATACCGATGGAGTATACTTTATTTCTAAATTTCAGTATAAAATTCGTTGACTTTCCGCAAATAATAAAACAATAATATACTTGTAATGATTAAACGGTATATTCGAGGAGTTGTTCCATGGTGCTCGCCATCGAAACGAAACGGCTGACGAAACGATACGGCTCCGCGAGAGGCGTCGAAGGGATCGACCTCGCGGTCGCGGAAGGGGAAGTGTTCGGCTTTATCGGTCCGAACGGCGCCGGAAAATCGACGACGATCCGGATGCTGTTAGGCCTCATCTTCCCGACGAGCGGGGAAGCCCGCGTCTTCGGCAAGGATGCGGTCGCGCAATCGAAGGAGGCGCGCCGCCTGATCGGGTATCTGCCTTCGGAGGTTCATTATTACGACGACATGAAGGTTGCGGAGCTGCTGACGTATTCCCAGCGGTTTTACGGAAAGCTCGACCGCGCGCGCATGCTGGCCTTGGCCGAGCGGCTGCAGCTCGACCTCGACCGGAACATCGAGGATCTCTCCTTCGGCAACCGGAAGAAGGTCGGCATCGTGCAAGCGCTGCTGCACGAGCCGAAGCTGCTCGTCCTCGACGAACCGACGGGCGGGCTGGATCCGTTAATGCAGAACGTCTTCTTCGAGCTGCTGGCGGAGGAGCGGCGGAAAGGGGCGACGATTTTCTTCTCGTCGCACATCCTCAGCGAGGTGCAGCGAATGTGCGACCGGGTCGCCATCCTTAAAGAGGGCCGCCTGATTCAGGTCGAATCGGTAGAAAATTTGACGAAAAACAATTTTAAGAAGGTCGCGGTCTCGTTCGCGGCGCCTCCGTCCGCTCCGCTCGAGCTGCAAGGGATCTTTAAACAAGAGTCGCATGGCAACGGGGTGCATCTGTTGTACAAGGGCGACATCGCGGCGCTCGTTCGGGCGCTCGGGGACTTGCCGCTGACGGACGTGCGGATCGAAGAACCGTCGCTCGAAGAAATTTTCATGCATTATTACGAGAAGTGAGGGAGATGCGATGATCGTATACGGAAGAGAGTTGAGACGCAACGCGAAAGGGCTGGCGATCTGGTCGGCCGTGATGTGCGGGTATATTCTTCTGCTCCTAAGCATGTATCCCCAGTTTGCGGCGGATCAGGAGGCCATGCAGCAGATGCTCGAGGCGTACCCGGATTCGCTGAAGCAGGCGTTCGGCATGGACGCGCTGAACTACGGGGACGTACTCGGCTACTACGGGGTGCAAATTTACATGTTTATTACGCTGATCGGCAGCATCTATGCGGCGATGCTGGCGGGAGGTATTCTCGTGAAGGAGGAAAACGAGAAGACGGTCGAATTTTTGCTCTCGAAGCCGATTTCGCGGGCGGAGGTCGTGCTGCAAAAGCTGGCCGCGGCGTTCACGAACCTGCTCGTCTTCAACGCGCTCATGGCGGCCGCAAGCTTAGCGGGCTTTCGATTGTCGAACGACGATGCGGCGATGAACGTCTACGTCTTATTCGCGACAGGGGCCTTCCTGCTGCATGCGGCGTTCGCGTCGATCGCGTTCCTGCTGTCCGCCGTCCTTCGCAAAAGCCGAAGCATCGTCTCCGCCTCGCTGGGGCTCGTGTTTTTCTCGTACGCGCTCCATATCGCCGCCGGCGTGTCGGAGCCGTTGCGCCCGCTCGCGGAGCTCAGCCTGTTCCATTACGTCGACGCGGCGGACATCGCGACGAACGAGTCGATCGAAGCCGCCTACGTCGCGGCAATGCTCGCGCTTTCGGCATTGTGCTTGCTTGGGGCGTTCTTATATTATAAGAGAAAGGACATAACGGTATAGTAGCGAGGGGCCGAGGCAAGTGAGCGAGTCGAAAACGAAACGGGAACGCGAGAAGCTGCGGCGCATCGTCGAGGCCGCGGAACGGCTGTTCTGCGAACGAGGCATTGCGGAGACGAGCATGGACGACGTCGCGGAGGCGGTCCCCGTCGCCAAGATGACGTTATATAAATACGTGAGCAGCAAGGAGCGGCTGCTGGATCTGGTGCTGGACGGGCTGATGGAGCGGGGCCGGAACGACTTTCTGGACATGCTGGAGCGTTCCCCTTCGCCGCTGGAGGCGTTCCAGCGGCTCGCGCAATACCGAGGCATGGACCACATGAACGGCGTCTTTATCCGCGACTTGATGCGGCTGTATCCCGAGAAGGGCGAGCGCGTCGTCGCGGAGCAGCAACATACGATTACGCCGATCATCGAGAAGCTGTTCTTCGAGGGCCAACAGCGGGGCCAATTCCGCAAAGATTTATCCCCGCACGTCGTGCTGTTGTTCATGATGGGGCTCAAGGACTTCGTCGCCCGCGCGGACGCGATGGGCGGGCCGCTCGATCTGCGGACGGTCGGGGAGCAGCTGCTGTCGATACTTTATTATGGCATCGTCGCGACGGAACAAGTATAATATAGACAAGTATAACGACGGACGATAACGTACGCCGCACACGGCCGCGAAGCACGCGCCGCTCATTCTCTGCGAAGAGAACGGGCGGCGCTTCTTTTTCGTTCGGAACGGCAGTCAGAAGGAGGCAGGGTTCTATGATAGGGAACGACGCGGCATATCGAGCAGCGCAGCAATCGTGGCTGGAAGCATGCATTCGGGCGGCGAAGGGGACGAGGCGTTCGGCGATCGTTCGCGGATTGTCCCCGGATTCGCACGCGTTCTTGCGGAACGTATGGTGGCCGGCGCTGCGCAGCTTCGAGCATCTGGAGCCGCTCGTCGCGGCGCGGGACGCGGACGGCGAGCTCGTGCTCGATTTCGCCTACATGCGGCCTCCGCTGACAATCGGCATCGACATCGGGTCCGGCCGACGGCCGCTCGGCGGCGCCTGCCGCGCCGTCGACGTCGCGGCCGTGCTCCGCTTCGCCGCGGAGGACGTACGACGCGACGCGGCTCGTTGCCGGGAAGCGCTCCGATTCGCGCTGGAGCGCACGTACGGGGCGACCGAGCCGCCGGCGCTGCGACTCTCGCCGAACGAGAAGGAGATTGCAAGGCTCGCGGCCCGGTCCGTACGGCCGATCACGCCGGCGGACGTCGCGCGGGAGCTGCTCGTATGCGGCAAGACGGCGCGTTCGGCGCTCAAGCAGTTGGTCTACAAGCGGCTGCTTCGGGCGGCGGGAGGGGGCAAACAGCGGATACGCGCCTATGAGCCGGCGATCGAGAAGCAGCGCCTCCTTCGGATGCTCGGCTAGTATAAAACGAATCCCCCCCGTCAACAATGGTAAGAGCGCAAAAACCGCATTTTGCCAATCTTAAAAAATACGGTTCGCAATTTCTAGGAGGGGTAGACGTTGACTACAAGAAAGAGCTTACGACTTGCCATGACCATCCTTGCCGCCCTAATCGCATTCAGCTGCGGGACGAGCGCCGCGTTCGCGTCGATCGGCGCGGACGACGCGACGGCGGCCGCGGAAGCGCCCGTCGTCGACCTAGCGCCTAACGCGCGCTCCGCGATCCTGATGGACGCGGACACCGGCACCGTCATCTTCGAGAAGAACAAGGCGGAGAAGCTCCCGCCGGCGTCCATCACCAAGATTATGACGATGCTGCTCATTATGGAAGCCCTCGACGAAGGCAAAATCAAGCTCGAGGATCAAGTGACGACGAGCGAGTACGCGGCTTCCATGGGCGGGTCGCAAATTTTCCTCGAAGTCGGCGAGCAGATGTCGGTGAACGACATGCTTAAGGGAATCGCGATGGCGTCCGGCAACGACGCGTCCGTCGCGATGGCCGAGAAGCTCGCGGGAAGCGAGCAAGCGTTCGTGCAGATGATGAACGAACGCGCGAAAGAGCTCGGCATGAACAATACGAACTTCGTGAACGTGAACGGCTTGCCGGCGGAAAATCATTACACGACGGCAGAGGATATCGCGATCATGTCGCGCGAGCTGATGAAGCACCAAGAAATTACGAACTATACGAGCGTGTACCAAGATTATCTGCGCAAAGATTCGGAAAACCCGTTCTGGCTCGTCAATACGAACAAGCTGGTGCGGTTTTATTCCGGCGCGGACGGCCTGAAAACCGGATACACGAGCGAAGCGAAGTTTTGCTTGTCGGCGACGGCGATGCGGGACGGCTTCCGCCTCATCGCGGTCGTGCTCGGCGAACCGAATACGAAGACGCGCAACGCCGAGGTGTCCGCTCTGTTCGATTATGCGTTCGCGCAATATACGAATCACACGCTGATCAAGGACGGCGACTTCATCGGAAAAATCAAGGTGGAGAAGGGCCAGCTGGAAGACATCGAGCTGAAGGCCGACCATCAGTACAGCGTCCTGCTTCGGAAAGGCGAGAAGACCGACGATATCCGTTTCGAATTGAAATACGACGAGAACCTGAAGGCGCCGATCGCCATCGGCCAGCCGATCGGCAAGATCGAGGTGTACAAAGGAGACGCTCTCCTGAAGGAATACGCGATCGAGTCTCCCGTCGACGTCGACGAGGCGAGCTGGTGGACGATGCTAAAGCGCACCGCCTCCAAGCTGTTCCTCATCAAGTAACGACGCGCGGTAAGTAAGCGAGTCCGCTTGTCCTCCTCCGCCCCGGCGGAGACGGGCAAGCGCTCGCGTTTTCCGCCTTCCTGCGAACCTATTAATCCGCGCCGAGCCTGCGAAATAGAGTGGAAAATGTCGCTTTGCTTCTAGTTTTGTCGCCAAGCAGGAAAGGAAGTTCCTTCCGTAGAATTGGAACGGACAAGACCAGGAAGGAGAGGAACAGCATGAGCTTCGGCATTCATATGGAGCAGCATCGGCAAGCGTTAATCGTCCGGCTCGTCGGCGAATTGGACCATCACGCGGCAGATTCGGTACGCACCCAGATGGAGGACGCGATCGTACGGGGGAACGTGACGCATCTGATTTTAAGTTTAAAAGATTTGACCTTCATGGATAGTTCCGGCATCGGCGTCATTCTCGGCCGATATAAACTGATTACGAGCCGCGGCGGACGCATGGTCGTATGCGACGTCTCGCCGCCGGTTTACCGGCTGTTCGAGATGTCGGGCTTGTTTAAGATCGTGACGATCGAACAAAGCGAGCGAGAAGCGCTCTCGAGTCTGGGGGTCGTATCATGAGCGAGACGAATTTCATGAATTTGCAATTCGCAAGCCGGTCCGTGAACGAATCGTTCGCGCGCGTGGCGGTAGCCGCCTTCGTCAGTCAGCTCGACCCGACCATGGAGGAGTTGACGGACATTAAGACGGTCGTCTCCGAGGCGGTGACGAACGCGATTATCCACGGGTACAACGAGGATCCGAACGGGGTCGTGTCGATCCGCGGACGCATCGAGGGCGATATGCTGTACCTCACCGTGGAGGATCAAGGCGGGGGCATCGACGATCTCGAGCTGGCGCGTACGCCGCTGTATACGTCGAAGCCGGAGCTGGAGCGTTCGGGCATGGGCTTTACGATAATGGAAAATTTCATGGATCGGGTGGATGTCGTCACCGAACCCGGCAAAGGCACGCGGGTCGAGATGATGAAGCGCATCGAGTCGAAAAAAGTGATGTATAACTAGGAGTTGGGCTATGGATGTCGATGTAAAGAACGCCTCACACAGCTACCTCGACGACGCTGAAGTCAAACGACTGATCGCGCTTAGCCAAGCCGGCGAGACGACCGCCCGGGATACGCTCGTGAACTGCAACATCCGACTCGTCTGGTCGGTGGTGCAGCGCTTCCTCAACCGAGGCTACGAGCCGGAGGACCTGTTTCAGATCGGGTGTATCGGGCTGCTCAAGTCGATCGACAAATTCGATCTCTCCTACGACGTGAAATTTTCGACCTATGCCGTGCCGATGATCATCGGAGAAATTCAACGGTTCCTCCGGGACGACGGCACCGTCAAGGTCAGCCGTTCGCTCAAGGAGATGGCGAACAAAGTTCGAAAGACGAAGGACGAATTGTCGAAGCGGCTCGGCCGGCTGCCGACGATCAGCGAAGTGGCGGAGGAGCTCGGCGTCACGCCGGAGGAAATCGTATTCGCGCAGGAAGCCAATAAGCCGCCATCCTCCATACACGAAACCGTGTTCGAAAACGACGGCGATCCGATCACGCTGATGGATCAGATCGCCGACGAGTCGCAGGAGCGGTGGTTCGATAAATTGGCGCTCGGGGAAGCGATCAACGCGCTGTCCGAGCGCGAGCGTCTCATCGTGTATTTGCGGTATTACCGGGACCAGACGCAATCCGAGGTCGCTTCGCGCTTGGGCATCTCGCAGGTGCAGGTGTCCCGGCTCGAGAAAAAAATATTGCAAAGCATTAAAGACCAGATCGCCCAATAGGGCGGTCTGGTTTTTGTTTACGGCCATACCGCCGCGCATGTTCGTCGGGAAGCCCAACCATACTATGGGAACGATTGATGGGAACGATTGATGGGAACGATTGACGGGAACCAAGCGGGGAGGGAAAAAGATGAAGCCCATCGTGTATGTGCGGCTCCGGCGGCGCGTCCGGCTGCCGCGAGGGAACGCGATCCGGATGAAGGACGTGGCGCAGCTGCTGACGGAGCCGGAGCTCGAGCCGGTTTTGCTGGAGCTCGTGCTGCATCGCCCGGACCGCGGCGACGGAAATCTGGTGCTGATCGACATGCTGCGCGTCATCGCGGCGATCCGGACGGTCGCGCCCGAAGCGGAGGTCGAGGCGATCGGAGACCCGCATGCGTTGGTGGAGGTCGTCTCGAACGAGCGGCGTCCGGCGAACTGGATCGGCTTCGCGATCGTATGGCTGCTGCTGTTTTTCGGATCGGGCCTGGCCATCATGAACTTTCACGAGGACGTGTCGATGCCGGCCGTGCATCGCCGGATCGTTTATTTGCTTACCGGCGAGACGGTCGATCATCCGTATTTGCTGCAAATTCCGTATTCGTTCGGCATCGGGCTCGGGATGGTCATCTTTTTCAATCATGTGTTCAAGAAAAAAATCAACGAAGAGCCGAGCCCGCTCGACGTCGAGATGTTTAAGTACGAGGAGAGCGTGCACCAGTACGTCGTCACGGAGGAGTACCGGAAGCTGGACGCGGCCCGACGGTCGGAGCGGCCGCCCGAGGACGGGAAGCGGGACGGCGCGGGCGGCGTCAGGAAGGGGCGGAAACGATGACGGAAGCGTTCGCGTACGTCGCCGAGGCGTTCCTCGGCCTCGCGAGCGGCGTAGCCGTGGGCAGCGGGCTCGTCGCGTTCCTCGTCGTGCTCGACGTCATTCCGAGGCTGGCGCAAATTTCGGGGTCGACGTCCCGGGGACCGGAGCTGGAGCTGGCCGTCGTGATGGGGGCGGTGTTCTGGACGTGCGCCGATTTCTTCGGGCTTTCCCTCGGCGTCCCCGGCGGGCTCTTGATCGTCGTCGGGCTGCTGGTCGGCGGCTTCGTCGGCACGGTCGCCGCGGCGCTGACCGAGGTGCTGAACGTCTTTCCGATTTTGGCGCGGCGGTTGCGCATGGAGACGCGGCTGCGCTGGCTGCTCGCCGCCATGGTGCTCGGCAAGGTGCTAGGCTCGTTGTTTGAATGGCTTCGCTTTCGGGTACAGTAACGGGAAATGCTCGACATCTCAGGAGAACCGAGGAGGGACGACGCCAATGAGCGATCGAGAACAGTTCGAACGGGGCGGAGGAGCGGAACGGAGCATTGTTTTCGTCCCTGAGGGGGAATACGACGCTGCGTTCGAGCCGACGGACGAGTTCGGCCAACGCGGCGGCGAACGCGGAACGCCGACGGAGGCGCGGCGGGCGACCGACGAGACGGAGGCGGAGCCCGATCTCGAAGAGCGCATTCGGGAAGGGATTCCGCCGAAGAAGAAGCCGCTGGAGTCGGACCTGTACATGTACACGGAGGAGGAAAAGGAGTACCTGTACACGGACGATATTCCGACAAAGCTCTCCGACGTGAAGCGGGTCATGGAGGAACGTGCGGGGTTCTTCGCCAGCTTCGACGCGATTTCCCGCGAGATGACCTACGGCGGGAAGAAGACGGCGCTGTACTATTTGAACGGCTTCGCCAAAGACGAAGTGCTGACGATGATCATGTCCCGGCTGTCGATGCTGCCGGAGCACGAGCTCAGCGCGAACGCGGCCAAGCGGCTGTTCCAGGAATTCGTCGCCCACGTCCAGGTGGACGAGGCGAAGACGATGACCGAAGTGATCGGCAAGGTGCTGAACGGCGGCAATGCCCTATTCATCGAGGGCGAGTCGACGGCGATCGTCATGGACGTCAAGTCGCTGCCGCAGCGGGGCACCGACGAACCGTCGGTCGAGAAGGTCGTGCGCGGCGCGAGGGACGGCTTTATCGAGACGCTCCTTACGAACGTGACGCTGCTGCGGCGGCGCCTGAAGGATCCTCGCCTCAAGCTGGAGCTGCAGGAAGTCGGACGCCGCACGAAGACGGCGGTGTGCGTCGCGTATATCCAAGACATCGCGGACGTCGATCTGGTCAAGTCGGTCAAAGCGAAGATCGGGGCGCTCGACATCGACGGGCTGGCGATGGCGGACAAGGAGCTGGAGGAAGCGATTCTCGACAAAGGGTGGAATCCGTTCCCGATCGTCCGGTATACGGAGCGCCCGGACGTGGCCGCCTACCATCTGCTAGAAGGACATATTTGCGTGTTCGTCGATACGAGCCCGAGCGTTATCATTTTGCCGGCGACGTTTTTCCATCATGTGCAGCATGCGGAGGAATATCGGCAGACGCCCCTCGTCGGCACGTATTTGCGGTGGGTGCGTTATTTCGGCGTCTTCGCATCGATATTCCTGTTGCCGCTTTGGTTTTTGTTCGTCTTAAAGCCCGAGCTCCGGCCGATGGAATTCGCCTTCGTCGGGCCGCAGGAGACCGGGCGCATCCCGATTCTGGCGCAATTTCTGCTCGTCGAGGTCGGCGTAGACATGATGCGGCTCGCGGCGATTCATACGCCGACGCCGCTCGCCTCCGCGATGGGCCTCATCGCGGCCATCCTCGTCGGCGACATCGCGATCAAGGCGGGCTTGTTCGTCAACGAGGTCATCTTGTATATGGCCGTCGCGGCGATCGGCATGTTCGCGACGCCGAGCTACGAGCTGGCGTTAGCGAACCGGCTCGTGCGGATTGTGCTGCTGATCGCGGTCGCGGTGTTCGGCATTCCGGGCTTCGCCGCAGGAACGGCGCTGATTATGCTGATGCTGATTACGCAGCGCTCGCATAACACGCCGTACATGTGGCCGTTCATTCCGTTCAACGCTGGGGCGATGCTGGACATTCTGCTCCGCCGACCGTTCCCGACGCAGAAATACCGGATGACGTTCACGAAGCCGCAGGATCGGACGCGCAAGCGTACGGGCAAAAAATGACGCACGCTTCTGTTTTTCCCCTCGGATTTGTGATAATGTCAGTCAGAGAGGATCGACAACCGAGAAGGGATAGGGGATAGAAGCATGCATCTGCACGGTACGACGAAGATCAATCGTCACGGTCGTTTGGAAATCGGCGGCGTCGACACCGCCGAGCTCGCCGAACGTTTCGGGACGCCCTTATATGTCGTGGACGAGGCGCTCGTCCGGGAACGGTGCCGCGCGTTTATGGAGGCGTTCCGCGCCTCCGGCGTGCCGTTCGAGGTGTCTTACGCGAGCAAGGCGTTCTGCGTGAAGGCGATGGTACGCGTCGTCGAGGAGGAAGGATTGTCGCTGGACGTCGTTTCCGACGGTGAGCTGTACACGGCGCTCGAAGCGGGCTTTCCCGCGAAGAAGATTCATTTCCACGGAAACAACAAGACGCCTGAAGAGATCGCGATGGGACTCGACGCGGGCATCGGCTGCTTCGTGGCGGATAACTTTACGGAGATCGGGCTTTTGAACGCGATGGCGGGCGAGCGCGGCATTCGCGCGAAGGCGCTGCTTCGCATTACGCCGGGCGTCGAGGCGCACACGCACGAGTTTATTTCCACGGGGCAAGAGGATTCCAAGTTCGGCTTCAACCTCGCGGGGGACGCGGCGTTCGAGGCGGTGAAGGCGGCGCTCGCGGCGCCTCACCTCGAGCTGCTCGGCGTGCATTCGCATATCGGCTCGCAAATTTTCGAGGTGGACGGATTCCGGATCGCCGCGGAGAAGGTGGCGGATTTCGCCGCGCGCGTGAAGCGCGAGCTCGGCGTCTCGTTCCCGGTCGTCAACTTGGGCGGCGGCTTCGGCATTCGCTACGTCGAGGGCGACCGGCCGCTGCCGATCGCCGATTACGTCGCGGCGATCACGAACGCGGTCAAGGAGCGTTTCGGCGCCCACGACCTGCCGCTGCCGAGCATCTGGGTCGAGCCCGGCCGCAGCATTATCGGCGACGCCGGCACGACGCTGTACACGGTCGGCTCGGTGAAGGACATCCCCGGCGTGCGCAAATACGTCGCCGTCAACGGCGGCATGACGGACAATCCGCGGCCGGCGTTGTACGGCGCCGTCTATGAGGCAGTGCTCGCGAACCGGGCGAACGACGAGGCGGAGGAGACCGTGTCGGTCGCGGGCAAGTGCTGCGAGAGCGGGGATATGCTCATCTGGGATATCAATCTGCCGAAGGTGAACGCGGGCGATACGCTCGCGGTGTTCTGCACCGGCGCCTACAATTATTCGATGGCGAGCAACTATAACCGGCTTCGCCGGCCGGCGGTCGTCTTCGTGAAAGACGGCGTCGCCGAGCTCGTCGTTCGGCGCGAGACGTACGAGGATCTCGTATCCAACGACGTCGTGCCGGAACGGCTCCGCAAGCAGCCCGCGGTGAACGGCCGGTAAGGCCGATCGCGCGTAAATTTGTCCCGGCGGGCTCGTTCGGGTACAATACGGAAAGAATCTGAAGCAGGGAGTGTTCCAACATATGTCCAAGCAAGCGCTGATTAAGATGGCCGACGGCCATGAAGTAAAGATCGAATTGTTCGAGAAGGACGCGCCGAATACGGTCGCGAATTTCGAGAAGCTGGCCAACGAAGGCTTCTACGACGGCTTATCGTTCCACCGCGTCATTCCGGGCTTCGTCGCTCAGGGCGGCTGCCCGCGCGGCAACGGCACAGGCGGTCCCGGGTATACGATCAAGTGCGAAATCAACCCGAACAAGCATGAGCGCGGCTCGCTGTCGATGGCGCATGCCGGGCCGAACACGGGCGGAAGCCAGTTTTTCATCGTGTACAAGCCTCAGCCGCATCTCGACGGCGTGCACACGGTGTTCGGCAAGGTGACGGAAGGCATGGAGCATGTCGACGCGTTCAAAGGCCAAGACAAAATGGAATCGATCCGCGTGGTGGAAGCGTAAGCGAGTAAACCGCGCCGATCGCGGGAGCAACGGAGAAGCCGCTCGGCGGTCGTCGCGACGACCGCCGGCGGCTTCTCTCGCATCTCGCTATGTAAAACCTTGCAAAATCGCAAGGTAGGTGATATCATCGGCACAAATACAAACAATCCTTCGGGGCCGGGTGCAATTCCCGACCGGCGGTGATGCGTCTTCGCAGACGCTCAGTCCGTGACCCGACGCGAGCAAGGACGGCGACGTCGTTTTGCCCGCGGCGGTGGACTCGGTGCAATTCCGAGACCGACAGTAACAGTCTGGATGGGAGAAGGAGACGCAATACGAACGGGGTATCCATGTGCGAAATTTCACATGTACCGCCCGTTGCTTTGCGTTGACCAAAACCGGGCGCCCCTACGTTGGGGCGCCCTTCTTTCGTCGCCCCGGGTCCAGAGGGGAGCGGATCCAAATCCAAGACGAAGATTACATGAGGCTCGCCCTGACGCTCGGCGAAGCGGCGCTCGGGCAGACCGGCACGAATCCGGCGGTCGGCTGCGTCGTCGTGAACGGCGGACGCATCGTCGGAATGGGCGCGCATTTGAAGCAGGGCGAGGCGCATGCCGAGGTGCATGCGCTCGACATGGCGGGCGCCGCGGCGGAGGGCGCCACGGCGTACGTGACGCTGGAGCCGTGCAGCCATCACGGGCGAACGCCGCCGTGCGCCGACCGGCTCCTCCGGGAGAAGGTGAAGCGGGTCGTCGTGGCGACGCTCGATCCGAACCCGCTCGTCGCGGGCGGCGGCGTCGCGAAGCTGCGCGAGCGCGGCGTCGACGTCACGGACGGCGTGCTCGAAGCGGAGGCGCGGCGGTTGCACGCGCCGTTCTTCCGCTCGATCGCGACCGGACGGCCTTATGTCGCGGTCAAGACGGCGATGACGCTCGACGGCCGCATCGCGACGCCGACCGGCGACAGCAAGTGGATTACGAACGGCGCGTCGCGCGCGTTCGTGCACGAGCTTCGCGAACGGCATCAGGCGATTCTGGTCGGGGTCGGCACGGTGCTGGCGGACGACCCGGCGCTGACCGCGCGCGGCGACGCGGCGCCGAAACGGCAGCCGACGCGCATTATCGTCGACTCCCGCCTTCGCACGCCGCCGGCGGCCGCGGCGCTACGGCCCCGCGACGACGGCGAGCCGTGCGCGATCGTGCTCGCGACGGCCGCGGCGCCCGAGGCGGCGAAGGCCGCGCTCGAGGCGCGGGGCGCCGTCGTTTTGACCTGCGGGGAAGGCCCCCGCGTCGATCTTGCGTTCGCCCTTCGGACGCTGCGCGACCGCGGCATCGGCTCGGTGCTCGTCGAGGGCGGCGGGACGGTGAGCGGCGCGCTGCTCGAAGCGGGGCTCGTCGACAAGGTGTACGCGTTCGTCGCGCCGAAGATCGTCGGCGCCGGCGGGCCGTCCGGCTTCGAGTTTCGAGCCTCGGCGCGCATGGCGGACGCGATCGCGCTTCGAGACGTCGAGACGCGCACGTTCGACGGGGACGTGTTATTTATAGGGGATCCCGTCTATCCTACTCCTAAGGAAACGAGGTGAGCGCCCGATGTTTACGGGACTGATCGAGGAGGTCGGCACGCTGGCCCGCGTGACGCGTCAGGGCGAAGCGCTCGTCCTGACGGTGCGAGCGAAGCGGGTGCTCGAAGGCGCCGCCCTCGGGGACAGCATCGCGGTGAACGGCGTTTGTTTGACGGCGGTTCGCTTCGAAGGCGATACGGTCGACATGGACGTCATGCCCGAGACGTTCCGGCGCACGACCTTAAGCAAGCTCGCGCCCGGCGACAAAGTGAATTTGGAGCGCGCGATGCTCGCGACCGCGCGCTTCGGCGGACATATCGTACAAGGACACGTCGACGGCACGGGCGTCGTGCGCGGCCGGGAAGCGGTCGACAATGCGGTGTATTTTACGATCGAGCCGGTGGATCCGTCCCTCTTCCGATACATTATTCCGAAGGGCTCGATCGCCGTCGACGGCATCTCGCTGACCGTCGTGGACGCATCGGATCGCGCGTTCCGCGTGTCGATCATCCCGCACACGCTGGAACGAACGGTGCTCCAGGCGAAGCGGCCGGGCGACGCCGTCAATCTCGAGACCGACATCGTCGGCAAATACGTCGAACACCTGCTGGGGTGGAGCGCGAAGGGCGCACTGGCGCCGGCGAGCGGACGCGGCGGCGGGACCGGCGGGCTGACGGAAAACTTTTTCAAAGAACACGGGTTTTTATAGAAAGATACGATTCGGAGGAGGAGCGACGCATGGAGAGAAGAGATGGTTTCGACGGCATCGAAGATGCGATATACGACTTAATTCTCGGCAAGCCGATCATCGTCGTGGACGACGAAAATCGGGAAAACGAGGGCGACTTCATCGCGCTCGCCGAGAAGGCGACGCCGGACGTGATCAATTTCATGATCAAGGAGGGGCGCGGCCTCGTCTGCGTTCCGATTACCGAGGAGCGCGCGCTCGAGCTCGATCTGCCGCAGATGGTCCAGCGCAATACCGATTACCACGGCACCGCGTTCACCGTCTCGGTGGACCACGTCGCGACGACGACCGGCATCTCGGCGGCGGAACGCGCGCAAACCGTCAAGGCGTTGATCGATCCGCGCACGAAGCCGGGCGACTTCCGCCGCCCCGGGCATATGTTTCCGCTCGTCGCGAAGAAGGGCGGCGTGCTTCGCCGGGCCGGACACACGGAAGCGGCGGTCGATCTCGCCCGCATGTGCGGCAGCTATCCCGCGGCGGTCATCTGCGAGGTGATCAAGGAAGACGGGGAGATGGCGCGCGTGCCGGATCTTCGCCTCATCGCCGATCAGTTCGGGCTGAAATTCATTACGATCAAAGATTTGATTCAATATCGGAACGAGAAGGAAAAGCTCGTGCGCCGCGAGGTGGAGGTCAACATGCCGACCGACTTCGGCACGTTCAAGGCGGTGGCGTATACGAACGAGGTCGACGGCAAAGAACACGTCGCTTTCGTGAAGGGCGAGATCGACCCGGAGAAGCCCGCGCTCGTACGGGTGCATTCGGAGTGCCTGACGGGCGACGTCTTCCATTCGCATCGGTGCGATTGCGGGCCGCAGCTCGCCGCCGCGCTGCAGGCGATCGACGCGAACGGCTCGGGCGTGCTGCTGTATATGCGGCAGGAAGGCCGCGGCATCGGGCTCATAAATAAATTGAAGGCCTATAAGCTGCAAGAGCAGGGATTCGACACCGTCGACGCGAATATAAAACTGGGGTTCGCCCCGGATTTGCGGGAATACGGCATCGGGGCGCAAATTTTGAAGGACCTCGGCGTACGCTCGATTCGCCTGCTGACGAACAATCCGCGCAAGATCGCGGGCCTCGAAGGCTACGGGTTGTCCATCGCGGAGCGCGTGCCGCTTCAGATGGCGGAGAACGAAGATAACAGCCGATACTTGCACACGAAGCAAGAGAAGCTCGGACATATGCTGCGTTTCGAAGAACAGGCCGAACCGGCCGCGGGCACGACCAACACTTAAGGAGGAATCCACTCATGGTTCAAGTATTCGAAGGCAACTTAATTACGCAAGGCAAGACGTACGGCATCGTCGTCGGCCGCTTTAACGAATTCATCTCCTCGAAGCTGCTCGGCGGCGCGCTCGACGCGCTCAAGCGCCACGGCGCCGCCGACGACGAGGTCAGCGTCGCCTGGGTGCCCGGCGCGTTCGAAATTCCGCTCATCGCTCAGAAGATGGCCGAGAGCGGCCGCTTCGACGCGGTCATTACGCTCGGCGCGGTCATTCGGGGCTCGACGCCGCACTTCGACTACGTCTGCAGCGAGGTGTCGAAGGGCGTGGCGGCGATCTCGCTCAAGACGGGCGTACCGACGATTTTCGGCGTCTTGACGACGGATTCGATCGAGCAAGCGGTGGAGCGCGCAGGCACGAAAGCCGGCAACAAAGGCTGGGAAGCCGCGGCGACCGCGATCGAGATGGCCAACCTCGTCGCTCAGTTTCAAAAATAACTCGTTCCGCCGAGCCGGAGCGCTGCGTCTGCATCAAAAATTTTAGCAACGGAACGGATGCCCGATGAGCGTAACCTACAAGCTGCCTTCGTTCGAAGGACCGCTGGATTTGCTGCTCCACTTGATCGACAAAGCCGAAGTGGACATTACGAATATCCCGATCAGCGAAATTACCGATCAATACATGGAGTACGTATCGCTGATGGAGGAGCTGGAGCTCGAGGTCGCCAGCGAGTTTCTCGTGATGGCCGCGACGCTGTTGTCGATCAAGAGCAAGATGCTGCTTCCGAAGCCTCCGGTCATCGACCTCGACCTCGATTACGAGGAGAACGCGGAGGATACGCTCGAAGAGCTCGTTCACAAGCTGATTGAATATCGAAAATATAAATCCATCGCGGAGCATCTTCGCGACAAGGAGCTGGAGCAAAGCCTCGTGTATTCCCGCGAGCCTGTCGACTTGTCCCCGTATGCGGTGGAGGAGCCCCGCAATCCGGTCGAAGGGCTCGAAACCTTCGATCTACTGCTCGCGTTCCAGAAGGCGCTGCGCCGTGTCGCGAATCGGAACGTCGTGGCGAAGATTCGCCGGGACGAAGTGTCGATCAAGGACCGAATCCGCGACGTGCTGCGATATTTGCGCATGGAAGGCGGGCGCCTTCTGTTCTCCCGCCTGTTCGACGAGTCGTCGACGCGGGACGAGCTCGTCGTGTCGTTCCTCGCATTGCTCGAGCTGATGAAGATGAAAAAAATTACGTGTTACCAGCACGGGCGATTCGAGGACATCGTCATCCAGGCGAAGGAAGGGGCGAACATCGATGACGAAGAAGAATTGGAACGAATGGAAATCGATCATTGAAGGGCTGCTGTTCGCTTCCGGCGACGAAGGCCTCGACGTGCGGGAAATCGCGGACGTGCTCGACCTCGATTGGCGCGTGGCGGAGGAGCTCATCGAAGAGATGCGCACGACTTACGTGAAGGAGAATCGAGGGTTTCGCATCGCGAAGATCGCCGGCTCCTATCAGCTGACGACGAATCCGGAGCATGCGCCTTATTTCGCGAAGCTCGCGCAAGCGCCGACCCGCGGCTCGTTGTCGCAAGCCGCGCTGGAGACGCTGGCGATCGTCGCCTATCGGCAGCCGATCACCCGCATCGAGATCGACGAAATCCGGGGCGTCAAGTCGGACCGCGCCCTCCATACGCTGGTCGCCAAAGAACTGATCCAAGAAGCGGGGCGCGCGGAAGCGGTCGGCCGGCCGATCCTGTACGAGACGACGAAGCAATTTCTGCAATATTTCGGCTTATCCCATCTGAAGGACTTGCCCGATGCCGAGCAGATGGCGGGGGAAATCGATCTGGAGGCCGAAACCCGGATGCTGTTCCAGAAGCTCGAGGAGAAAGATAAGAGCAAGCAGCTTACGATCGACGATTTGCCGGAATCATCCAACGAACATACGGACGCATGAAATCGCGCCCTCCGACCGGATACTAAGGCGTAATGTATTGGGAACGGAGGTTTTTTTATGTGGTGGTGGGTCGCAATCGCGGCGGCCGCGATCGTCCTGCTCGCGGCCGTATTGCTCTCGAACGTGCGGGTGCTGGTGAAATATTATCGCGAAGGGGAAAACGACGAAATCGACGCCTCCTTGAAGGCGTTGTTCGGGCTCGTCAAGCTTCGCTACAAGGTGCCGACGGTCGAACTTAAGCCGTGGCTCAGCGGCATTCGCTTGAAGGTAGCGCAGCAGGAGAGCAGCGACGCGTTGCCGGAGCTCGACTTCGCCCGGGAGGAAATCGAGCGCTTTATCCGCCGCGTGCGCAAGCTCGTCGTGCATATGAAAAATTACAAGCAATTTTTCGCCGGCACGCTGCAGCACGTCCACGTCGAGGAGCTGCGATGGGAGACGCGGTTCGGGCTGGGCGACGCCGCGGAGACGGGCGTGACGGGCGGCGTCGTCTGGGGGCTGAAGAGCGCCGCGCTCGGCTTCGCCTCGCGTTGGGTGGCGCTCGAGCGGCGCCCCGCGATGCAGGTGACGCCGGTGTTCAACAAGCCGACGTTCCGCACGGACGTGCTCGTGCGCACGCGCATCCGCGTCTTCCGCATCCTGCTGATCGGCACGATGCTCCTCGTCCGCATCTTCCGGCGCCGCGGCGGCTGGATCGTCTGGTTCCGCATCCTCTTCGGCCGCGCCCCGGATAATCGTCCTGCATAATGTCCGCATAGTTTTCCCGCGCGGCGGGGACATTACCGGAAGAATGGACAGTACAGACGATAGGGAGGCTACCGTAGCAATGAGCGAACATCCGATTCAAGGGTTAATGCGTACGGCCATGGAAAACTTAAAGCAAATGGTCGACGTCAACACGATCGTCGGGGATCCGGTGACGACGCCCGACGGTACGTTGATTTTGCCGATCAGCAAAGTCGGCTTCGGCTTCGCGGCCGGCGGCAGCGAATTCACCGTCGAGCATGAAGACGATAAACATGAGGCGGTTACGGATCGCGCGGTGACGCCGTTCGAGTCGAAACATACGGCGGCCGTCGGCTTTCCGTTCGGCGGCGGCAGCGGCGGCGGCGTATCGATTACGCCGATTGCGTTCCTCGTCGTCGGCACGCACGGCGTGAAGGTGGTGCCGCTCGATCATTCGACCCGCTTGGTGGAGCGGATCCTGGATCAAGTGCCGACGCTCGCGGACAAAATTACGGGCATGTTCGGCGGAGACAAGACGACGAACGTCACCTTCAGCGAGTTCAACGATGTGACGACGGCGTCGCCGATGGAGCCGATTCCGAGCAGTTCGATCAACAAGTAAATTCGAAAAAGAACGGCGGAGGCCGCCTCGACGTCATGCGCCATGACGAAGGGGCGGCCTTCGTCTTGCCCGAAATGTAACTTTTGGCATGTCCCTTCGGACGGTTCACGCGACGCTTTATTCCCTTTATACTGAGGGCAAAGGGCGCAGCGAAGGGGGAAACGAATTTGAAAAGCAGAAACACGCTGGCAGTCGCGGGGTTGGTCCTCGCGCTCGCGTTCGGCGCTCCGCCGTCGCCGCCGACGGGGGCGGCGACGGCGTTCGCCGACGCGTCGGGGCATTGGGCGGCCGAGACGATCGACTGGGGCGTCGAAGCCGGCGTCGCGCGCGGCTATCCGAACGGCGAATTTCGGCCGGACGACGCCGTAACGGAGGCGCAGTTCGCCGCTATGCTGTTTCGAGCGTTCCCGGGCGAGACCCCGGAAGAAACGGGGCCTTATTGGCATACGGCCTATTATGAGCAAGCGCAGACGTGGATGTGGCCGCTTGCGGCTGCGGAGGCGAATACGGCGGCGCGGCGCGGCAAGGTCGCGCAAATCGTCGCGGCGTCGCTCGGCAAACAGCTGGACGTCGAGGACGCGGTGCGGGAGCTGCTCGACCGCGGGCTGGCGCAAGGGCGCCGGACGGCGGACGGGCGCGTCGACTTCGGCGAGCGGGAGACGCTGACGCGGGCGGAGGCGGTGCAATTCGTCCGCAACGTCGCCGCCTCCGGCCGGCGCATCGGACCGGCGGACCGGCCGCCCGCCGCTTCGGTCGAACCGGCCGCGTCCGTATCCGGGATCGCGGTGGGGGACGCGGAATCGACGCTGCGTTCCGTCCTGGGAGAGCCGAACCGGAAGGAGCGCAGCGAATACGGCTTCGTATGGTACGTGTACAATGCCGATTACGAGCGGTTCGCGATGGTCGGCGTGTCGGGCGGGAAAGTTCGGGCGCTGTACGGGAACGGCTCGAACGTCCGCGCAGGCGCGGAGCTGGGCGAACCGTTGACGTACATTCAAAAAGGAAACGTGCGCTACCGCATCGACGCCGACGGCGAGTACGACGTATACGATGCCGGAGACGCGTACGTCACCGTGTTTTACGACATTCACGAAGGAAGGCGCGTCAGCGCCGTCCAGGCGATCGAGAAACAGACCGAGCAATCGCTCCTCGGTTTTTACGGCGAAGGGTCGTCCGCCCTCGCGGACGGCTTCGAACGCATCTCGCTCGATCTCGCGAACAGCGCGCGGGCTCGCCGGGGATTGTCTGCGCTGGCGTGGGACGACGGCGCGGCGAAGGTCGCCCTGGGCCATAGCGCCGACATGGCGGCGAGCGGCTTCTTCGACCACACGAATCTGCTCGGGGAAGGGCTGGGCGATCGGCTCGAGCGCGGCGGCGTCGCCTACCGCGGCGCCGGCGAAAACATCGCCTACGGTCAAACGAGCGCGATCTTCGCGCATGAAGGCTGGATGAATTCGACGGGCCATCGGACCAATTTGCTCGGCGACTTCAACCGTCTCGGCGTCGGCGTCGCGTTCGCCGCCGACAGCGTTCCTTATTACACCCAAAATTTCTTGAAGCGGTGAACGAAGTTCAGCGAAAGTCGATCCGGGGCGTCCCCGGACGGGCCGACCCGGCCTGTCCGCGGGGCGCCTCTTTCGCGTCTCGCCGCGCATATCCGGGGTGGATAAGCATATACATGTACTACATGTCGCACGGAGAAACCGCGCAATCATACCCACCCCGGGAGGTTACGATGAAGCCAGCATTCGGATTCAAAGCTCTGTTCGCCGGGATCGCCGCCGCCGCGGTCGGTCTCGCCTCGTTCGCGCCGGCGCCGGCCCGGGCGGTCCCGCCGCCGATCTCGTCGCATGCGGCCGCCTCCTCGGTCATCGACGTCAAGTCCGGCCGAATCGTCTTTCAAGAAAACGGCGACGAGCGGATGCGCATCGCATCGCTGACGAAAGTCATGACCGCGATCGTCGCGATCGAGAACGCCGAATTGACCGAGATCGTCAAGGTCGGTCCCGGCGCGTACGGGAAAGAAGGCTCTTCGATTTATCTCCATCTGGGCGAAGAAATGACGCTCCACAACATGCTTTACGGGCTGATGCTGCGGTCGGGCAACGACGCGGCGACGGCGATCGCCGAGCACGTCGGCGGCTCGCTGGAAGGCTTCGTGTTTCTTATGAACGAGAAGGCCCGGGAGCTCGGCATGAAAAATTCGAGCTTCAAAAATCCGCACGGTCTCGACGAAGAAGGGCACTATTCGTCGGCGAACGATATGGCGGTATTGTCCGCGTACGCGCTTCGGAATCCGACGTTCCAAGAAATCGTCAAGACGAAGGTGAAGAAGGCGCCGAACCCGAACGAGGAATGGGATTACCGCTGGACGAACAAAAACAAGATGCTCAGCATGTACGAGGGAGCCGACGGCGTAAAAACCGGCTACACGACGCTGGCGCGCCGAACGCTCATCTCCTCGGCGACTCGAGGCGGCCAGCAGTTCGCAGTCGTGACGCTCAACGACGGCGACGACTGGAACGACCATAAGCGGTTGCTCGATTACGCCTTCCAATATTATCCGTCGACGCAGATCGTCCGCAGCGGCGAACGGGTGGAAGGACCGAATCTCGTCGTCGCCCGCTCCTTCGAATATCCGCTCGCCGAAGGGGAGGCCGCCGAGCTTCGGAAGCGGGTCGTGCTCGAGGACGAGACGACGACGGGGTACCGGCTCGGCGAGCGCGGCAAGCTGGAGTTGTATCTGAAAGGGCAGCGAATCGCCTCGCTGCCGCTGTACGAGGACGGCAGCACGCGATTTAAGGTGCAGGAGCAAACGACGTTCCGGTTTACGAAATACGAGGAGCGGCAAGCGGCCGGCTTCGGGGACATTTTCCGATCGATGCTTCGCGTCTTGTTCACGGGCGAATCGAAAGAAGGCTGACGTCATGGTCAATTGGATTTGGTTGTTCTTCATCGTCGCCGGCTTCGCAGTCGCGGCGATCAACGGGCGGGTCGAAGCGGTGACCGAAGCCGCGTTCGAAGGCGCGAAGACCGGCGTCGCCGTCTGCTTCGGGCTGATCAGCGTCATGGTGTTTTGGCTCGGCATGATGCGCATCGCCGAGGACGCGGGGCTGCTGCAAAAGCTTGCCCGGCTTCTCAGCCCGTTCGTCCGGTTTCTGTTCCCCTCGGTGCCGCGCGACCATCCGGCGTTCGGCTACATCTTGTCGAATATGAGCGCGAACATCCTCGGGCTCGGCAACGCGGCGACGCCGGCCGGCATCAAAGCGATGCAGGAGCTGCAAAAGCTGAATCCGGAGAAGGAACGGGCGACGGCCGCGATGTGCACGCTGCTCGCTATCAATACTGCGAGCATTACGCTCATTCCGACGACGATGATCGCGATCAAGATGAATTTCGGCTCGAAGACGCCGACCGATATCGTCGGTCCGACGCTCGCCGCGACGGCCGTCGCGCTGGCGGCGGCGATCTTGCTGGATAAATGGTACCAGCTGCGAACGCCGAGGCCGCCGGCTTCGGCGCCGTCCGCGCCGCCTTCCGACACCTAGACATTCCAAAGCGAAAGGGGATCGAACGCATGTCGTCGATATTGACCGCCGTATCCGCTTGGGCGATTCCCCTCTTGGTCGCGTTCATTCCGCTCTATGCGGCTTATCGCAAGGTTCCCGTCTACGAATCGTTCACCGAAGGCGCCAAAGAGGGGTTCGATACGGCGATCCGAATCATTCCGCATCTCGTCGGCATGATGGCGGCGATCTCCATCTTTCGCGCCTCGGGCGCGATGGACATGCTCGTCGGCGCCGTCGCGCCGCTGTTCGCAAAGCTCGGCGTGCCGGCGGACGTGCTGCCGCTGGCGCTGCTGCGGCCGATTACGGGAGCGGGCTCCTTGGCGTATACGACCGACCTCATGAAGACGTTCGGTCCGGACTCGTTCGTCGCTCAGATCGCCGCCACCGTGCAGGGCAGCACGGATACGACGCTGTATGTGTTAACCGTCTATTTCGGCGCCGTCGGCATCCGGAAAGCGGGCTACGCGCTGAAGGTAGGCCTCGTTTCCGACCTTGTCGGCTTCTTCGCCGCGGTCGCCGTCTGCTATGTCGTCTTCGCATAACCCCTCGATCCGCCGGTCACCTCGGTCCTGCCGTGAGCATACGCTGATACCATTCGACTCCCTAGGAGAGGCGTGATCCGCGATGAAGGCGACCGGCTTCGTCATCCATCAATCCCAATGCTCGTCGATCAACGGCAAGGGCTACGACTTCTTCGTCACCCGCGCCGGCTTCGTCATTCCCGGGGCCGAACCGACGGAACCGGGCGGCCGAATCCATGTTTGCATCGAAGGCGACTTCGCGGCGTTCGACGGCTCGAACGATCCCGACGCGCAAGAGCAGCTGTTCGTGGCGGCGAAGCTGATCGCGCGCTTGTCGGAGACGCTGGGCATCGCGTCGAACGCGCTGTTCCCGCACCAAGACGGCTGCCCCGGCGCGAGGTTCCCGTGGGCGAAACTTGTGCTTTCCATACCGGATGGGTATCATTAGCTTGAGGTGAAGACCAATCCTATGGAACGATTGCAGAAGGTGCTGGCCGCGGCGGGCGTCGCCTCGCGGCGCAAATGCGAAGAAATCATCGCCGCGGGCCGCGTATCCGTCAACGGCAAGGTCGTGACGGAGCTTGGAGCGAAGGTCGATCCGACGAGCGACGAAATCGTCGCGGACGGGAAACGGATCGCGTTGCAGCAAAAAATATATTTGGCGTTTCATAAGCCCAAGGGCGTGATCTCCAGCGCGAAGGATCCGGGCGGAAGGCAGACGGTCATGGACTACATGCACGGCATCAAGGAGCGCGTCTACCCGGTCGGCCGGCTCGATTACGATACCGAGGGCTTGATTCTTATGACCAACGACGGGGAGTTCGCGAATTTGCTTATGCACCCGAGGTTTCACGTCCCGAAGACATACCTCGTGCATACGAAAGGCGTGCCGCACGGCGACGCGTTGGACAAGCTGCGCCGGGGCATCCGGCTCGACGACGGAATGACCGCGCCGGCCGAGGTCGAATACGCGGACGCCGATCCCGACAGCAAAGAGGCGATCGTGCAAATTACGATTACCGAAGGACGCAACCGTCAGGTGCGCCGCATGTTCGAGGCGATCCGAACGCCGATCGTCCGGCTGCGCCGCATCCGGTTCGGCTCCGTGTTTCTCGGCGGCTTGCAGCGCGGGAAGTACCGGCATCTCACGAAAGCCGAGATCGCCGAGCTGCGGGAGCTGGCGGAGAAAGCAGGGCTGAAGGAGACACATAATGTTCAAAAAGGAGACTGATCGCGTCTCCTTTTCTTTCGTTATAATGGAGTGTAGGGTGATTCTCGATGGGAAAACATAGAAGAAGCATACAGTTGTCGATTTTTGCGTTCGTGCTGCTCGTCGTCGGCTATACGGTGGCGACGAGCGCGTTCGGCGGCGAGGAGCGCCCCCCGGAGGTCGGGGACCGTCTCGCGCCGTTCGCGCTCGCGTCGCTCGAGGGCGGCACGATCGGGACGGACGAATTCAAGGGCAAGCCGATCGTCATTAATTTTTGGGGCACGTTCTGTCCGCCGTGCGTCGAGGAGACGCCGGCACTGCAGCGCATGCACGAAAAGTACGCCGAACAAGGCGTCGTCATTCTGGGCGTCAACTTAGGGGAGAAGCCCGTCGTCCGGGTCGAGCAGTTCGTCGACCGCTTCGGCGTCACCTACCCGATTTTGCTCGATCCGGAGCTTGACGTTCGCGACCGATACGGCGTTCGTTCGTACCCGACGACGTTCTTCGTCGACTCCGCCGGCGTCGTGCGCGAGGTGAAGGTGGGCGGCATGACGGAAGGGTATATGGATTCGGTCATCGGGCAGTTGGTTCAATTACAATAAGCGACGCGTCCGCCGTGGGCGCGATCGCGGGTTCGGGGGGTTGCGCGCGTGAGCGAGGATACGAAGCCGCTCGACATGCGTTACGACGGCGCGCCCAGACGTTCGCAAAAGGCTGAGAAGGACTGGCTCGACCATGTGTGGAGCTTTTTTTCGTCGGTGAAGGTCGGGGTTTGGCTGATCGTCTTGACGCTGCTCGGCGCGGCGGTCGGATCGATTTTGGAGCAGGAGGATCGGAGGATCCCTCCGTACCGAATCGATTTTTATCAAGAAAAGTACGGCTGGTTCGGCGAATGGTATTACAAGCTCGGACTCAGCCACACGTATACGTCCTGGTGGTTTCAGCTGCTCGTCGTGCTGCTCGGCACGTCGATCGTCGTCGCGTCGCTCGACCGCGGCATTCCGCTGTATAAAGCGCTGAAGAAGCAAAGGCCGGCCCGGACGGTCGAGTTTTTGCGCCGGCAGGGCGTCGCCTTCGAGTCGGATTTGCCGTTCGCGCCGCACGAGGCGGCGAAGGCGTCGGCCGCGGCGGACGCCGCCGAGCGGACGCTGCGCGCGATGCGGTATCGGACGAGCCGGGAAGGCGACGCGGTGCTGGGCGAGAAGCATCGCTGGTCCCGCTGGGGACCGTACGTCAATCATGTCGGCTTGATTATATTTTTGCTGATCGTTCTCGTCCGAACGCTCCCGGGGTTTACGATGGAGGAATACGTAGACGTCCTCGAGGGCGACACGGCGCGGATCGGGGACACGAGCTATTATTTGCAAAACGAAAATTTCACCGTCGAGTACCACGAGGACGACGGCCGCGGCCTCGTCCCGAAGTCGTTCAAGACGGAAGCCGTCGTGTACGAATGCCGGGACCGCTGCGGCACGACCGACCCGGAGCTGGTCGAAGCGTTCCGAGGGGAGACGCTCGTCAACCATCCGCTGCGATTTCGCGGCATGTCGATTTATCAATACGGCTATCGCGAGACGCCGCAGCTGCGCAGCGTGAAGGTATCGCTTCGCGATAAAGCGACCGGAGAGACGTACGGGTCGTTCACGCTGAAGACGGTCAACCCCGACCTGGCGTACGAGGCCGGGCCGTACAAACTTCGGCTGCACAATTATTACCCCGAATTTTCCCTCGACGCGGACGGGCAGCCGACGAGCGTCTCCGCGGAACGGCCCAACGCTCCCGCTTATATTTTCATGATTACGGGACCTGGCCTGCCGGAAGCCGGCGCATCGTATATTTATTTCCCGCGGGAGGTGGACAAGCTCCGCTTCAAGCAGGACGAGCTGAACGCGGCGGTCGGAACCGGCGAGAAATTCGTCATCTCCGCCGGCGGCATGGAAGATGTCGAGGTTGCGCTTTATACGAGTACGCTCGCCGTGCGCAAAGATTTGACCGTGCCGTATTTGCTCGTCGGGGGCGCGATTTGCATGGCAGGTCTCATCATGTGCTTTTACTGGCAGCATCGGCGCATCTGGGTGCGCGTCGACGGCAACCGGTTGACGGTCGGCGCGCATACGAATAAAAACTGGTTCGGCATGCGGAGGGAGACGGCGAAGCTGCTTGACGCGCTCGGCATCGACGGGGCGTCCGCGGTCGCCGCTCGCACGAAGGAGGAGGAACGGAAGTGAGCTTGTACGATATTAGCAATACGGCGCTGATCGCCGCGTTGTTCACGTATATCGCGTCGTTCGTCGCGTTCGCGATCGCGATTACGGGGCGCGGCTTCGGCGGAGCCGGGGGCGGCGAGGCGAGCGCCGCCGCGAGGGCGCGGCGGGCGTTCGGCATCGCCGTCTTGGGATTGGCGCTCCATCTCGTGTATTTTATCTTGAGGTGGATCGCCAATCGGCATATTCCCGTCAGCAATTTATTCGAATTCATGACGTTCCTGTCGCTCATGATCGTCGTTGCGTTCATCATCATCTATACGATCTATCGAAAGCCGCTGCTCGGCGCCTTCGCGACGCCAGTCGCGTTCGTCATTCTCGCGTACGCCATGGTGTTCCCTTGGGAGGCTCAGCCGCTCATCCCTTCGCTGAACAGCGTCTGGCTGTATATCCACGTCACGACCGCCGCGGCCGGCGAAGCGTTCTTCGCCGTCGCCTTCGCGTCCGGTCTCATGTACTTGCTTCGGGTGGTCGATTATAAAGCGGCCGGCAAGCGGGAGCGCCGGCAGCGTTTCGGCATCGAGTTTACGCTGTTCGCCGTCTTGATTCTCGTCGGGTTTATCGTCGCCGCGTTTACGTTCCGCGGCCTCGGCTACGAGGCGACGTTCGCCGGGCAGGAGACGATCGACGGCGAGCTGACCGACGTGACCGTCACGTACGCGATGCCCCCGATCGCCGCGCCGCACGGCTACGAGCTGGTCGGCATGGATCCGTTCCTCGGATCGACGCAGCCGCTCGGGACGGCGCCGGATTGGATGAACGGGGTGAACGCCGGACGGAAATTCAACACGACGATATGGTCCGTCCTCTTCGGCGCGTTCCTCTACGGCGCGCTGCGGCTTGCGTGCCGCAGGCCGCTCGGCGCGGTCATCCAGCCGCGGCTCTCGGGCATCGACCCCGAGGATCTCGACGAAATTACGTATCGAGCGATCGCGATCGGCTTTCCGATCTTTACGCTCGGCGCGCTCATCTTCGCGATGATTTGGGCGCATATCGCGTGGAACCGGTTCTGGGGCTGGGACCCGAAAGAGGTGTGGGCGCTCGTCACATGGCTGTTCTACAGCGTCTACTTGCACCTTCGGCTTGGACGCGGCTGGCACGGCAGACGTTCCGCATGGCTGGCCGTCGTCGGCTTCGTCGTCGTCTTGTTTACGCTGATCGGCGTAAATTTGATCATCGCCGGGCTGCATTCTTACGCCGGCGTATAAATGCTATAGGGCGTTGGGGACATTTTCCAAAGAAGAGGAAGGAGTCGAGGCTCCATGAACGAGAGGCAGCATACGATTCTCGTCGTCGACGACGAGGAACGCATCCGCAGATTGCTTCGGATGTACTTGGAGAAGGAGCATTTCCGCATCGAGGAAGCCGAGGACGGGGAGACGGCGCTGCAGATGGCGCTCGAGAAGGATTACGATTTGATTTTGCTCGACGTGATGCTGCCGGGCATCGACGGCGTCGAGGTGTGCTCGCGGCTCCGGCTGCAGAAGGCGACGCCGGTCATTATGCTGACGGCGAAAGGGGAAGAGGCGAACCGGGTGCAAGGCTTCGAGGTCGGCGTCGACGATTATGTCGTGAAGCCGTTCAGCCCGCGCGAGGTCATCTTCCGGGTGAAGGCGATTCTCCGGCGGTCGTCGGCGACGGCGTTCCTGTCGAAGGAGCCCGTCTCGACCAGCACGATCGTGTTTCCCCACGTCATGATCGAGCATGACGCGCATCGCGTCACCGCCGACGGACAGGAGGTCAGCTTGACGCCGAAGGAGTACGAGTTGCTGCATTACCTCGCGGTTTCGCCGGACAAAGTGTTTTCGCGCGAGCAGCTGCTGAAGGATGTATGGAATTACGAGTTTTTCGGCGACTTGCGGACGGTGGACACGCATGTGAAGCGGCTCCGGGAGAAGCTGAACAAGGTGTCGCCGGACGCCGCGGCGATGATCACGACCGTCTGGGGCGTCGGATACAAGCTGGAGGTGCCTCGCTGACATGGCGATATGGCGAAGCGTCGTCGGCAAGCTGTGGGCGACGATCATCTTGCTGGTCGCGTTCGTCTTGTTTTTGCTCGGCGTCTTCCTGCTTCCGTACATCGACATGGAATTTACGTCGAATTCCTATGAAGTGAAGCGGCTGTTCGTCATTATTTGTATCATCGGCTTCTCGCTCACGACGTTCTTCGCGTTCTTTCTGTCGTCGAAAATTACGCAGCCGCTGCTCCAGCTCAAGCGCGCCGCGGATATGATCACGATGGGCGAATACCGGACGAAAGTCGGCATTCGCTCGAGCGACGAGATCGGGCAGCTCGCCCGCGCGTTCAATCACATGGGCGAGAAGCTCGAGGGCACGATCCGGGATTTGAATTACGAGAAGGAGCATCTTGCCAGCATCCTTGGGTCGATGACCGACGCGGTCGTAACGTTCCAAGCGAACGGCACGATCATCTCCTCCAACCCGCACGGCACGACGCTGCTCGCCAAGTGGAAAGAGCTCATGGCGAGAGAGGCGGGCCCCCGCGGCGAGGCGCCGCGCGGCAGCGAGCGCATACCGGAGCCGCTGAAAGAGGTGTTCGAAGCCGTCGTCGCCGAGGAGAAAGAAATTACGACGAAGCTTCACGTCGGCAGCGGCGTATGGTCGGTCGTCATGGCGCCGCTGTACACGTCCGGAACGCTGCGCGGCGCCGTCGCGGTGCTGCGCGACGTGACGGAGGAGGCGCGGCTCGAGAAGCTGCGGAAGGATTTCGTCGCCAACGTGTCGCACGAGCTGCGGACGCCGCTGTCGATGCTGCAGGGCTACAGCGAAGCGCTGCTCGACGACATCGCGCAATCGCCGGAGGAGCGGCGCGAGCTCGCGCAAGTCATCTACGACGAGTCGCTTCGGATGGGGCGGCTGGTCGGAGATTTGCTCGACCTGGCGCGCCTCGAAGCCGGCCGGCTCGAGCTGAACGAGGCGGAGACGGAACTCGCGCCGCTGCTGCAGCGCGTGCACCGAAAGTTCGCGGCGCTGTCGCGCGACAGGGGCTTAACCGTCTCGCTCGAGCTGGGAACCGCGCCGGAGACGCTCGCGCTGGCCCGAGCGGACGAGGATCGGCTCGAGCAAATATTGACGAATTTGCTCGACAACGCGATCCGGCATACGCCCGAAGGGGGCAGCATCGTGCTGCGCGCGTCGCGCGTCGAGGCGGACGGGGAGCATTCCGTGCGCATCGAGGTCGAGGACCAGGGGGACGGCATTCCGCCGGAGGATGTGCCGTACGTATTCGAACGGTTCTATAAGGCCGACAAATCGCGTAAGCGCTCGACCGGGACCGGACTGGGGCTCGCCATCGTGAAGAGCCTCGTAGACGCCCATGAGGGCACCGTGAGCGTCAGGAGCCGCGTTGGACACGGAACGACATTCACCGTCACGCTTCCCGTCGTTCCGCGAACGGTCGCTGTTGAAAAAAGAAGATAATTCTTGTTGTTCGTGGAACAATCGGGACCGCCCCGCGCCATAGTTTTGGCGAGAGGCGGTCCTTCGCCGTAAGACAGATAAAAAAATCGCTCGTTCGGTTGGTGGCCGAAGGAGCGATTTGTGTTTTACAACGTAATTTCTTTCGCGTTCGTCAAGTCTTGGAGCTTCGACAGCTCCTGCAGCACCGCTTTCGGCGCCGGCTTATCGATCGTCAGCACCATGATCGCCGAGCCGCCGACGACTTTGCGGCCGACCTGCATCGTCGCGATGTTGACGTCGTTGACGCCGAGCAGCGTGCCGACGCGGCCGATGATGCCGGGCTTGTCCGTATGGGAGATCAGCAGCAGGTGGCCTTCCGGCGGAATGTCGACCGGGTACGGATCGATCTGCACGATCCGGGCGCCGTAGCCGTTCAGCAGCGTGCCGGCCGCGGAGCGCTGGCCTTCGCGCGTCTTCAGCGTGACGGAGATCAAGTTCGTGAAGCCCTTCGTCGCGGTCGATTTCTGGACGACGACTTCCACGCCGCGCATCTTGGCGAGATGGAAGGCGCTGACGATGTTCACCTGCTCCTTGCCGAGGTGATGCGCCAGGACGCCCGTCAAAATGTGACGCGTGAGCGGCGTCGTATCGACGTCCGACAGCTCGCCGGAGTAGCTCACCTGCACTTCGTTGACGGCGCCTTCCGTCAGCTGGGCGAGGAACGAACCGAGCTTCGTGCCGAGCGCGAAGTACGGCTCGAGCTTCGCGAGCGTCGCCGGCGGAATCGGCGGCATGTTGACTGCGTTCTTGAACGCTTCGCCCCGCAAAATATGGAGCACCTGCTCGGATACGTCGATCGCGACGTTCTCCTGCGCTTCGATCGTCGAGGCGCCGAGATGCGGCGTCACGATAATTTTCGGATGCGACAGGAACGGGTGGTCCGGGCTCGGCGGCTCTTCCTCGAAGACGTCGAACGCGGCGCCGGCGACGATGCCCTCGTCGATCGCTTCCTTCAGCGCCATCTCGTCGATGATGCCGCCGCGGGCGCAGTTGACGATCCGCATGCCGCGCTTCATGATTTCGAACTGCGGCTTGGCGATCATATGGTGCGTCTCGTTCGTCAGCGGCGTATGCACGGTGATGAAATCCGCTTGGCGAATAATGTCTTCGACGGAACCGAGGCGCACGCCCATCTTCTCCGCGCGATCCTCGGAGAGGAACGGATCGTAACCGATAACGTCCATCCCGAACGCCTTCGCCCGTTTCGCCACCTCGGAGCCGATGCGGCCCATGCCGAGCACGCCGAGCACCTTGTTGCGCAGCTCGACGCCGAGGAACGACTTGCGGTCCCAGACGCCTTCGACGGTCTTGCGGTACGCTTGCGGAATGTGGCGGGCGAGCGCCATCATCATGGCGAAGGTGTGCTCGCACGTCGTAATCGTGTTGCCGTCCGGCGCATTGATGACGATAATGCCCCGCTTGGTCGCGGCGTCCAGATCGATGTTGTCGACGCCGACGCCCGCCCGGCCTACGACCTTCAGTCGCGTCCCCGCCTCGAGCACGCGTTCCGTGACGCGGGTTTGGCTGCGAACGAGAAGCGCGTCGTATTCGCCGATGACCGCGACGAGCTCGTCCTCCGACAGGCCGGTCTTTTTGTCTACGGCGACGTCGGCGGCTTCCGTCAGTTGCTGCAATCCCAAATCGCTGATCGGATCCGATACTAATACTTTAAGCATGGTTTCTTACTCCTCCCGGTTATTGGAAAATCTGAAAGCAAAAAACTCCCGACCCCATACGGATTCCGTATGAAGGGACGAGAGTTCGATTCGTGGTACCACCCTACTTCGCCGCAAGGGTTCGCACCCGCGGCCTCGGTCGGTCGTGAAAGACCGGGAAGGTAACGGCTTCCTACACCGGCTGCGTCTACTGGTCCCGGGGGACGTTCCACGCAGCAACTCCGGAGCGCTAAATCCCGCTTCGCATCCGCCGATTCGCACCGACCATCGGCTCTCTGACTGGACGCCATAAGGAGATCTTCTCCGTCATCGTCTTTATCGCTTTACATCAATCCTGCAAAATAATGTAACATGGGGTGGGAGTCGTGTCAATATGAAAAGGTGCCCGCCGTTATTGTATAATGGATCGAACGCGGAAAGGAGGATTCCCGTGAACGAATACGCGCATATCACGCCGGGCGAATTTTTACGCAAGTACGACCGCGGCGAATTAAAAAACGGCCTCGTCCTCGATGTGAGGGAGCCGTTCGAATGGGACTATTATCATCTGGAAAATACGAAGCTGATGCCGCTGCAGTCGATTCCGGCGTCGCTCGGCGAGCTGCCGCGCGATCGGACGATTTATATCGTATGCGCCCACGGCGTTCGCAGCGAGTACGCCTGCCGTTACTTAGCCGCCCAAGGCTACGAGGACTTGGTGAACGTGCTGGGCGGCATGGCCGCGATCGCGGCCGAGCGAGGCTTCGCTTACGATTAGTAGAAGAAGGGGAGCTGCGGGAGTTTTTCGCCCCGATAATGTTTCTCTTTCGACTGAAAGTAATCGTTGCTTCGCACCGCGCCGGTCGACAGCAGCGTCGAGACGGCTGCGCGAAGATCGGCAAGCTGCAGCTGTCCGACGCGCCCGGCCGCGTCCAGATCGTCGATCCGCGCCGCGACGTCTTGCGGGTAAAACGGGGAGAACGCGCCGACTTCGGCGAGCAGGCGGGCCAAAAACAAGTTTTTGCCGTTGAGCGGCAGCGTGCGCCATTCCTCGAACGTCAAGTTGTTCTTCTCGATCAACTCCGCGCCGACGGGGACGGGCTCGTTAGCGGCGTGCCATTGCCAAATCGCGTCGTAATATTCCGCCTGCGCTTTCAGCGCGAACGACGCCGCCTCGGCGACATAGTCGTCCTGGCGCATCGATTCGGCGAGCGCGGCGCCGTCGGGACCTTTTTGCAAACGGTCGGTCGCCGCCGCGAACAAGGCAAGGCTCTTTAAATAATTCGCCTGGGCGTCGCGGAGCAGCGGGGACACCTCGGGGATCGTGGTCGGCTTGATTTCTTCGGAAATTTCCTTCGCGAGCCGGCCGAGCTCCTTCAGGAGCGCGTCGGCGTCGGTGGAACCGCCGCCGGCCTCGATTGTGGCCGCATGGCGGAACCAACGGTCCTGAAATTCCCGGAAGGGAAGCAGCACGGTGTGATAAAACGATACGAGCTGTTGTTGATGATAAGACACGTTATCCTGATTTTTCTCGTCGACCAGTTCGGCGATGATCGCCTTATATTTTGCATCGGTCTGCTCTTTGCCGGTTTGCAGCCCGAAGAAGAAGGCGGCCACCCCGACCGTCAGCGCGAAAATAAACCCGAGCACCATCATAATGTCGAATTTCGTCAATTTTTTCTCCATGGAAACCCCTCTTCACCGGTGTGGCGAACTACTGTTTCAGTATAGGGGATAAGCTCGGAAAAGGGAATTGTTGTCTATGAAAAAACTTGATTTTAAAAAATGGAAAAACCTTCGTCTGCAAAAGGTCGATCCGTCGAAACTTGACGAACGGACGCTGCTGCTCAATGTGTATATAACACAGGCGCTTACGTTGCTGCTCGCCGCCATTCTGCTATGGACCCAAGGCCGCTATGTATGGGATCTGCTGCCGTTGCCGTCGGGGTTGGCGCCGTGGCTTTGGGGGGCGGGATTCGCCGCGGCGGTGATCGCCGCGGACGGCGCCTTGTCCCGATTCGTGCCGGGGGAGGTGACCGACGACGGCGGCATTAACGACATGCTGTTCCGCGGACTTCCGTTATGGCATATCGCCGTCTTGTCCTTCGTCGTCGCGGTGTGCGAGGAGCTGTTGTTTCGCGGCGCGGTGCAGCATTGGCTCGGACCGTATTGGACGAGCATTCTGTTCGCGGCCGTGCACGTAAGGTATTTAAAGCATTGGCTGATGACCGGCATCGTCTTCTCGATCTCATACGGGCTCGGGTATATCGCGATTCGGACGGGAACGCTATGGACGCCGATCTTCGCGCACTTTATCATTGATTTCGTCATGGGCGCCATTATTCGATATCGGAGGAACGAGGAATCGTGACCAAAGAGAACAAGAAAGAGGGCGAACCGCTGCCGCCGAGAAGCAGGGTGCATCCCTCGAATAAAATGAAGATGGTTCGGTTGTTTTACAACGTATTGATCGCCGCGTTCTTTCTGTTGACCGCGGGTCTCGTGTTTTGGGGCATTCAGTTTTTGGAATAATCCGGATCGATTCGCGCGGGATCCAGGAAAGAATACCCGCGCTCGCGCAGGGCGGAGAGCAATTCGTCCAGCGCTTCGTCCGTCCAAGGCAGCTCGTGCATAAGTATATTGCTGCCCGGGTGCAGTTGTTCAAGGACGCTGTCGACGACCTTCTGCGGCTCGTCGTATCCGCGCATCCAATCTCTCGAGCCGTTCGACCACGTCATATACAGCAAGCCGGACGCTTCGGCTTTCGCCTTCACCGCGTCGCCGCCGGAGCCGAAAGGCGGGCGAAAGAAGACTGGCGCCTCGCCGACGAGCTCTTGCACGAGCGATTGCACATCGTCGATTTGACGCTCCATCTCCTCCTGCGTTTGCTTCTTCAGGTCGATATGATCCCAGCTGTGGTTGCCGATCGTCTGACCGCGGTCGTGCAGCAGCCGAACCAGCTCCGGCTGCTTCTCGGCGCGGTAGCCGTTAATAAAGAAGATGGCCTTAGCCTCGTATCGATCGAGCGTATCCAGCATCGATTCGAGCATCGCCTCTTCTTTCGGCCCGTCGTCGAACGTCAGCAGCACGACTTTCTTGTCCCCCGCTTCGTCTTTCGGCCGGAGCACGTAATTGCCGTCCATATAATAATCCTTCTCAACGGCCGGCTCAGGCGCCGGATCGTTCTCCGGCTGCGGGGCGGCCTCCTCGGCCGGCTCCGTCGTCTCGTCCGCTCCCGGCGACTCCGGCTCGGGCGCCGGCGCCTCCGGCGTCGCGGCTCCCGGTGACTCCGTTCCCGTCGATTCCGCCGCCGCGGGCGGCGTTTGCGTCTCCGCGCCCGGCGAAGCCGCCGGACCGCAGGCCGAGACGGCGAGCGCGAGCGCCGTCGCCGCGGCGAACCATCCGTTTCGATTCATGTCGTCCCTCCCGTCCGCCTGGATGTGATGCGGTTTCTTCGTTACGGCACACATTGTAGCATGCCCCGGCGTCCTGCGAAATCCCCCATATTCCCTGATTTCGGTCGGCATGATTTCGGGGGAGCGGAGACAAAATAGGGCTGTAGTCATTTCTGAAATGGAGGGATTTCCGTTGAGAATGAGCGGGATCGTCATCGGCGGCTTGCTTGGCGCGGCCGCAGCGATGTATTTCAGCCGCAGCAACCGACAGTTCAGCTTTTCCGGCATGGGATCCGCCGGGCAAGCGCTCGACAGCATGGTGGAGAAAGCTCGCAGCAAAATGATGACGCCGGACAAGCGCTCTTACTATGGGGACAACTCGACCTCCGGCGCGTCTTCGACGCAGACGGGCTCGAGCAATATGTCGAGCATGTCCGGCGCGACGACCGGCGCGAGCAGCACCGCGACGGCTTCCTCGGGCCTCGACCGCGTCGAGTCGATCGTAAAGCAGGATCCGATGCTCAAAAGCCAAGTCAACGAGATCTTAAGCGAAAACCGGGACACCGCGACGATCCGTTAACTTGGCGTTGCAGACGTCCGAGAAGCTGTCGGAGAACCTCCGGCGGCTTCTTTTTTTATCCGTCCGGCGGGCGCGTTTTTGGGGAAAAAGGGGCTCGTTACATAGTGCAATCGCGGAAAAATAATGGTAACATGGAAGAGTGCCGAGACAAGCGAATGTGGCCGTTGCGCAACTCGGCGTTCACCATTCCGGTCTGCGAACATACTTTGTTGTAACCGGATTTTCGAATAAAGGAGGATCCTGCGATGAAAATCGAAAGGCTAAGCCATGATAAGATTCGGATTTTCCTTACATTCGACGATTTAACGGAGCGGGGCATCCAGAAGTACGACATGTGGCGCGAAATTCCCAAAGTGCACGAGTTGTTCAACGAACTCATGGATCAAGCCTACTCGGAGCTCGGCTTCGATACGAACGGCCCGTTAGCCGTCGAGGTGTTCGCGATGCCGGCGCAGGGGATGGTCGTGATCGTGACGAAAGGAAAACATTCGGAGAAGCAAGGTTCGTATGCCGACGACGAAGACGAAGACGTGTTCGAGATGGAAGTGACGCTCGAGGAGAGCGATCTGATTTCGTACACGTTCAACGACTTCGAGCACGTCATCGCGGCGGCGAAACGGATCGGGCCCCAATATACGGACGCAGGCGTCCTGTACGCCTATCAGAACAAGTGGGTGCTCCAATTGGAGTATGAATCGGAGGACGATCGACAGTTCGATAACCTGGTATCGGTGCTCTCGGAGTTCGGCGAAGCGAATTCGTATACCGACGCCGTGCTTTCGGAATACGGGAAGGTCGTCATCGCGGAGGGCGCCATCGGCGTCATTCGAGCCCAGTTCGCATAAGCAACCGAATCGCGGAAGCATCTTTCGGCAGCCTGCGCAGGCGGAAGGATGCTTCTTTCGTTCGGGGCGGGAATGGTCCGGCGCGGCGAGACGAACAATAGGAAGAAGGAGCGCCTCAAGGAGCGCCTGAAAATCGAGGTGGGACACGTTGACCGAAACCGATATGACGAATCCGCTGGCGTCGACGCAAATCGTGATCGGCGAAGCGTTAAAGCGCTTGGGTTATCCCGAAGAGATGTTCGAGCTGCTGAAGGAACCGCTGCGCATGCTGACCGTCCGCATCCCGGTGCGGATGGACGACGGCAAAATCCGGGTGTTTACGGGGTACCGCGCGCAGCACAACGACGCGGTCGGTCCGACGAAGGGGGGCGTCCGCTTTCATCCGGACGTCACCGAGGACGAAGTCAAGGCGCTTTCGATCTGGATGAGCCTGAAGTGCGGCATCGTCGACCTGCCGTACGGCGGGGGCAAGGGCGGCGTCGTGTGCGACCCGCGCAAGATGTCGTTCCGAGAGCTCGAGCGCCTTAGCCGCGGGTACGTACGAGCCGTCTCCCAGATCGTGGGTCCGACGAAGGACATCCCCGCGCCGGATGTGATGACGAACTCCCAAATCATGGCGTGGATGTTCGACGAATACAGCCGCATTCGCGAGTTCGACGCCCCGGGTTTCATTACGGGCAAGCCGCTCGTGCTCGGCGGCTCGCACGGCCGCGAGACGGCGACGGCCAAGGGCGTGACGATCATGATCCGCGAGGCGCTCCGCAGGCGCGGCATCGACGTACGCGGCGCGCGCGTCATCGTCCAAGGCTTCGGGAACGCCGGAAGCTATCTTTCAAAGTTCATGCACGAGGCCGGCGCCCGCGTCGTCGGCATATCGGATGCGTACGGGGCGTTGTACGATCCGGAAGGCCTCGATATCGAATATTTGCTGGACAAGCGCGATTCGTTCGGCACGGTCACGAATTTGTTCGAAAGCACCCGCATCACGAATGCGGAGCTGCTCGTCAAGCCTTGCGACATTTTGGTTCCGGCCGCGATCGAAAATCAAATTACGGCCGGCAACGCGCGTGACGTTCAGGCGTCGATCATCGTCGAGGCGGCCAACGGCCCGACGACGCTGGAAGCGACGAACATCGTGACGGAGCGCGGCATCCTTCTCGTGCCGGACGTGCTCGCGAGCGCGGGCGGCGTCATCGTGTCGTATTTCGAATGGGTGCAGAATAACCAAGGCTTCTATTGGACCGAAGACGAAGTGCATGCAAGGCTCGAGGCCATGATGGTCAAGGGCTTCGAGAGCGTATATGCCATTCATGCCGCCCGAGGGGTAAACATGCGGCTCGCCGCATATATGGCGGGGGTTCGGAAGATGGCCGAAGCCGCGAGGTACCGCGGCTGGGTATGACGAAAGAACAGGATAGGATCCGAAGGAGGGCGACGCCGGATGGCGCTGTTTTCGATCGCCGCGGCGGCCGCTGCCCCCGGCATCGCGCTGTTGTCTTATATTTATCTTAAAGACCGGTACGCGGCCGAACCGATCGCGATCGTCGCGCGGCTGTTCCTGTTCGGGCTGATCTCCGTCTTTCCCGTCATGGTCTTGCAGCGCGGGTTGGAATTATGGTTCGGCTCGACGGATCCGCTGTTTTTCTCTTTCGTCACATCGGCCGCGCTCGAGGAGACCGCGAAGTGGCTCCTCGTCGCCGTCGCGGTGTTCCGCCACGCGGAGTTCGACGAACCTTACGACGGGATCGTGTACGCGACCGCCGTGTCGCTCGGCTTCGCGACGATGGAAAACATGCTGTACGCGTTCCTGGAACCCTTTTCCTTATCGGCCTTGCTTCTTCGCGCGCTGCTCCCGGTGTCCGGACATGCGCTGTTCGGCGTCGTGATGGGCTATTATTTCGGGGTCGCGAAATTCACCAAGGCGGAGAAGGGGAAGTATTTCGCGTTCTCCCTGCTGTTTCCGGTGTTCTATCACGGGTTGTACGACTTTCTTCTGACGACGTCCGGCACGGTCTGGATGTGGCTGATGGTGCCGTTCATGGCGTATTTATGGGCGAGAGGACTTTGGAAGATGAAGCGCGCCAACCATCGCTCGCCGCTGCGCATGATTCGGCGGGAAGAGGAGTTTAAAATGTGACGCGTCCGTCCAAACTGGGTGAAGCATAGATCACACAAGGACGGGACCGGACATGAATGCTAGAGTGAAAGTATCGATTCGTTGCAACCGATGCGGCGAACGCTTCGTCTTGCGCGGCAAGAAGGAAAAGGGGCGCATCGAGACGGGGTTCAAGCGCTGCCTCTGCGACAACGATCACGATTTTCTTGTCGATGAAGAAAATGTATAACCCGTTCCCCTTCAACGAAAGCTAACGATAAGTTTTCGTCGAAGGGGGACCTATCGAAGTGTACCAACGTTTAAGCGCCGTGTTGTTTCCGATCGTGACCGTGTTGCTTATAGGAGCCGGATTGTGGGGGTACCAGGAGCATCAGGAGAAAAACCGCATCCTCGTCAAAGCGGAAAACCAGTACCAACGAGCTTTCCATGACTTGTCTTATCATATGGACCAGTTGCACGAGGAGCTCGGCAACACGCTTGCCGTCAGCTCGACCTCGAATTTCCACCGCAAAGGCCTGATTAACATGTGGCGGCTGACCAGCCAGGCCCAGTCGGAAGTCAATCAGCTGCCGCTCACGCTCATGCCGTTCCACGAGACGGAGACGCTGCTCGCCAACATCGCGACGTTCTCGTACAAAACCGCGATGCGAGATTTGCAAAAGCAGCCGCTTTCGGACGCGGAGATGAAGATATTAAACACCCTATATAAACAGTCTAAGGAAATAAAGAACGACCTGCGGAAGGTGCAGGAAGCCGTGCTGAACGACCACCTGCAGTGGATGGACGTCGAAGTGCTGCTCGCCTCCGGCAAGGAACCGTACGATAACGACATCATCGACGGCTTCCAGCTGATGAATAAGCGGGTCACCGAGTACGGCGATATCGATTGGGGCCCGACGATGTCGGCGATGAACCGGCGCATGACGATCCAATCGGTCGACGGTCCGGCGATCACCGAAGAAGAGGCGAAGCGGAAGGCGGCCGACTTCCTCGGCCTTCCCGATACGTCGAACATGAAGGCGGTCGAAAACGGGACCGACACCGATTTCGTGACGTACACGGTGTCCGTGCCGAGCGGCGGCGACGGCATGGCACCGCGGCAGATCGAGTACACGAAGCAGGGCGGCCGTCTCGTGTATTTCTTGACGGAGCGACCCGTCAAAAACAAAAACATCGACATCGCAGGAGCCGTCGAGGCGGGCGGAGCGTTCCTCGAGGAGCACGGCTTCGAAGGAATGAAGGCGGTCAGCTACGACGAGTACAACAATGTCGCCAGCATTAAGTTCGCTCGCGTCGCGAACGGCATTACGATTTATCCGGACCAGGTGACGGTCAAGGTCGCGCTCGACGATGCGGAAATTACGGGCTTGTCGGCAGGGGATCTGCTGTATCGGGGACAGGTGACCGACTTCGGGAAGCCGTCGATGACGGAGGCCGACGCGCGCAAGCTGCTGAACCCGAATTTCAAAGTCGCCGAATCGTCGCTCGCGGTCATTCGCAACGACTTGGAGGAAGAGGTGCTCTGTTACGAGTTCCTCGGCAGCATCAACGGCGGCGATTACCGGATTTATTTCAACGCCCAGGACGGGTTCGAAGAAAAAATCGAACGCATCCGGGAGTCGGACGCGGCGGCTTCGGGCAGTTAAACCGACGCAGCGAATCGCGCGGGGGGGCGAAAGCCTTCCCGCGCTTTTGCGTTCGCCGCGCGAATCGTATTCCTTTTCTCCCGTTGCGTTGGTATAATACGGTTAGTTCCATTCGACGGGAGGTCCGCGGGCAACGTGAAAATCAATCAAACTTTGTTCCTCCAAGTGGCTTCGCTGGACGAGGAAGAAAGCAAAAAACAATATAAGACCCGCATCGCGGACGTCAGCAGCGAGAATATCGCCATCGAGGTCCCGCTGGACGAAAAGACGGGGCGGCTGAAGCGGCTGGACGTCGGCGACCAGATTTCCGCTCACTTCGTGACCGGCGACGGCGTAAAGAATTTCTTCGAGACGGAAGTGATCGGCCATCATACGGACGTCGTCCGCCTTGTCATCTTGCGTAAGCCCGAGCCGGAGGCGATTTCCAGAGTCCAACGCCGCACGTTCCTGCGCGTGCCCGCCGCGCTCGAGATCGCTTGCAGGCTCGGAGATCATTTGCAATTTCTCGCGATGACGGAAGACATCAGCGGAGGCGGAACCTCGATCGTCTGCGACGGCCACATTCCGATCAAAGCGAACGACACGCTCAGCTGCTGGCTGCTCATTCATTACCGGAACGGCTCCATCGAGCACGTGCCTTTTAAATCCGAAATCATTCGCACGAAGCCGCTGGAGACCGGCAAGCAGCTCGCGATGATGCGGTTTCAAGAGATCGCGGGCGTCGAACAGCAAAAAATTATTCGGTATTGCTTCGAACGGCAATTCGATATGCGGAAATAAACCCCATCGTGCATAACTTCACCGATCCGCGGCGAAACCTAACGGAGAACGATTTTCCGTTAGGTTTCTTTTATTCTTTGAATACGTGCGAGGGGGGCGGATTCGCGTGACGAATCGAGATTCGGAGGAAAGCGTCGTCGAACGGTTTTTGCGGCTGTCCGACGGCGCGGAAAGCAAGCTGCTGCGCGTCATCGTGACGCTGTTCGTACTGTTGGTCGTATTCCAAGGCTTGCTGACGATTCGCCCCGTACGGGAACGGCTCACCCGCATCGACCGCATGGAAGGACAGACCTATGGCTTTGCACCCTACGCCGATCGTGTGGTATACTATACAAGCGCGAAAGCAGGCCTTGCCTGCTTTTCTCTGCGAGACGGCGACGTCTGCGGCGTTTCATCGTAGATGACGAAAGGAAGTACAACGCTTGAATTGGCCTACGACTGCTAAGATTAATGTCGCGATCGACGGACCGGCCGGCGCCGGGAAGAGCACGGTGGCGCGGAAGGTCGCCGAGATGCTTGGATACATATATGTGGATACGGGAGCGATGTACCGGACGGTCACGCTCAAGGCGATTCGCGAAGGAGCGGACTTGAATAATTCCGCCGAGCTCGCGCGTATCGCCGAGCGGCTCGACGTTCGGCTCGTGCCGGAGCCGGGCGGCCAGCGCGTGCTGATGGACGGGGAGGACGTAACCGAACCGATTCGTTCGCAAGCGGTGACCGGCGCCGTCTCGCGCGTCGCCGCCGTACCGGCGATCCGCGAGCTGCTCGTTCGGCTGCAGCGAGAAATCGCGGCGTCGCGCGGCGTCGTCATGGACGGCCGCGATATCGGCACGAACGTGCTTCCCGACGCGGAGGTCAAAGTATTTATGACCGCCAGCGTGCGCATTCGGGCGGAACGGCGTTGGAACGAAGTGAAAGATCGGGAGCCTTCGACGTCGATCGAAAGCTTGGCGGAAGCGATCGCCGAGCGGGACAAGACCGATTCGGAGCGCGACGTCTCCCCGCTGCGGCAGGCGGACGACGCGGTGCTGCTCGATACGTCGCACATGAGCGCGGACGAGGCGGCAGAACGGATCGTCGGCATGTGCCGCCGCGCATTGGAGGTATAAGTCGATGCTTTACGACGTATGCCGTTTCATCGTTCGATGCTTGCTCTCGTTCTTGTTTCTCGTAAAATCGCAAGGCAGCGAGACGATTCCTAGAGACGGGCCCGTCGTCGTCTGCGGCAACCACCGGAGCTTGTTGGATCCTCCGTTCGTCGCCTGCTACATGGAGCGTCACGTACGGTTCATGGCGAAGGCGGAGTTGTTCAAAGTGCCCGGATTCTCAAGACTGATCTCCGCGCTCGGCGCGTTCCCGGTCAACCGCGGCGGCATGAGCATGGAGACGATGAAAACCGCGATCAGGGTGCTGAAGGAAGGCAGCGCGATGGTCATTTTCCCGGAGGGGACGCGCCAGAAGTCGACCAAGCTCGGCGAAGGCAAGAAGGGAGCGGCCAGTCTGGCGCTGCGCAGCAACGCTTCGATCGTGCCCGTCGCCATCATCGGCCCTTACAAGCCGTTCCGCCGCATGAAGATCGTGTACGGGGAACCGTTCGGCGCGGCCGAGAGCGTCTCTCACCTGCCGCCGGCAGAACAAGGCGACGCCTTGACGGAAAAAATCATGGCATCCATTCAGCGGCTGCTCGACCAACATTCTTAAGTTTACAAGTTTCCGAATGCCTTGCGTACGATTGATTTCTAACGTATGGAAATGGTATTTTGGAATTATACTACATTCATCAAAAGGGTTTGTGGAAACTGAGGAGGGTATCGTTATGACGGAAGAAACAAAAGTACAGGCGAACGAGCAGGAAGCGGCGGATTCCGCGGACACGGTGGACATGAACGAGGTGTCGACGGTTAAGAAGGGCGACATCGTCAAGGGCACCGTCGTGAAGGTGGAGGACAATCAAGCGTACGTCGATATCGGCTACAAATACGACGGCGTCATTACCGCTCGCGAGCTGTCTTCCGTCCCTCTTGACAATATATCGGATGTCGTTCAATTGGGACAGGAAGTCACTTGCAAGGTTATTAGCATCAACGACGCGAAAGAGACGCTGACGCTCTCGAGACGTCAAGTCGAAGGCGAGAAAGCTTGGGACAAGATGCAAGAGCTGCTCGACAACAACGAGACGATCGAAGCGAAGGTCGTCGACGTCGTGAAGGGCGGCCTCGTCGTCGACG